>DAIQOP010000159.1:0-8806 GCA_036787815.1 Actinomycetota bacterium
GACGATCACGTCGCTCGAGCCCGTGGAGGCCAGGACGAGATCGGCCTGCGCGAGCTCGGCCGGCAGGTCGTCGAGCTCGACGGCGCGGCCACCGACGCGCCGCGCGAGATCGTCGCCGTGTCCGAGCGTTCGGTTCGCGACGCAGATGTCGGCGACTCCGCGGTTGGCCAGTGCGACCGCCATGCCGTCGGCCATCTCGCCGGCGCCGATGACGAGCACGCGACACCCTTCGAGGCCACCGAGGTGCTCGGCCGCGACGGCGACCGCCGCCGAAGAGATCGACACGGGATGGCGCCCGATCTGCGTTTCGGTGCGTACGCGCTTGCCCGACTCGACGGCGTGGCGGAACACACCACCGAGGAGATGGCCGGCCGTCGATTCCTGCTCGGCCGTGAGCCACGCGTTGCGGACCTGACCGAGGATCTCGCTCTCGCCCACGATCATCGAGTCGAGGCCGGCCGCGACCGAGAACAGGTGCGCGGTCGCGGCATCGTCGACGTAGGTGTAGAGGTGATCGGACAGCTCGTCGGGATCGGCGCCCGACAGCTCGGCGAGGAAGTCGCGCACGTCGCCCACCGCGGGGTGAAAGCGCGTGCACCGCGCGTAGACCTCGGTGCGATTGCACGTCGAGAGCACGACGGCCTCGGCGAGGTGCTCGCGGGCGGCGACGTCGTGCAGGGCCTTCGACAGCCGCGACGACGGAACGCTGACCCGTTCGAGCACCGCGATCGGCACGGTGCGGTGGTTGAGGCCGACGACGATCAGAGACACGTACGGAGCAACTCCTTCGCCTCGGCGATTCGTCCCGCCCTGACGAGATCGAGGATGCCGGAATCGAAGGCGCGTTGCCAATCGGCGTCCTCCGAGCTGGACCCGCCCGCCCGCAGCTCTTCGCGGGCCTCCGAGAGGATCTCGAGGAGGGTCTCGTACTCAGGGCCCATCTCGCCCTGCACGTGACGCTTCAGCCAGGTCGCGAGGGCGGGGCTGCGCCCACCCGTCCCTACCGCCACCACGATGTCGGCTCGGCGTACCACGGACATCAGCGTAAAGGAACAGTTCGCCGGATCGTCGGCGGAGTTCACGAAGAGCCGGCGTTCCTCGCCCGCCACGCTCACGGCCCGGTTCACCACGGGGTCGGAGGTGGCCGTCACCGCCAACCACGCGCCGTCGAGGTCGTCGGGGTCGAATGGCCGTTCGTGCAGCACCAGGCGCCGCCCGTCGTGCCAGGCGCGCACGTCGGGCCCGACCTCGGGCGCGATCACCGTCACCCGGGCACCGAGCTCGAGGAGCGGCTCGATCTTGCGGGCGGCGATGCGCCCCGCGCCGACCACGACGACGAGCCGGTCGCGCACCAGCAGGTTGACCGGCCAGCCGGCGAGCCCGGGGCGGCCGGCGGCACCGGCCGGCGATGCCGAGCTCATCGGCGACCCTCCGGACCGTCGTCGTCGTTGGCCGACGCGCCCGAGTGCGCACCGGCGGGCGCGACGGCGGTGAGGCGCCGTTGGTAGAACGACAGGATCTGGAGCTCGGTCGCGAGGTCGACCTTGCGCAGCGACACGTGGCTCGGAACGGTGATGACGGCCGGCGCGAAGTTCAGGATTGAACGCACGCCCGCGTCGACGAGCTGGTCGGCCACCTCCTGCGCGGCCGAGGCGGGGGTCGCGACGATGCCGATCGCGATGGCCCGTTCCTCGACGATCCGGGACAGGTCGCCGATGTCCTCGACGACGAGGTCGCTGATGCGGCGGCCGACCTTGTCGACGTCGGCGTCGACGATGGCCGTCACCTGGAAGCCCCGGGCTCCGAAGCCTCGGTAGTTGGCGAGCGCGGCACCGAGGTTCCCGACTCCCACGATCACGACCGGCCAGTCTTCGGTGAGGCCGAGCTCCCGCGAGATCTCGTGCAGGAGGTACTCGACCTCGTACCCGACGCCGCGGGTGCCGTACGAGCCCAGATAGCTCAGGTCCTTGCGGACCTTGGCCGCGTTCACCCCGGCCAGCTCCGCGAGCCGCTCGGAGGAGACGGTTCCGACGTCCTTGTCGGCAACCTCGAGGAGCGCCCGGTAGTACAGCGGCAGCCGGGCGACGGTTGCCTCGGGGATGCGCCGCCGGGAGGGAACGGCCAACGAAGTGCTCCCTGCTCGGGGACCGAAAAGAGGCTGCTACGGAGCGAGCGTAGGACTTTGTGACCGGATTCTCAAAGTCGGGGCGGTAGCGTTGGCGCCGATGGTGGCCGGTCTCGCGTTCCTCGCAACCGCGATAGCAACCGTGTTCGCGCAGGCGACCGGCGTGCGCTTCACCCGGGGCCGCAAGGCGCACGAGCGCGCCTGGACGATCGCTCTCGCCCTGTTCGCCCTCGCCTCCGCCTCGCTCGCGACGGGTGCCTCGACCGGCTGGGACCGCGGCACCTTCCGGGCCTTCTACCTGCTCGGCGCGGTGCTCTGCGTCCCCTGGCTGGCGCTCGGCACCGTCTACCTCCTCGCGGGCACCAAGGCCGGCCACCGGGTCGAGACCGGCCTGATCCTGTTCTCGGGGTTCGCCGTCGGCGTCATGCTCAGCGCGCCGATCCACGGCGCCATCGCCCCCGACGGCGGCATCCCGATCGGCAAGGAGCACTTCGGCGTGCTCCCGCGCGTGCTCGCCGCGTCGGCGAGCGGGCTCGGGGCAACGGTCGTGCTGGTCGGCGCGGTGTGGTCGGCGGTGCGGTTCGCGCGCTCGCGCGCCGAGGGCACCTCACGACTGGCGGCCGGGAATGCGCTGATCGCCCTGGGCACGCTCGTGCTCTCGAGCGGCGGGCTCGTGCAGGGCGCGGTCGGGAAGGATCAGGCCTTCGCGCTCACGCTGGCCGCCGGTATCGCGGTGATCTACGCGGGGTTCGCCGTGGCGTCTTCGGTGGCCCGTCCGGCGAGCGTGCGCAACGCGCGCCGGGGTACCTTGCCCGCGAAGGTGTGAGGAAGCTCGTCGACGAACTCGATGCGCGTCGGCAGCTTGTAACGCGCGAGGCGGCGGCGGAGATGCGCGATCAACTCCGTCCACGTGGGCGTCGCGCCTTCGCAGGGCACCACGAACGCCACGACGGCTTCTCCCGACTTCGGGTCCGCGACCCCGACCACCGCGGCTTCGGCGACGTCGGGATGCTCCACGAGCGCGTCCTCGACTTCGGCCGGATACACGTTGAACCCGCTGACGATGATGAGGTCTTTCGCGCGGTCGACGATGCGGAGCCAGCCGTCGTCGTCGGTGATCGCGAGGTCGCCGGTATGGAGCCAGCCGTCGGCGTCGATGACGCGTGCGGTCGACTCCGGATCCTGCCAATAGCCCGCGAACACGTTCGGTCCGCGCACCCAGATCTCGCCGGGGTCGCCGACGAGCACCTCGCTGCCGTCGGCATCTCGGAGCACCACTTCGACGCCCGGGAGCGGCGGGCCGATCGAGCCCGGCCGCGCCTGCGCGCCGACCGCCGCGGTCGTGACGATCGGTGACGCCTCGGTGAGGCCGTACCCCTCGCGGACGTCGACGCCGAAGCGCTCGCGCATCGCGGCGGCGGTCGCGGCCGGCAGGGCCGCGGCTCCGGAGACGGCCAGGCGGACCCGGGCGAACGTGTCGCCCGGCGCGAGGGCTTCGGGCTGATCGAGCCACGCCGAGAACACCGCGGGGACGGCCGCGATCACGGTGACCGCGGCGTCGCGCACGAGGGCGAGGGAGCCCGCGGGGTCGAAGCGCTCGACGAGCACCACCGACGCGCCCGCGGCGAGCGGGAGCCCCAGCGCCACGTTGAGGCCGAACACGTGGAAGAACGGGAGCAGCCCGAGGCCGACGTCGGAGGCAACGAGCGCGAGATCCGGGTGCCGTTGCACCTGGTCGAGGTTCGCGGCGAGCGACCCGTGGGTGAGCACGGCGGGCTTGGGCGCGCCGGCCGTGCCCGAGGTGAAGAGCAGCACGGCCGGATCGTCGGGCGCGACCGGCGCCGGCGGCAGCAACGCGTCGTGCGCGTCGATCCCGCCGCCGTCGGCCCGCAACGCCACGACGTCGTAACCCGCCAGGCCGGGGTGGTCGCGGTGCACCTCCGCCGCCACCACCAACCCTGCTCCCACCGTCGAGAGCGCGCGGGACAGCTCGGCCGCCGGGGCCGACGGATCGAGCGGCACCGCGACCATGCCGGCCCGCAGGGTTGCGAGGTAGGCGACGACGAAGGCGGGAACGTTGCCGGCCAGCAGGCCGATGCGGGTTCCCGGCCCCAGGCGCCCGAAGTGCGCGGCCGCAAGCCGCGCCGACCGTTCGTCGAGCTCGCCGTAGGTGAGGGTTCCGGCCTCGGCGACCAGGGCGATCGCCCCGGGCTCGCTGCCCGCGCGCGCCAGCAACACCGAAGCGAGATTCATGCCCGGATCGTACCGGCGCCAACATCGACGCCTCCCGGAGAGGAGAGTCCGGGAGGCGTGGGAGGGAGAAGGAAAGCCGGGGCTCCGGCCGCGGGTGCGGACGTTTCTGGGGCGGGCTGGGAGGCATTGCACGAACACCGGCACGTTGCTTGCGCATCGCACCGATCTGCCGTGCCGCCCACGCCCACGAACCGGAACCCCGGATCTGTGACCCCCGCTGGGGGGTGTGTGCCCCTTATTACGGCGCGCGGAGAGCGCGACTTGAGCGGTGATTGCCACTATCTGTGGCGATGGCCTCAGCGAGCCTGGATGAAGAACTGCACGAGCGACGCGAGCAGGATCATCACCAGGAGCGCAGCCAGCACCAGGCTGGTCCCACGCCTCATCGGGTCCCTCCGGAGTCGACGTCTGGGGGTTCGGGAACGGCCTGCGGATCGGCCACGGTGGCGCCCGCGGGGATCAGCGTGACGGCGGTGCCGACGCGCAGCTTGTGGCGCGCCGCGCAGCTCTGGCGATCGAGCGCCAGGGTGAGCAGACCGTAGGAATCGACGAGCACGACGAGCTCCGACGGCTTGGCGTCGGAGAAGGTGTCGACCCAGCGCACCCGACCGGACACGTCGCCGATGCGCACCTCGAAGCCCGCTCCCGGGCCGATGTCGCGAGCGCGGAGCATGTCGGCGTCGAGGTTGAGCTGGGCGTTGCCGAAGCGGTCGATCCAGAGCACCTCGCCGGCGAGCACCCCGTCGTCGGACTCGGTCGGTAGCGGCAGCATGCCCGGCACCAACGTGACGGGGTCGATCAGGTCACCGAGGTCGGTGAGCGGCGTCCCGGCCGCGAGGTAGGCCGCCGCCGGCGCCATCACGTCGCGGCCCGCGAACGTCTCGCTCGGTGCGTCGAGCCGGTGCTCCGCGCTCGAGAGGGCGACCGTGCGCAGTGGCCCGCCGAGCATCGCGACGGCCGGGGCGAGGAGCCCGTTGTCGGGGCCGACGAGGTACCCGTTCTCGACCTCGATCGCGACGCAACGCCGTGCGGTACCGACGCCCGGATCGACGATCGCCAGCACCACTCCCGCCGGGAGGTACTGCACCGCCCGCGACAGCGCGAGCGCGCCCGCCCGCACGTCGAAGGCCGCAACGTCGTGGGTGACGTCGAGGATCGTCAGGTGCGGGGCGATCCCGAGCATCACGCCCTTGCAGACGCCGACGAACTCGTCGCCGAGCCCGTAATCGGAGAGGAACGAGACGAACTGCAACTGATCGGATGGGGATTGCTCAGACAATGCGATCCAATGCAGCGCAGCCGGGACTGCGAGAGCAGGTCAGACGAGCACCGGCCGTGCGGGCCGGTGGCAACCGACGGTCAACGTAGCGCGACGAATACTCCGGCGTCGGAGCGGGCGGCTCCGGAACCGGGACCATCGCGGTGTGCGTCGTGCCGGTCAGCCCGCCTGCGTGTAGCGGGAGGCCAGGTAGGTGTCGACATCCAACTCCGACACCCGGAACGACCGACCCACGCGAACGGCCGGCAGATCGCCGGCCTTGATGAGCCGGTAGACCGTCATCGACGACACCCGCATCAGATCCGCGACTTCCTGCACCGTCAGAAAGCGCGCCTTGCTCAGCCCCTGCGCCACGCGGAATCTCCCTACTCCGACCGCTGGCAGAACCATACGCCGGGTTGCCCGTGTTGTCGAGTGTGGCCAGGGTCATGCCCATTTGGAGGGGTTTCAGACCGTCGCCGCGGTGAGCTCGGGGTCAGGGCGCACCCAGCTCGGTCGAGCGTTTCGTGGCCGCGACGACCGCGTCGATGAAGGCGCTGCGGACCCCGGCGGCCTCGAGGCTGCGCAGCCCGGCCGCCGTCGTGCCGCCCGGCGAGGTGACGGCGGCCCGCAACGCCTCGGGCCCTTCGTCGCCCCGGGCCAGCAGCGTTGCCGCGCCGAGCAGGGTCTGGTTCACCAGCTCCGTCGCCGTGGGACGCGGGAGACCGACGAGCACGCCCGCCTCGACGAGTGCCTCCGCGACGAGGAACAGGTAGGCCGGGCCGGAGCCGGAGAGCCCGGTGACCGCGTCGAGCAGGCGCTCGGGGAGCCGCACGACGAGCCCCACCGCACCCAGCAGCTCCCCGGCCAGATCGAGGTGCCCGTCGTGTGCGTGGGTTCCGGCCGCGATCGCGGCGGCGCCGAGCCCGATGGTCGCCGGCGTGTTCGGCATCGCGCGCACCACCGGGCGCCCGGGCGCCGCCGCTTCGAGGGTGGCGATCGTGACGCCGGCGGCGATCGAGAGCACCAGCGCGTCGGCGCCGAGCGCAGCGCCCGCCGACTCCAGCGCCTCGGGGACGTCGGCCGGCTTCAGGCACACGACGACGACGTCGGCGTCGGCCACCGCCCACGCGGCGCTCGGCACCACCCGCACCCCCGGGAAGCGGGTCTCGAGCTCCCGGCGCCGATCGGCGTCGACCTCGGCGACCGCGAGATCCGACGGCTCGAAGTCGGCGTCGAGGAGCCCACCGATCAGCGCCGCGCCCATCTTGCCGCCGCCCAGGAGCGCTACGCGTGTCACCGCCCGAGGCTAACAACGCGGCGGCGCCGGGGCCGGGACAACGGCGGCCGTCGGGCCGGGACGACAAAGGGCCCGAGGAACCTCGGACTCCCCGCCGTACTTCCCCGAACGACGGGGGCCGTTGCACCTCGGGCCCATGGGCACCGTATCGGGCCATGGAATGGGATGCAAGCCAGTCTGAGAGGACTTCCGACATCTTGAGATGTGGAGCGCGAACCGTTCGCGGCCGAGCTCAGCGCCGCCCGAACGCGATCCGCAGCACCGGCTGGAACCACTGCTCGACGAGCTCGTAGAGCACGCCGATGATGCGGTCGAGCTCCTCGACGTCGAGGTGCTCGAGCAGGGTGCGCCCGGTCAGGTAGACGTCGCCGTCGGGACCGATCGAGAAGCGGGCCCCGTACAGCGAGTGGTTGCGCTGGAGCAGGAAGCGGTAGAGCGCCTCGTGGTTCCCGGTCGGGTCGGGCACGAAGTACAGCTCGTAGCGCAGCGTGCGCTGGTGGAGATCGAAGTAGATCGTCGCGGCGTCGCGGCCGTCGCAACCGAACCGCACGTACCAGCGCGGGATCGACGGGTCGTACTCGACGGCCTGCACCCAGGGCTCGCGCGCGACCTCGCCCTCGAGGTGCGACGCGAGCAGCGCGTGCGTCGCGGCGTAGCGCTGCGGATCGGGAGCGGCGCTCGGCGCAGCGTCGTCGGTCAGCGGCACTGCACGAGGCCGCGTGCGACGAGATCGCCGTAGAGACGTCGCAACCGCGCCGCGGTGATGCTCCACGAGTAGCGCCCCGAACGCGCGACCGCGGCCTCACCCATCTCGGCGGCGCGCAACGGATCGTCGAGCAGCGCCGACAACGGAGCCGCGTAGTCGGCGGGCTCGTGCCCTTCGACGAGGAATCCGGTGACGCCGTCGTCGACCAACGAGCGCAGCCCGCCGACCGCCGCGGCCACGACCGGCGTGCCGCACGCCGCGGCCTCGAGCGCCACGAGACCGAACGACTCGCTGCGCGACGGAACGACGCACACGTCGGCGGCCCGGTAGAAGTCGGCGAGCGAGTCGTGCGGCTGCGGAGGGAGGAAGCGCACGCGCTCGGCGAGGCCGAGCTCGTCGACGATGGCCTGGAGGCGCCCCGATTCCGCGCCACCCGACGGTCCGCTCGGCCCTCCGACCACCACGAGCGTGCTCGCCGGATCTTCCAGCTCTGCCAACGCGCGGATCGCGACGTCGACACCCTTGAGCGGTTGGATGCGCCCGACGAAGAGCAGCAACGGCCGGCCGGCGAGACCGAGCCGTTGGCGGAGGTCGGCCCCCTCGCGATGGCTGGGCCGGAACACCGAGTGGTCGACGCCCGGAGGCACGATCTCGATGCGCGACGGCTCGGCGCCGTAGAGGTCGGCGAGTTGCAGCCGTTCCTCGCCGGTGGACGCGAGCATGAGATCGGCGCAATCGATCACTTCGTGCTCGAGCCGCGCGCGGTGCTCGGGCTCGTCGTCGAAGCCGGCCTCGGCCTTCACGCGCGCGAGCGTGTGGAACGTCGCGACGAGCGGCCGGTCGATCGCGTGCTTGAGCCGGTGCCCGACCGCGCCCGAGATCCAGTAGTTGGCGTGCAGCACGTCGTAGTCGTCGTCGGTGGCGCGCATGTGGTCGAGCACCGCGTCGGCGAAGGCGCCGACGAGGGTCGTGAGATCGTGGAGCGCCATCGGACCGCTCGGCCCCACGTCGATGTGCACGACGCGAAATCGGTCCTCGACCCGGATCACCTTCGGCGTGTCGGGATCCTCCCGGCGCGTGAAGACGTCGCACTCGATGCCGGCGTGGCCACCGCGACCGCACCGACCAGGCAAATGACCCAGACAATCCGCTGGTTGAGCAGCG
>DAIQOP010000160.1:0-8804 GCA_036787815.1 Actinomycetota bacterium
TGACGGGGGCGGGGAAGTACGTCGACGACCTCGTCGAGGCGGGCACGCTGCACGTGGCGTTCGTGCGGTCGACGTTCGCGCACGCCAACCTGCTCTCGGTCGACGTCGCCGAGACGTTGGCCATGCCGGGTGTGGTGGCCGTGTACCACTCGGGTGGTGACGACCTCGGACTCGTGCCGTTGCAGCAGTTCCCGATGATGCCCGAGACGTTGAACCGGCCCGTGCTCGCCGCGGGCAAGGTGCGCTTCGTCGGCGACGTCGTCGCGGCCGTTGTCGCCGAGACCCGCGCCCAGGCCGCCGACGCGGTCGAGAGCGTCGTCCTCGAATACGACCCGTTGCCGCCGGTCATGACGGCGCTCGATGCGCTCGCGCCCGATGCCCCGCTGCTGTTCGCCGAACACGGCACGAACGTGTGCTTCGGCACCACGTTCCCGGAAGAGGGCGACGCCGACCCGCTCGCCGGCGCGGACGTGGTCGCCGAGGTCGCGATGGTGAGCCAACGGCTGGCCGGCGTTCCGATGGAGACCAACGGCATCCTGGCGGTGCCCGGCGACGGGGGTCTCACCTGCTGGGTCTCCCACCAGGCGCCGCACGCCATCCACGCCGCGTACGCCCCGATGCTCGGTCTCGAACCGGCCAAGCTGCGCGTCGTGTGCCCGTGGGTCGGTGGCGGCTTCGGCCCCAAGGCGGCGCCGTACCCGGAGCACCTCGTCGCCGCGGCCGCGGCGCTGAAGCTCGGGCGCCCGGTGAAGTGGATCGCGACGCGCTCGGAAGACATGGTGTCGCTGGTGCAGGGCCGCGACTTCGTGATGACGGCCAAGCTCGGCGTGGCCGCCGACGGAAGGATCGTCGGCCTCAACGGTTCGGTGCTGGCCTCGGCCGGCGCGTATCCCGGCCTCGGCGCGATCTTGCCGATGCTCACCCAGATGATGTCGGTCGGCGTGTACGAGATCCCCAACGTGCGTTTCACGACCACGACCGCGCTGACGAACAACACCCCCATCGGTGCCTATCGCGGCGCCGGGCGCCCGGAGGCGACGCAGCTCATCGAGCGAGTGCTCGATGTGGCTGCCGACAAACTCGGCATGGATCCGGCCGAGATTCGCCGGGTGAACTTCATCGCGCCGGGCAAGTTCCCGCTGACGACGACCACCGGCGCCAACTACGACTCGGGCGAGTACGAGAAGGCACTCGACGCCGTGTTGCAGGCATCCGGCTACGCCGAGCTGCGCGCGGAGCAGAGCCGGCGGCGCGCCAACCACGACACCACGCAGCTGGGGATCGGCGTGTCGACCTACGTGGAGGTCACCGCACCGGTCGGGCTCCACGTCGAGTTCGGTGCCGTCGAGATCGACGACGACGGTGCAGCGAGCGTGTTCGCGGGGACCAGCGTGCACGGCCAAGGCCATCACACTGCGTTCGCCATGCTGGCGAGCGAGGTGCTCGGCATCCCGATGGACAAGATCACCCTCGTCAACTCCGACACCGACCGCGTGCCCCGTGGTGCCGGCACGATGGGTTCCCGTTCGCTGCAGACGGCAGGCAGCGCCATCCACATCGCGTCGAACGAGGTGCTCGACCGGGCCCGCAAGCTCGCCGGTCACATGCTCGAGGCGTCGGCCGACGACATCGTCGTCGGCGACGGCGGCCTGCACGTGGCCGGTGTGCCGTCCGCGGGCCTGTCGTGGGGGGAGCTGGCCGTGGCCTCACGCGACGCGTCCAAGCTTCCCGACGGCCTCGAACCCGCACCCCTGCGCCACGAGCTCGACTTCGACGGCTCCGACTCCACCTTCCCCTTCGGCGCCCACGTGTCGGTGGTGGAGGTCGACACGGAGACGGGCCAGGTCACCATGCTGCGCCACGTCGCCGTCGACGACTGCGGGCGCATCCTGAACCCGCTGCTCGTAGCCGGCCAGCAGCACGGTGGCATCGCCCAGGGCGCGGCCCAGGCCCTCTACGAGTGGGTGCAGTACGACGACGAAGGCAACCCGCTCACGGCAACCCTGATGGACTACTGCATCCCGTCGGCCGCCGAGATGTGCAGCTTCGAAGTGTCGAACACCCAGACCGACAGCCCTCGCAACCCCCTGGGCGCCAAGGGCATCGGCGAGTCGGGCACCATCGGGTCCACACCGGCCATCCAGAACGCGGTCGTCGACGCGCTGAGCCCGCTGGGCGTGACCCACATGGACATGCCCTGCACGCCCGAGCGCGTGTGGCGGGCCATCCAGGACGCCTCGAAGTAGGGATCTTCCGCGGAACGGACGAGATCGCGGGGCGGCTGCACCCGGAGCGGCCGCGGATCACGTTGGCGCCACACCTCGGGAATGTGCGTACGCTCGACGACGCACGCCGAGGAGGCCAACGCTCCATGAAGACCGCTATCACCGAGATGTTCGGCATCGACGTTCCGATCCTCGCCTTCACGCACTGTCGCGACGTCGTCGCCGCGGTGACCAAGGCCGGCGGCATGGGTGTGCTCGGTGCCGTCGCCCATTCGCCCGAACAGCTCGAGATCGATCTCGACTGGATCGAGAACGAGGTCGGCAGCCGGCCATACGGCATCGATCTCATCGTGCCGGCGAAGTACGCCGGTTCCGACGAGGGCGGCTACACGCTCGACGACATCCGCAAGCTCATCCCGGCCGAACACATCGCGTTCGTCGACGACATCCTGCGCCGCTACGACGTGCCGCCGCTCGCCGATGACGGCGAGCTCCGTTCGGTCCTCGGTGGCACCGCTCGAGGCGACGCAGCCGTTCCGTTCTCGGCCAATCAGGCCGACCCGCTGCTCGAGGTTGCGCTGGCCCATCGACCAACGCTTGTGGTGAACGCGCTGGGTCCTCCGCCCGCGCACATGATCGAGCGCGCGAAGCAGGAAGGCCGGCTGATCGGAGCGTTGGCGGGAAAGGCGCAACACGCCGAACGGCATGTCAACGTCGGCGTCGACATCATCATCGCCCAGGGCGCCGAAGCCGGCGGTCACACCGGCGAGGTCGGTTCGATGGTGCTCATCCCCGAGATCGTCGATGCCGTCGCTCCCGTGCCGGTGCTGGGTGCCGGCGGTATCGGGCGCGGTCGTCAGATGGCCGCCGCGATGGCGCTCGGCGCGCAGGGCGTGTGGTGCGGCTCTGTGTGGCTCACCACCGAAGAAGCCGAGACGCACCCGACGGTGAAGCGGAAGTTTCTCGCGGCGACGTCGTCGGACACCGTGCGCTCACGATCGCGCACCGGCAAACCCGCTCGACAACTGCGCACGGCGTGGACCGACGAGTGGGACAACCCGGAGACGCCGGCACCGTTGGGGATGCCGCTCCAGCCGATCCTGGTCGGCGAGGCTCTCGCCCGCATCGATCATGCGGCGCATCGCGCGGGCTCCGGCGCCGAGGAGCTGACCAACTACTTCGTGGGTCAGATCGTGGGCACCATGAACACGACCAAGACCGCCGCGCAGGTGGTGTTCGACATGATCGACGAGTACATCGACGCCGTGCACGTGCTCGGCCACCAACTCGAAGGCTGAGCGCGCGCCCCTCAGCCGAACACGAGCTCTTCGGCTCCCCCGCGACGTAGCCGCGCGCGTCAGAGCCAGCCGAGCGCGGCCCCGAAGACCACCACGAGCGCGACGTCGATCGCCGCGAGGCCGCCGACCCGCCGCCAGCGGGCGGTCTGACTCGGCGCGTCGAACACCCAAGCGGCGAAGAGGAAGAACCAGAGGTACCCGAAGACGACGATCACCGGGAACGACGAGACGTTCCACCACCAGTACTCCCAGTGAAAGGTGCCGGTCGAGTGGAGAAACAACTCGACCGCGACGCTCACCAACGAGAGACCGAGCGCGACCGCGACGCGATTCGGAAGGCCGAGCACTCGGACCGCCCGCTCCCGGGGGAGGAGCTTCGCGAAGACCATGCCGGCGAGGGCGAACATGAAACAGATCTCGACGTTGAGACCGACGAGGAACTGGTACGCCGTCGGCCCGGTCGTCGCCCACAACGGCGCGCGATTCGTGCCGTGCAACACGAGCGCGTTGACGATCTCGTTGAACCAGTCGGCGAACCACACCGCCAATCCGGCCGCCACGATGTCGAGGCGTCCGCGCTCCACCTCGTTCGCGTAGGCCCACAAGACGAGCGCGAGCAGCGCCACCGCGTACCACTTGAACTGCGACGCGTCGCGCACGAGCCGTTCGGCCTGCAACGTCGGGCCGGTGTGGGTAGCGAGAAGCGCCGCGATCACATCGACACGATACGACCGCGGCCGTACGCCTGTCGGTACCGATCATCCGACCCGCTCCACCACCTACGCTCGTGTGATCCACTACTTCGACGTCACCACTCCCCTGCCGGCGATTCACCGCTGAGGCGATCCGGGCCACGATGGACGTACGAGCGCTCGTTGCCGAGACCGAAACGGAATTGCGCGCCCGCGCCACACCCGCTCGAGCCGCGAAGGAGAAGGCATACCTCAAGAGCTCGTTGGAGCACTACGGCACGTCGGTACCGGCCATCCGGTCGGTCGCGAAGGAAGTGGCCCGTCGCGACCCGGCGCTGGGTCACGACGAGCTGATCGCTGTCGGTGCTCGATCGATGGGCGGTCGACGACGACTTCTGGATCCGGCGGTCGGCATTGCTCGCGCTGCTCGGGCCGCTGCGTGGAGGAACCGGCGACTTCGACCGTTTCTCGCGGTACGCGGACGCGATGCTCGAGGAGAAGGAGTTCTTCGTGCGCAAAGCGATCGGCTGGGTGCTGCGAGAAACCGCGAAGAAGCGACCGGAGCTCGTCTACCACTGGCTGTTGCCCAGAGCGGCACGGGCTTCCGGCGTGACGGTACGCGAGGCGGTGAAACCGCTGTCGGAGCAACAACGCAACGCCGTCCTCGCCGCGCGCGGGAAGCGAGGGCCTTGACGGCCTGCTGGTCTGCGAGCAGGGTGCACACCGAAGGAGTCCGCGCACCCTCGTGGCGCAGCACGACAGGAGAAGACGGATGTCCGACATCGTCGAGGCGCTGACCGACATCGTCGGCCGCGACGCCGTCGTCAGCGGTGACGCGATCTCTGACGATTACAGCCACGACGAGGCCCTCACCGCCTTCGCGCAGCGTCCGCTCGCGGTCGTGCGGCCGGCCGACACGGCGGAAGTCGCTCGGGTGGTGCGGCTCGCGGGTGAGGCCGGCGTTCCCGTCACGGCGCGGGGGTCGGGCACCGGGCTCTCCGGTGCGTGCATTCCCGTCGACGGCGGCATCATCGTGTCGTTCGAGCGGATGAACGAGATCCTCGAGATCGATCTCGACAACCATGTCGCGGTCGTGCAGCCCGGCGTCACGCTCGATCAGCTCGACGAGGCGACCCGCCGGCACGGTTTCGTGTACCCGGTGTTCCCGGGAGAGAGCTCGGCGAGCCTCGGCGGCAACGTCGCGACGAACGCGGGTGGGATGCGCGCGGTGAAGTACGGCGTGACCCGGCACCAGGTGCTGGGGCTCGAGGCCGTGCTCGGCACCGGCGAGGTCATCCGCACGGGCGGCAAGTTCGTCAAGGCGACGACGGGCTACGACCTGACCCAGCTCGTGACCGGATCCGAAGGCACACTCGCGCTGGTGACCGAGGCGACCCTGCGGCTCTATCCGCGCCCCGCCTTCTCGGCGACCGTGCTGGCACCGTTCGCCACGCTCGAGGAGGTCACGGCCGCGGTGCCGAAGATCGTCGCGAGCGGCATCGGGCCGTTGCTCGTCGAGTACATCGACTTCATCACGATGAGCGCGATCGTCGCGAGCCACGGCATCGAGCTCGGCGTCGACCCCCAGGTCAAAGCGGACGCGCTCGCGTATCTCGTCGTCGTGCTCGAGGACCGGCGCGACGATCGCCTCGACGAGAACACCGAGGAGCTCGCGGCGCTGCTCACGGAGCTCGGCGCGCTCGACGTGTACGTGCTGCCCCCGGCATCGGGCGCGCAACTCATCGAAGCCCGCGAGAAGGCGTTCTGGACCGCCAAGGCCGCGGGCGCCGACGACATCATCGACATGGTCGTGCCGCGCGCGTCGATGTCGCAGTACATGACCGCGGTCGGAGCGCTCGCGTCGGCATGCGGATCGCTCGTCGTGGGCTGCGGGCACGCGGGCGACGGCAACGTCCACCTTTCGGTCTTCCAGAAGGACCCCGCGGTGCGGCACGAGCTGATCCGCGACATCTTCTCCGCCGGCATGGCCCTCGGTGGCGCGATCTCGGGAGAGCACGGCATCGGCACCGAGAAGAAGGCGTACTTCGCGGAGCTCGAGGATCCTGTGAAGCTCGCGCTGATGCGACGCATCAAGGCCGCGTTCGATCCGTGCGGCATCCTCAATCCCGGAACCATCTTCGACGCGAGTGAGGAGCGACCGTGAACGGCGCCCAGGCATTGATCCGCACGCTCGTCGGTTGCGGGGTCGACACGTGCTTCATGAATCCCGGCACGTCGGAGATGCATTTCGTCGCCGCGCTCGACGACGTGCACGAGATGCGCGGCGTGCTGGCACTCTTCGAAGGCGTCGCGACCGGCGCGGCCGACGGATACGGACGCATGACCGACCGGCCGGCCGCCGTCCTGTTGCACCTCGGGCCCGGGCTCGGCAACGGGCTCGCGAACCTGCACAACGCGCGCAAGGCGCACACGCCCGTGGTCAACATCGTCGGTGATCACGCGACCTACCACAAGCAATACGACGCACAACTCGAATCCGACATCGAGACGGTCGCTCGCAACGTCTCCCGCTTCATCCGTTGGTCGGCCAAGACCGGCGAGGTCGGCCGCGACGCGGCCGACACCGTCGCCGCCGCGTTCGGCCCGCCCGGTCAGGTGGCGACGCTCGTGCTGCCCGCCGACGTCTCGTGGGGCGACGGCGGTGAGGTCGCGCGTGCGATCACACCGGCCGCCCGCGCGACGGTCGCCGACGACGCGGTCCAGTCGATCGCAACGGTGCTGCGCTCCGGTGAACCGGCCGTGTTGCTCGTCGGCGGCACCGCGTGCCGCGAGGAGGCGTTGCTGCTCGCCCGCGCCATCGCGGACGCGACCGGGGCGAAGCTGTTGGCCGAGACGTTTCCCGCCCGGATCGAGCGCGGTGCCGGCCGGGCGGCGGTCGACCGCATCGCCTATCTGGCCGAGTTCGCGTCGATGCAACTCGAGGGCGCGCGGCACGTCGTGCTCGTCGACGCGAAGGCGCCGGTGTCGTTCTTCGCCTATCCCGACAAGGCGAGCTGGCTCGTACCCGACGGGTGCGAGGTCCACACCCTCGCCGGACCCGCCGACGACGCGTGCGCGAGTCTCGCCGCGCTCGCCGACGCGGTCGGCGCAAATCCGACGTCGGCTGTCCGCCAGCAGGCCGAGCGCCCCGAGCTGCGCACGGGCGCGCTGACCGCCGACGCGGTGTGCGCGACCCTCGGCACCCTGCTCCCCGAAGGCGCGATCGTGTCCGACGAAGGCAACACGTCGGGACTGTTCGCCCCCGGGCTCACCGCCGGCGCACCGCCCCACGACTGGCTGTGCCTGACCGGCGGCGCGATCGGGCAGGGGCTGCCCGTCGCCGTCGGAGCCGCGGTCGCGTGCCCGGATCGGCGCGTGATCGCCCTCGAATCGGACGGCAGCGCGATGTACACGCTGCAGTCGTGGTGGACGATGGCGCGCGAGGGCCTCGACGTCACGACGATCCTGTTCAACAACGGCTCCTACGCCGTGCTCAACATGGAGCTCGGCCGCGTCGGCGCCGGAGCCGCCGGTCCGAACGCGAAGGCGATGCTCGATCTCCACGGGCCCGACCTCGATTTCGTCCCCCTCGCGCGCGGCATGGGCGTGGCCGCGACGCGCGCCACGACCGCCGAGGAGTTCAACGACCAGCTCGCTCGTGCGCTCGCCACCCCCGGGCCGTCCGTCGTCGAGGCGATGGTGCCCTCGATCGTGTGAAGCCCCCGCGTCGGTCGTCCATCTTCGAGCCCGAGGTCGTCGAGCCGGTGCGCCCTCGGGTCCTCGTGCTCGCGACCTGGTTCCCCTACCCGCCCGACAACGGCTCCCGCCAGCGCCTGTGGGCCTTGCTCTCCGGCCTGGGTGAGCGCTACGAGGTCGACCTCCTCGGGATCGTCGACGAAGCCGTCGCACCCGACGCCGTTGCGCACGCACGCGAACGCTGCGCGCACGTCGAGGTGGTGCAGCGCCGGCCGTTCCGGCCCCGAAGCGTGCGGGCGCTCGCCGCGTTCGCGCACCGCCTCCCGCGCGCCGTCGTCACGACCGACACGCCGGCCGCGCACGCGGCCGTCGAGCGACTCGTCGCCGACCGTGGTTACGACGCGGTCGTGGTCTCCCAGATCCACGTCGCTCGGTACGCGCTGGGTCTCTCCGGGCTCGTCCGGGTGCTCGACGACCTCGAACCACAAGGGCTGCGCACCGCGTCGCCGGAGTCGACGCTGCGTGATCGCCTGCGAGACGCGCTGACGTGGGTGAAGGTGCGGCGCTACGTGGCGACGGTCGTGCGCACGTTCGATGCGACGGTCGTCGTGTCGGAACGCGAGCGCGAGGCCGTGCTTGCACTCGTGCCGGACGCGCGTGTCGAGATCGTGCCGAACGGCGTCGACACCGACGTGAACCGGGTCGGCCTCGCCGAGGTCCGGCCCGACACGATGGTGTACTCGGGCGCACCCACGTTCGGCGCCAACCTCGAGGCGGTCCGATGGTTCGCGGCGGATGTGCTGCCGGCGGTGCGCGCGGCGCGGCCCGGCGCGCGGCTCGTCGTCACCGGTCGCATCGACTCGTTGCCGGCCGAGTCGTTGCCGGTCGCGTCC
>DAIQOP010000161.1:0-4919 GCA_036787815.1 Actinomycetota bacterium
TGGTGGCGTCGCAGCTCGTGACGACGCGTCCGGGGTCGGTGGTGCCGTGAGGTCGGGGAGCTCCGGAGGCACCCGACGACCGGGCACCTTCGTGCCGTAGCGCCGCGGCGCCGCGAGCCCGGTGGGGAGAGGATCGGTGAAGAGTCGCCAGGCGGTCTCGGTGGGCACGAGGTCGAAGCGGTCGGTCTGCATGTCACCGCGGAGCAGCACGTCGCCGACCGCCATCAGCCGCGCGATCGGCGCGACCGCATGGGTGTCCAAGGTGCCGGCCTGGAGGCGGCCGTCGAGCGCCTGGAGGAGGTTCGCGCCGGCGGCCGATCCCATGGGCACGAGCTCGCGCGCGACGAAGGGACGATCGATGAGCCCGGGCTCGATCGGGTCGATCGTGTTCCCCCACGTGTACGCGGCCTCGCCGGAACCGGGCAGCGAGAGCAGCCGGGTGTCGTGCGGGCGCGCATCGGCCGCGGCGAGCGCCTTGGTCCAGTAGGCCGGCACGGCACCGCGCTCCAGGTTCGGCGTGTAGTACGTGCCGCGCCAGGAGCCGACCGCGTTGACGAGGCAGAGCGCGCCGATCACGAACGCCGTGCCGATGCCGACCTGCGGACGACCCGCGGTGCGCATGCGCTCGGCGAAGGCATTGATGCCTGCGGCGAGCAGGAGGGCGAAACCCAGCACGACGAGCGGCGTGGCGCGCGACGTGCTGCGCAGCGCGAGACCGAGGGTCGAGGTGGTCGCGAACGACTTGAACGCGGACCCGACGATCGACGGGTTGTCGTACGGAGCCGCCCCCACCGCGATGGCGACACCGATGACGACGAGCACCACGCAGTACAGCCGGTAGCGCCACCGCACCGTTGCCGAGGAGAGCATTGCGAGCGTCGGGATGAGCAGGCTGACGAAGAGGATGAAGGAGTTCAGCGTGAAGTCGAGCAGGGCGCGGTCCCAGAAGCCGATGCGATCGCGCCCGTAGAACAGCCAGTAGCCGAGGCCCCGCAGGATCTCGTAGGGGTACGAGGTTGCCGAGACGTCCGTGATCTTCTCGGTGAAGCGCAAGACGTTGAGGCCGTAGCGGGCCTCGACGAAGAGCCCCGACATCCACCACAGCGAAGTGACGAAGGTGAGCAGGCCGGTCCGCCACACCGCCGCCCACAACCGCCGCCAGTCGGATTCGCGCGTGACCACCACCGCGTAGACCGCGTACACGGCCGGACCGACCAGCGCGTACAGGAGCGCGGTCGCGTTGATGGAGCCGACGAGTTGGACCGTGAGCGCGAGGAGCGCGGGGTACCGCCAACCCGGCTTTCGTATCGCCAGCGCCGCGAAGGCGACGAACCACGGGAGCGCCGCCCACGGCCCGATGAGCACGCTCAATCGATCCGAGTACTCGAGCACGT
This sequence comes from Actinomycetota bacterium, assembly GCA_036787815.1. Classification (GTDB taxonomy): domain Bacteria; phylum Actinomycetota; class Acidimicrobiia; order IMCC26256; family PALSA-610; genus DATBAK01. The sequence goes on from DAIQOP010000161.1 coordinate 1,395, forward strand.
ACGGCGTGAACGCGTACGCGAGCATCGCGACGGGCACTCCGGGCCCGGCGATGCCGAGCGTCCGCAGCAGGGAGCGCATGCCCATGCCCGCGGCGAACAGCAACGTGCCGAGCCACAACCGCTGCGCGATCCACGACGGCACGTGGAGCATCTGCTCCGTCACCCAGTAGAACGGCCCCATCGGGAACAGGTAGCCGATGTTCTGGTGGCTCACCGTGCCGAGGCCCACGTGCGGGTCCCACATCGACGTCGCGCTCGCGAGGAGGCGCGACGGATCGAGGTAGAGATACGACTTCGTGTCGGACGCGACCTTGCCGCGATCGGTCAGCAGAAGCGGCACGTACGCGACCAACGCGAACGTCCACCACCTCGCCCGTCCCCGGTCCGCCACGCGCCGGTACAAGCCTTGCTCCCCCGGCATCGGGGTCACTGTAATGGCGGCGATCAGACGCCAGGGTCGTCGACGGTCGGGCTCGCCGACGACCGGCGCGATGTCCCGGGCCGAGGGTCTTTGCGCACCACTGCCCGTGTCGATGACACTTCAGCCGTGCAACGCCGAGTCCGAGCCATCCCGTCGGGTCTGGGTGCGGGTTTGGTCGCAGCGATGGTGTGCTCGGTCTTCGCCTGGCTCGGTGTCGTGAACGGCGACGAGGGCTGGTACGCCATCTGCGCGCGGATCGTAAGCGAAGGCCGATTGCCGTACCGCGACTTCGCCTTCACGCAGGGCCCCGTGTACCTCTACCTCCTCGCTCCCTTCGTGCGCCTGGTACCGGATCTCTACACGGCGAGGGCCGTGTCGGTCGTCTGCACCGCGGTCGCGGTCGGCCTGCTCGTCACGATGGCGAACCGGGTCGGCGGGAAGTGGGCCGCCCGCGCGTCGTGCCTGGCACTGCTCGCCACGATCCCGTCGCTGCCGTACTGGCTGTCGATCACGAAGACCTACGCGCTGAGCTGCCTGCTCCTCTCCGCGATCCTGTTCACCCTCACGTCGGCGACCCGACCGGCCGTGCGCTACCCGGTGGTGGCCGCGCTCGCGGTCGTGCTCACCGAGACCCGCAGCACCGGCTTCCCGCTCGCGCTCCTGCTCATCGTGGCGTTGATGGTGCTGTCGCCCGAGCCCAAGATCCGCGTGCGCGTGGTGATGGCGAGTGTGGCTGCGACCGTTCCCTTCGCCGTCCTCGTGAGCCTCGAGTGGACGCGTGCCAAGTGGGGGCTCCTCGACTACCACCACCTGAGCTCGAAGGGCACACCGGGGCCCGGGCGGTTCGTCTCGCGAACGTTCGCCGTCGCGCACGCCTGGCCCGGCCCGTTCGTGCTCGCCACCGCCGCGTTGGTCGTCGTCCTGTTCGACGCCGGCATCCGGGCGCGGTTGAGGCGACGGCTCGATCTGGTCGCGGTCGCGGTCGGCATCGTGTTGTTCGTGGTGTTGCACGAGGCCGCCGCGCAGTTCTTCTCCGAGGAGTACCTCGCGCCGGTGATCGCGCCACTCGTGGTCGTGTCGGTGGTGATCCTGGTGCGGGCCGCGACGGCGCAGGGAGCCGCCGCGCTGAGCCGTCGTCTCAACCTCGCCGTGCGCGGCGTGCTCGTCGGCGCCATCGCCTTCACCGCGTTCACGGGCGGGCACAGCTACTACCTCGGCGCCCCCGGGTGGAGCGGCGACCCGGCGGGTCTCAGCGCGATCACGAAGTGCGTGCAGCGCTACTCGAAGCCGCACGACACCGTGTTCGCGCTCTCGCTCGAAGAGGTCGTGGTGGAGGCGCACCGCCAACCCGTTCCCGGAGTCACGCTGGGAGTCTTCTCGTACCAGGACTTCTCGATCGACAAGGCCCGGCAGATGAAGGTCCTGGACGCCGCGACGCTCGCGTCGACGTTCCAGCATCGGCCGCCGAAGGTGGCGGTCCTCACCGTCGACGACATCTTCGAGACGCACCGCGCCGGCTACTTCTCGCACCAGAAGGTCGTCAACAACGCCTGGTACTTCCGGTTCCAGGCGTACAAGCCCGTGTGCCACGTGACGATCATCCGCCACGTGTTCAAGAACGAGCCCGTGGTCGTCACTGTGTACGCGCGCGGCGGCGCGCGTCATTGAAACCTGGGTTCGCCACGCGATTCGGGCGTGCCCTTCGCACGAGCAGGCGGCACGAGTAAGCGCGGCAGACGAGCGCGCCGGGGCCGATCGCCGCGAGGCGTTACCGTCGTGGTTCGTCGTGGCGGCACAGTCGCGCTGGTCAGAATCGTCGCTCTCCGTGGACGATCCCAACGGCTCGCGGTCGCGTTTCTGGCGTGCGGCGGCGCTGGCGGTCGCACGTTGACCCAGCGGTACCGCTTCGTGGTCGCCGGAGTCCGACGAGCTGGCTAGTTCGTCGACCGCGCTTGGTCGATGAGCCACTTGGCGACGATGTCGCCACCGGGTCCTTCGTAGTGGAGCCCATCCGGGCGGAGGGTCGCCCCGCTTTGCTTGACGCGGCACCTGCCCTTGGGGCAGACGAAGTTGAAGAGGTCGACGAGCCTCGCGCCTGTCTCGGCCGCGACCTCGCGCCGGAGTCGGTTGTTGCAGTCGACCGTGCGATCAGGAACCGCGTCGCGAAAGAAACGGTCGTACGCCTGGGTGGTTACGACGACGGTCGTGCCGCTCGCCCCCAGCCGTGCGATCTCATTGCGCAGGCTCTGTTGGTACAGCGAGTCGTACGGCTCTTCGCAGGGCTTCAGCCGTCGGCCCTGATAGTGCCACGGTTCTGGTGCATCGACGACGATCCAGAACACGAGGTCGGGGTGAAAGTCATGCACGGTCACGGTTTCCCAACTCGGGTGGCACGGAGTGAGCGGCACCGACGCGCCGGAGCTTTGCGGCCGCCACGTGGCCGTTATCAGCGGCGGGAACCCGCACGCGGGTATGCCGGCGTCGTATGTGGCGAGGGGCGGGTCAGACTGGATCTTCTTGAACGAAGGTCCGAGGTCGGCCGCGACGGAGTTGCCTACGATCATCACCCGCTGCGCGCCCAGTGGCGCGGCTTGGGCCGCGCTAATGGCTCCGGCGATCGCCAAGCGGTCCAAGGAGTTGAACGAGGCATGCGGGCGGGCGCCGTTGGTGCTGACGACCAGGGCGAGCACGAGCCCGACTGCAATGGCGGGTGTGAGGCTGCGCCAGTGGATGCTCGAGATTGCACCTCTGCGAATGGGTTGCTCGACGAAGCGGTACGACACGACCGCAAGGGCGAGCGTCGCTGCTGTCTGCACTGCGAACAGCGACCAGCCCCCGAACCCGAGTCGTTGTCTGTCGAGGGCGACGTCGAGCGGCCAGTGGTACAGGTAGACGCCGTAGCTGATGAGACCGAGCAGGCACAGGGGCTTGAACGAGAGCACCCACGCGATCGGCCCGCGTTCGGGATGCACCGCCGCGGCGATGATCGCGGTGGCGGCGAGCCCGCAGACGAGGAACCCACCGCGGTACAGCGTCGATGATTGGCCGTCGAGGCGCGTCCATGCGATTGCCAACACCACTGCGCCAACGAGCCCGACCGCTTC
>DAIQOP010000161.1:4929-8790 GCA_036787815.1 Actinomycetota bacterium
CCCGCCGACCTACTACCGGCCCATGGATGCTGAGCCAGGCGGCGAGCGCGGCGCCGAACAGGATCGCGGCCGCGCGGGTGTCGGTTCCGAAGTACACGCGGTTGCTGTTCGCCGCGTCGTACAAGACGATCATGAGCACACTCGAAACTGCCGCCAAGCCGAGCGAGGTCACCAACACAGCCTTGGGAACCGCTCGCTTCCACCACGCGAGCAAACCCACGAACAGCAGCGGCCAGAGCACATAGAACTGCTCTTCGATCGCGAGGCTCCACGTGTGATTCAACGGCGACGGCGCGCTGAAGAGCGCCCAGTAGTCGAGAGGGGCGTACACCGCCCGCCAGTTCGCGCCGTACGCAAGGGTGGCTAACGCATCGCCCCGGATCTGGGCCAACTCCGCCGGCTTCGCCAACGTCATCGAGTAGATCGCGACGCCGACCATCAGCACCGCCAGCGCGGGGAGGAGTCGGCGGGCGCGGCGCGCCCAGAACCCGCCAAGGCCGATGTTGCCCGTGCGGTTCGATTCCGCGAGCAGCAGAGAGGTGATCAGGAAGCCGGAGAGCGTGAAGAAGAAGTCGACGCCGAGGTAGCCACCGAGGAGGTGTCCTCCATGGAAGAGGAGCACGCCCGCGACGGCCAGACCGCGCGCTCCGTCGAGCGCGGAAATGTGCGGAATCGCCGCCTTTCGTTCCTCGCGCTCCACCGCGCGATCCTATCGGCGCCGCCACGGGCGGGAACTTCGCGACCGCCGGAGTCGTGCGCTTGCAGAGCGCTTGTGGCAGGGGTGTCACGGCGAGAGCCCCGCTCAGAGTTGCAGACTCTGTCGGTAGCCGTGCAGTCTTTGCGCGACGGGAGACGACAGAGGACGCATGGGCAATCGGCTTCGCGAGGCGGGCTCGGAGCGGCTCGAAGCGGCGACCGAACGGCCTGACGTCTGGGGGCGCGGGCGCTGGCGTCTCCGCGATCTGCGTGGCCGCGATCGGCTGTTCGCGATCGCCCTGCTAGTGCTCGTGCTTACGCCCTTCGCGGTGGCGCTCGTCCGTGCGTTCGGTGACGGGTGGATCCCCAGCGGCGACGAGGCAAACATCGCGACCCGAGGGCTCGACGTGTTCAGCCGTCACCCACCGTTGACCGGTCTGCCATCGACGTCCCTCCTCTACGGCGACCAGATCGCGACGAACCATCCCGGTCCGATCGAGTTCTATCTTCTCGCAGTACCGGTTCGCGTGTTGGGCATGTCGGCGGGCCCGTTGCTCACCGCCGCGGTGATCAACGCGGCGTTCTCGCTCATCGCCCTCTGGGCGTTCTTCCGGCGGCTCGGGTTGACTGCAATGTTGTGGGCAGGCGTGCTCCTGCTTGCCGTGATGTGGTCGGCCGGTACCGCAGTGCTCACCGACACTCTCAGCTCGAGCATGACGATGTACTCGGTCGTGTGCGTGGCGGTACTTGCGTGGGCCCTCGTCGACGGCGACCTTCGGCTCCTCCCACTAGCGTCACTCGTCGCCAGCTATGCCGCGCAGCAGCATCTCGCTGCGGCGCTGGTCGTGCTGGCACTCATGGTCGTTGCGCTCTCCGCGCTCAGCATCCAGATCGTGATCCGCGTCCGGCGCGGTGACACGACGATCGTGAAGGCCGCGCTGCGCTGGGCGGCCGGAGCCGCCGCGATCGCGGCGGTGTGCTGGACGCCCGTTGCGATCGATGAGATCACCGGTCACCCGGGCAATCTGACCAAGATCGTGCGGTTTGCGCGCGACAACACCCGACCCACAATGGGCCTCAAGTCCGGGCTCTATCAAGCGCTTCACAGCGTCGCTCCACCAACCATCCTCAGTCGCACCGACACGACCGGACTCTTCTTCCTGAACGCGCCCCGACCCTTGCAGATGAGCCTCGGCGTGCTCGTCGTCGCTGCGCTCGTCGCGCTCGCATGGGAAACACGCTACCGGTCGCCCGCGGTAGCCCGACTTGCGCTCGTCGCGCTCGTGTTGCTCGCCGCCGGCATCGTCAACGGTAGCAACGTTCCCCGCGGCGTGGAGTCGGTCAAGCTCAACCTCTACCGATGGACCTGGGCGTTGGCCCTCCTCACCTGGACCGCACTCGGCCTCGGCATCGCACACCTTGCCCGTCGCGCGACGAGCAAGATCGCGATCGCCCACCGTGCAACGCGCCTCATACGACCCGCGCTCCTCCTCGTCGTGGCGCTCATCGCGGGATCGATCCTGCTTGTCAGCGGGAGTGACGACCACAACCGAGAGCGACCCGAATTCCGGGCCGAGAAGCGCATCATCACGCAAGTACTTGCCCACGTCGACCGCCATCACCCCGTGTACATCACGAGCAACGGGAACGACGCGACCTTGTCGGTCGCCCCCTACATCATCTTCCGTCTCGTCCAAGCCGGCTTGCACGTAGAGGTAACCGCCTTCGGAACCTCGACCGCCGGAATCGGCCGCGCATATCAACCTGGATCCCACCCCACCAGAATCGTCGTCTCGAGCGGGAAAGCGGAACGGGCGTCGGGGCCCGGTCGGCTCATCGCGTTGGAACCGTTTGGCCCCGGGCGCACCGCTCGATACGACGAGCTCTCCGCTACGCGCACTGCGCTGCTCGACAGACTTTCCGCCGAAGCCCGAGGAGTGAAGGTCGAACTGGCGCCGGGCGCACGTGCGCTCATCGACCGTGAGTACTCGGGCCTGCCTCGGTACCAGCTCGATCAGCTGCTCGACGGTCTGCCCACTGATCCGCTTACCGCGTTCGAAGACCCGACGTTCGTGAAGCTCGTCCTCGCGGGGATACTTCGCTCGCCTGTCGTCAACAAGAGCAAGTTGCGGGAGCTTGCCGATCTGCCCACGTACCGCTACCGGGGGACGTACGGCGACGAGCAAGTCGAGGTGCACGTCATCAACCCCACGTGACCGAGCCGACGCTGCCAGCCGGCGCGTGCGTGGTGCGCGAACGGCCTCGACGCAGCGCGAGTCGCCCGACGTGCGCCGGAACTACCGAACCTGGTCAATCAGCCACTTGGCGACGATCTCGCCGCCCGGCCCGTAGTAGTGGTATTCGTCGGGCCGCAGAGTGATGCCGTCCTGTTTCTTCCGGCAGCGCCGGTGGGGACAGATGAAGTTGGCAAGGTCGACGAGTTGCGCGCCGGTGTGGGCGGCGACGGCGCGCTTCAGCGCGTTTTGGCAGTCGTCGGCTCGGTAATCGGCGTAGCCGACGATGCCCGAGTAGGCGGAGGTGGTGATCACGACCTTCGCTCCCGCCGCGGCAAGAACCGCGACCTCGCGGGTCAGGGTGCGCTGATAGAGCGAGTCATAGGCCTGGGAACACGGATCGATGCGCCGACCGAGGTACGTCCCGCCACCGTGGGGCGGGTCGTCGTCCATCCAGAACACGACCTGAGGTAGGAATGCCTTCACGACCGCCGCTTCCCATGGGGGATCACACGGAAGCCGCCGCACGCGCGCCCCGTTGCGCATCTTCACGGTCTGACCGATGATCTGCGGGGGAAACGTGCAGGCCGTGACCGAGGCGTTGAATACGGCGAGCGGCGGGTTCGTGTGAATCGCTTCGAAGGCAGGCCCGATGTAATACGCGGTTGAGTTGCCCACGAGGAGGACCCGCCTCGAGCCCGGCGGCGCGGCGTTCTTTCGGATCGCGGCGGCGAGTTCAACCGTCTTGCCGTTCGAGGGAGTGCTCCCGGCAACCGGGCTCGACGCTCCGTTGGTGGTTGCGAACAGTGCGATGACGAGGCCCAGCGCGATGGCGGGGGTGAGTTTGCGGAGTTGGGTGCTGGTGAGTTTGCCGTGTCGGATGGGTTGTTCGAGGAGTGTGTAGGACGCGATGGCGACGGCGAGGGTGATG
>DAIQOP010000162.1:0-8731 GCA_036787815.1 Actinomycetota bacterium
GAGGCCGGTCTGGGCGCCCGCCGTCGGCAGCGACCACAACGCCGTCGCGAACATCGTGGCGACCACCGCGAACGCGGCAGCCGAGCGAACCGTCACCCGACGCGTCACGTGCATGAGTCCCTCCCGCATCGCAGATCGTGAGCCGACGATACGAAGGGGCACGCCCACGGACAAGGGCACAAGGTCACTCGGCGGCGCGCACCAGGCGCCGCCTCGGATCGGCGATCCTGTTGCCGCGCGTTCTTCCGATCGGTGACTCGCCTGGGGGCCCCGTGGACCTGACCGACCTGCAACACGTGATGGAGACGACCTACGGCGCCCGCGACCGCGCCCGCGGTGTGCCTGCGACCGTCGCCTGGCTTGCCGAGGAGGTCGGCGAGCTCGCGAAGTCGGTACGCAAGGGCACCCGCGCCGAACAGCTCCACGAGCTCGGCGACGCGCTCGCGTGGCTGGTGTCCCTCGCCAACCAACTCGGGCTCTCCCTCGACGAAGCGATCGCCCGTTACGCGTCCGGGTGCCCGCGCTGCCACGCGCGGCCGTGCGTCTGCCCGCCGTAGCGCGGCGCCGGCCCGGGTTCGCTCACGCCCGGCCGGCGAGCGTCGGCGCGAGCCAGCGATACACGAGCGCGCCGGCCGCGGCCTCGAAATGCACGCCGTCGTAGCGCAGCTTCGTGCCGTCGATGGTGTTCGTGTACCTATGCTCCGGGGCCGTGAAACCGTTCAGGTCGGCGAGCTGCACCTCGCCCGCGTGTTGCGCGACGTACGTGCGCAGCAGCGCGTTCCAGTGGTCGATGCGCGCCGGCTCGTCCTCCTGCCAGTGCACGGTCGGGTCGAGCGCGTGCGCGGAGCGGTCGTTGTACGGGGCGGTCAGCAGCACCACTCGTCCACCGCGCGAACGCAGGATCTGCACGCCCCGGTCGAGGAGCGTGAGCAGGTACCGGTCGCTCTCGGCCGTGCCGGCGACCAGGGTCCTGCCGCCGGTCTGCAGGTCGTCGACGACCCAGACGTCGAACACCACGATCGAGACATCGGGCCGGATCTCGTCGACCCAGGCCCGCCACTGGTCGGTCCAGGTCGCGCACTCGGGTGGGATCGCCTGCCAGAGCGGCCCGTGCCGGAGCGCGCCGCTCGGCGCGAGACCGCAGCCGAGTTGGCCGCGGTCCCACAGCGACACACCGGCGGCACGCGCGCCGTTCTGCAGTCCCCAGCCGAGCGTCTGGGCCACGGAATCGCCGGTGAGCAGGATCCGCGACGGCGGCCGGACGTCAGCCGGGGTTCGGGTCGTGCCGCCACGAGAGTCGGTGGTCGTCGGCGCCGATCGCACGACGGCCACGTGGGGATCGGGCGGCGCGGTACCGAGCTTCGACGCGGCCGAGGCGCCGAACGAGCTCGTGCCGAGCGCGAGCGCCGCGACCACCGCGACGATCGGCGCGGCGATCACCGCGCCCCGCGGGAACCCCACCGGCCGCCGCAGCCGCACGCGATTCTCGACGAGCACCCAAGACCCGAGCGCGCACGCGAACGTGACGACGAGCCGAATCACGAGCAGGACGACGCCGTGCGTGTGCGTACGGGCGGAATCGAGGGTGAGGTCGACGGGCCAGTGCCAGAGGTACAAGCCGTACGAGATGCGCCCGATCGCCCGCAGCGCGGGAGGCGAGAGGCAACGACCGACGATCGTGTTCGGCTTCGCCACCGCCGCGGCGATCACCACCGCTGTCGCGATCGCGACCGCGAAGTGACCACCGCGGTACATCGCGATCGAAAGCTCACGCGCGTTCACGAAGAACCAAGCGAGCACCGCGACCGCCGCGAGGCCCGACCACTGCACCACCGCGTCGAGCCGGCGCGGCGGCCGGAAGCCGTGCGGCGCGAGCGCGGCGGCCAACGCTGCGCCGACGAGTAGCGCCTGCGCGCGCGTGTCGGTGCCGTAGTACACGCGCGACGGGTCGCGCCCGGCGTGCGCGAGCAGTGCCATCTCGAGCGCCGAGCACGCGGCGGCGCCGAGCAGCAACGCCGCGAGGCGTTGGCGCACCGCGCCCACGAACGCGAGCAGGCCCATCATCGCGAAGGGCCAGACGAGATAGAACTGCTCCTCGACCGCGAGCGACCACGCGTGCCGGAGTGGTGACGGCGCGGCGAACTGCGCGAAGTAGCTCTGGTGGGTGAAGATCAGCCGCCAATTCAGCACGTACCCGATCGTCGCGACGACGTCGCCGCGCAGTGCGCCCACCGACGACGGGTCGGCGACGAACCGTGCGTAGATCACGATCGCGACGAAGAGCAACGCGAGTGCCGGCAGCAGGCGGCGCGCCCGCCGGCCCCAGAAGGCGACGAGATCGATGCGCCCGCTGCCATCGTGCTCCGCGAGCAGGAGCGCGGTGATCAGGTATCCGCTCAGGACGAAGAAGACGTCGACACCGAGGTAGCCGCCGCGCAACCAGGTGACCCCGCCGTGGTACACGAGCACGCCGATCACCGCGACCCCTCGCAGGCCGTCGAGCGCAGGCCGGTAGCCGAACCCCGCGACGCTTCGGCGCGCGGGCTCCCGTCGCGCGTGCGTCGCGGTCGGTGCGGCCATGCCCGGGGTGTAGCAGACCGCCCGGAGCCCCATGTGCCGGGCGGTCGTCGGCCCGCGCGGTCCCGCGCGGGCCGGCGACGGGGCGGCGCGGGGCGATTGCCCAATACTGTGCTCCCGTGACGAGACGATCGATCCTCTTCCTCGCCGCCCTCGCGGTGCTCACCGCCGGATGCTCGTCGGGCGCGGCGAAGACCGCGGTGCAGCGGTCCACGACGACGACGGGCTCGGCGCCGGCGCCGGCGCCGAGCTTCGATCCGAGCGTGCTGGTCGGCGGCGACCCGTTGCGGGTGCAGACCCCGGCCGGGGCCGTGCACGGGAGCACCGTCGACGGCGTGCGGCGCTTCACCGCCATCCCGTACGCGGCGCCTCCGATCGGCCCGAACCGGTGGCGCGCCCCGCAGCACGTGGCGCCGTGGTCCGGGCAGCGGGACGCGACGAAGCCCGCCCCGGTGTGCCCGCAGATCCTCCCGGTGGTGAACCAGGTGCAGGGTCAGGAGGATTGCCTCTACCTCAACGTCTTCGCTCCGAAGGTGCCGCCGACGCGCCTGGCGCCGGTGATGGTCTGGATCCACGGCGGCGGCTTCACCGTGGGATCCGGCAACGACAACGACCCGTCGCGTCTCGTCGCGCGCGCGGGCGTGGTGGCCGTCACGATCAACTACCGCCTGGGCCCGTTCGGCTTCCTCGCGCACCGGAAGCTCGCGGCCGCCGACCCGAACCACGCCGTCGGCAACATGGGCTTCGAAGACCAGCTCGCGGCGCTGCACTGGGTGCAGCGATCGATCGCCGCGTTCGGCGGCGACGCCCGCAACGTGACGATCTTCGGTGAATCGGCCGGCGGGATGAGCGTCTGCGATCACATCCTCTCGCCCCGGTCGCGCGGCCTCTTCGCCAAGGCGATCATGGAGAGCGGGCCGTGCGGGAACGCCGGGCTGAAGGTCGGCCCGGCATTCGCCCAGGGCGACACCTTCGCAACCAGGCTCGGATGTGCGGGTGCTCCCGACGCGCTCGGCTGCCTGCGCGGCAGGTCGACCGCACAGGTGCTCGCCGCGCTCCCGCCCGACCCGACGTTCCTGTTCCGCAAGGCCGGGTTCTGGCTCCCCGTCGGCGACGGCGTCGACATACCTGCCGACGGGACGGCGGCGATCCGGGCCGGCCGGTTCAACCGGGTTCCCGTGATCGCCGGCGTCAACCGCGACGAAGGCCGCCTCTTCATCGGCATGGCCGCGTACACGTTGGGTTCGATCGTGCCCCCGGTCACCGCGGCCGACTATCCGGCCCGCCTGACCGCCTACTTCGGATCCGCCGTCGGCGCGCAGGTCCTCGACCGGTACCCGCTCTCGAGCTACCCCGACCCGGGAGCCGCGTTCGGTCAAGCAGTAGGCGATGCGATCCTCGCGTGCCCCGCGTTGGCCGGTGCCGAGGCGATGGAGCCGTTCGTCCCGGTGCACCTCTACGAGTTCACCCATGCGCCGAACCCGTTCGTGTTGCCGATGGCGGGCCTCGATCTCGGCGCGTTCCACTCGGCCGAGCTGCCGTACGTGTTCGGGAAGTCGACGGCGTCGAGTGGTCGGATCAGCTTCACGGCCGCGGAGCAGCGTCTCTCCGACACGGTCGTCGGGGCGTGGACGCGATTCGCGCGCACCGGAGACCCGGGCGGCGACGGTCTCGATTGGCCGGCCGCCGGCTCGACGCGCACCTATCTCGACCTCGGCACACCGACGGAGCTCGGCCGCGGCGTGAAGCAGAGCCTGTGCACGTTCTGGGCCCACTCCGGTTGGGACGCGTCACAAGCCGGCCGCACGTGACACCCCGCGCATGACGCGGTTCGGGCACTTCGACGACGAGCGCCGGGAGTACCGGATCGAGCGGCCCGACACCCCACTGCCGTGGATCAACTATCTCGGAAGCGACGAGTTCTTCTCACTGATCTCGAACACCGGTGGTGGCTACTCCTTCTTCCGTGACGCCCGTCTGCGCCGCGTGACGCGGTACCGCTACAACAACGTGCCCCTCGACACCGGTGGGCGCGCGCTGTACCTCCGGGACCGCGCGACGGCCGAGTTCTGGTCGCCGCTCCGGCAATCGGCGCACCACGACCTCGACGCCTACGAGTGCGCGCACGGCCTCGGTTACACGAGGATCGGATCGCAGCATCTGGGGATCGAGGCGGAGACGCTCTTCTTCGTGCCGTTCGACGATCCCGTCGAGATCTGGCGTACGCGGATCACGAACCGGCGCGATCGGGCCGCGTCGCTGTCGCTCTTCAGCGCGGTCGAGTTCTGCCTCTGGGATGCGTGGGACGACGCGACGAACTTCCAACGCAACCTCTCGATCGGCGAGGTCGAGGTCGAGGCGGGGGTCGTGTACCACAAGACCGAATACCGCGAGCGGCGCGACCACTTCGCCTACTTCGGGTGCTCGGAGCCGCTTGCCGGCTTCGACACACGCCTCGATCGCTTCCTCGGCCCGCAACGTGGCTGGGATCGTCCTCTGGTCGTGGAGCGCGGTGAGTCGACCAACTCGATCGCGCACGGGTGGGCGCCGTGCGGATCCCATCACGTCTCCCTCGAGCTCGAACCGGGCGAGAGTCGCGACATCGTCTTCGTGCTCGGCTACGCGGAGAATTCCCGCAACGCGAAGTTCGATCCACCCGGGTCGCAGACGATCGCGAAGGCCGGCGCTCGGGCGGTGCTCGCGCGCTACCTCGAGGCGTCGGAGACCACGCTCGCGTTCGCGCAACTTCGCGAGCACTGGGACCGCCTGCTCGAGCCCCTCCAGGTGACCACACCGAACGCGCACGTCGATCGCACGGTCAACGTGTGGAACGCGTACCAGTGCATGATCACGTTCAACCTGTCGCGATCGGCGTCGTTCTTCGAGTCGGGGATCGGGCGCGGGATGGGTTTCCGCGATTCCAACCAGGATCTACTGGGTTTCGTGCACATGGTGCCCGAGCAGGCCCGAGCGCGGATCCTCGATCTCGCCGCGACGCAGCTCGCTTCGGGCGGCGCCTACCACCAGTACCAGCCGCTGACGAAGCGGGGGAACGACGCCGTCGGCTCGGGCTTCAACGACGACCCGCTCTGGCTTGTCCTCGCCGTTGCGGCATACCTGAAGGAGACCGGCGACTCCACGATCCTCGACGAGCAGGTGCCCTACGACAACGCGCCGAACTCGGAGTCGACGCTCACCGAGCACCTCCGACGGTCGATCTCGTACACGCTCGCCCGGCGCGGACCGCACGGGCTCCCGCTCATCGGTCGCGCCGACTGGAACGACTGCCTGAATCTCAACTGCTTCTCCGAGACGCCCGGTGAACCGTTCCAGACCACCGAGAACCGGCACGGAGGCGTCGCGGAGTCGGTGTTCATCGCCGGCCTCTTCGCGCTCGCGGCGGGAGAGCTGGCGACGATCGCGGAGCGGGCAGGGCGCACCGCCGAAGGCACGCAGCTCCGGGCGGCGCGTGCGGAGATGCAGGCGGCCGTGCGCGAGCACGGCTGGGACGGATCGTGGTTCCTCCGGGCCTACGACTACTCGGGCGCGCCAGTTGGTTCCGCGGCGAACGACGAGGGGCAGATCTTCGTCGAGCCGCAGGGGATGTGCGTCATGGGCGGCATCGGTCTCGACGACGGGCGGGCGCGCACCGCGCTCGAGTCGGTCGCGTCGCGATTGGCGACGCCGCACGGCATCGCGCTGCTGCAACCCGCGTACTCCCGCTACCACGTCGAGCTCGGCGAGATCAGCTCGTACCCACCGGGCTACAAGGAGAACGGCAGCGTCTTCTGCCACACGAACCCGTGGATCATGATCGCCGAGACGATCGTCGGGAACGGCGATCGGGCGTTCGACTACTACCTGCGGATCAACCCCTCGGCGCGCGAGGACATCGGCGAGTTGCACCGTTGCGAGCCGTACGTGGCCGCGCAGACGATCGCCGGGCCCGAAGCGGCCGAACCGGGCGAGGCGAAGAACTCCTGGCTCACCGGCACGGCAGCGTGGAACTACGTCGCGATGACCCAGTGGATCCTCGGCATCCGGCCCGAGCTCGACGGCTTGCGCGTCGACCCGTGCCTGCCGTCGGGCTGGGACGGCTACCGCGCCACCCGGCGCTTCCGGGGAGCCGAGTACCGCATCGTCGTGCGCAAGCCCGCCGGCCGGGCCGGGCGCGCGACCGCGCTCGTCGTCGACGGCCGCCCCGTCGACGGCACGCTCGTGCCTCTCGCGCCCGCCGGCACGACCGTCGAAGTGGAGCTGACACTCGCCTGACCGCACACGTTGGGTCGCCAACATTGGGCCGCCAGTGTTCTCTGGAGTATCCACCGCCCAATGTGCGCGCCCGGCGAGGGCTTGCGACGGCTTCCACGTCAGCCGGTCGCACTCGGCTCACACGGTCTTGGGCACCTTGCCGGTCCGTGTGAAGACGAAGCGCATCATCTTGTGCCCGATGTCGGCCGTCGGGTCGAACATCAGCGGGCACCCGCCGTCGATCACCGTGATGCCGTGGTCGCGGCCGTAGACGGTCGCGTCGTCACAGACACTGCCCTCGCCGAATGCCCGATGCATCCAGGTCTGCTTGATGCCGAGCTCGGCGCACTCGAGCATCGTCGCCTCCGCCCGGTCGGGCCGGGTCGCGATCACCACCGCCTCGACCCCGCCGGGAATGCTCTTCAGGTCGTGGTAGCAGCGATCACCCTCGACCTCCTCGGCGTTGGGGTTGACGGCGAAGACCTCATAGCCGCGGTCTCTCAGCCGCTTGTACACGGCGTTGCTGCCGTGCCCTTCGGCCTTCCGCGACACGCCGGTGACTGCGATGCGCTTGTTGGCCAAGAACACCGACGCCGCGTCTTTGACGGACGTCATGACGATCTCCTCTCGAAGGATCCTCCATGTCTGCGAGGTCGCGCGACACGCGCCCCGCGAGTCAGAGCATCGCGGGATGCACGGGAAGCGGGTAGGGCCTTTCGACACGAACCTCGTCACGGGTCCGACAGCGACCCGGCGATCGGCGGCGGCGATAGGGCCACTCGACCCTGGCAGTGCACGAACGCGAGCTGTCAGGGTCGGAGGAGACGAGTCAGGGGTCGGATGATGGACGCTGTTGTTGCATGCGCCGGCATCACGAAGGGCTACGACCGCCTGCGTCCCGAGGTCCTTGCGGTTCGGGGCGTCGACCTCGCGGTCGCCCCCGGCGAGATGGTCACGATCATGGGTCCGAGCGGTTGCGGTAAGTCGACGTTGCTGCACCTGCTCGGCGGTCTCGACGTTCCGACCTCAGGGCAAGTGCTCCTCGAAGGTCGGCGTTTCGACGACCTTTCCGAGGCGCGGCGGGCGATCGTGCGCCGGACGCATGTTGGATACGTCTTTCAGTTCTTCAACCTGATCACGAACTTGACGGTCGCCGACAACGTCGAGTTGCCGATGCTGCTGGGGGGTCGCTCGCCGCGCGACGCCCGCGTCCGGCGCTCGGCTCTGCTCGAACGCCTAGGAGTCGCCGAGCACGCCGGGAAGTCACCGGCCGCGCTCTCCGGCGGTCAGCAACAACGGGTAGCGATCGCGCGCGCGCTCTCGAACGAGCCCGCGCTCCTGCTCGCCGACGAGCCGACGGGCAACCTCGACAGCGAGGCGACCGAGCAGGTGATCACGTTGCTGCACGAGCACCACGAGCACGGCCAGACCATCGTCTTGGTGAGTCACGACCCGCGGCTGGGTCGTAGCGCGGACCGCGTTCTGGTCATGGAGGACGGCCGCATCAGCAGCGAGACGCGTACGGAGCCGGCACTCGGAGGCGGGTGAGTTGCACCGGGCCGTGTGGCGGGTGTTCTTCGGTGACCTCCGCCACCGAAGACTCCAGACCGTCCTGCTCCTGATCGTCGTCGTGGTCGCGACCGCCGGCATCACCAAACACGGACAGGAAATCAGTCAGAAAGGACTGAGCTTCGCCGCGCTCGTAGAAGTCGTCGCTCCACTCGCTCGCGAATCAGCCGATCGCACGGACGCAAGAATGATGGCCAACTGCCCGACAGTCGCTGCGCGACGTATGGCCAATGATGGCCAACTGCCAACTGGGAAGGCCGACCAGGCGCAACGTTTCCCCTGGTCAGCGGGGAGCCGGAGAGGAGATTCGAACTCCTGACCTGCTCATTACGAG
>DAIQOP010000011.1:0-2446 GCA_036787815.1 Actinomycetota bacterium
GCAGGTAGCCGAGCATCGCGGCGGTCGTCTCCTCCGGCCGCTCCTGCATCGTCCAGTGCCCGCAGTCGCGGATGAGCACGCGTTCGAGGTCGGGCACGCGCGCCTCCATCCCCTCCGACATCTGCGGGCTCAATACGGGGTCGTTCTCGGCGGAGATCATCAGGCACGGCACCTCGACGAGCCGATCGGCGACGCCCGCGGTGAGCTGCCAGTTGCGGTCCATGTTCCGGTAGTAGTCGATCGGCGGCGTGAGCGCGCCGACCGGACGGAACGCCTGCTTGTAGACCTCGAGCACCTCGGGTGTGAACGCCGCGGGGTTTCGATTCATCTCGTTCAGGAAGATCATGTCGACGAAGTCGTCGGCACCGCGCCCCCAGGAGAAGACCCACTCGGCGAGGCCCGGGGTCTGGAACTGGATGATGTAGATCGGCGTGTCGACGAAGATCTGCCGCAGCAGCTCGACCGGCGGGATGGGTGAGCGCGGAAGGTCGGGGGTATTGACCCCGATGACGCCCGCGGTGCGCTCCGGATACATCCGGGCGAACTGCCATACGAGCAGACCGCCCCAATCGTGGCCGGCCAACACGGCCCGTTCGTGGCCGAGCGCGGCGACGAGGCCCTCGAGCATGCCGTTGACGAACTCGATGTCGTACGCGACGTCGGGCTTGTCGGAGCGGCCGTAGCCGGGGAGGTCGGGCGCCACGACGTGGAAGCCCGCCGCGGCGACGGCGTCGATCTGGTGACGCCACGAGTACGCGAGCTCGGGGAACCCGTGACACAGCAGGACGAGCGGACCGGGCCCGCCCGCCTCGAGGCAATACAACCGGTGCCCGCGGACACTCACATAGCGTTCCCGCACTCGAGCCCTACGCTACCGCCGGTGCTCTTCCCGACCATCACCTTCGCGATCTTCTTCTCGATCGTGCTGCCCGCGAGCTGGCTGTTGATGCCACGCGGGACGCGTTGGCGGATCTTCATGATCGCGGCCAGCTACTTCTTCTACGGCTACTGGAACTGGCGCTTCGTCGCGCTGATCGTCGCGTCGACGATCTGGAACCAGACCTGGGGCACGGTCATCCATCGGCTGCGCAACGACCGACCGCGCCGGCTCGCGCTCATCGCCGCGGTCGGCGGCGACCTCGGCCTCCTCGGCTACTTCAAGTACGCGCAGTTCTTCGAGGTGTCGGCCCGGAACGCCATCGCCAACATCGGCATCCACCTGAACCCCGAGATCCTCCGGGTCACGCTGCCGGTCGGGATCTCGTTCTTCACGTTCCAGGCGATGAGCTACGTCATCGACATCTACCGTCGCCAGATCGCGCCGGTGAGCTTCCTCGACTTCGCGGTGTACATCTCGTTCTTCCCGCATCTGGTCGCCGGACCGATCGTGCGCGCGTCCGAGTTCCTCCCCCAACTCGAGGAGAAGAAGGATCCGCGCAAGGTCGACGCCGGACGCGGGTTCTTCCTCATCATGTCGGGGTTGTTCAAGAAGGTGGTGCTCGCGAACTTCCTCGCGACGACCCTCGTCGATCGCGTGTTCAGCCTGCCCGAGCTGCACAACGGCAAGGAGATCCTGTTCGCGATCTACGGATACGCCGTGCAGATCTACTGCGACTTCAGTGGCTACACCGACATCGCGATCGGCCTCGCCCTGTTGCTCGGCTTCCGGTTTCCGCAGAACTTCAACGCGCCGTACACCGCGGAATCACTGCAGGACTTCTGGCGCCGTTGGCACATGACCCTCTCGCGATGGCTCCGCGACTACCTCTACATCCCGCTCGGGGGCAATCGCGGCAGTGAAGCCGCGACCTACCGGAACCTGATGATCACGATGCTCCTCGGTGGCCTGTGGCACGGCGCCGCGTGGACGTTCGTCGCGTGGGGCGCGATCCACGGCGGTGCGCTCTCCTACGAGCAGTACCGGCACCACGCGCGCGAGGCCAAGGGTCTCGATCCGCCGCGCGACACGGTCTGGCGCCGGATCGGGCATCGGGTCGTCACGTTCCACATCGTGTGCCTGGGATGGGTGTTCTTCCGCGCCGAGACGTTCCACGTGGCGTGGGTCGTGCTCACGCGGCTGTTCGTGGGTTGGGGTCAGCCGACGCCGCTCATCACCGGCGGTGTCGTGCTCGCGATCGCGTTCGGCATCGCAATGCAGTACATCCCGGCCAACGTGCTCGACCGGGCCCAGATCGTGTTCTCACGGCTCTCGCCGGTGCAGATGGGAGTCGCGATGGCGCTCGGGCTCGTGGTCATCGACGCGCTCGGCCCGCAGGGTGTCGCCCCCTTCATCTACTTCGCGTTCTGACGACCATGACGACCGACGACGACGCCGACATCACCCGCACGCGGCCGCCGCGCGTGCGCCGAACCTCGCGGAGCACGATGCCCGCCGGCCACGCGGTGCTCGCGATGCTCGTGGCCTTCGCGCTCGGTTCGCTGTTCA
>DAIQOP010000011.1:2546-10629 GCA_036787815.1 Actinomycetota bacterium
GCCGGCCACGCGGTGCTCGCGATGCTCGTGGCCTTCGCGCTCGGTTCGCTGTTCAACGCCGACTCGATGCTCCAGACGGCACAGACCCAGAAGCTCGGGAGCCAGCGCCACTCGCTCGGCGTCGCGATCATGCGCCCGATCCACGCGATCTCGGAGTTCCTGCGCCTCGACCGGCCGCGGCACGCGATCGACCGCGCGATCGGCCACGGCCCGCCGCCGAGCCCGAAGAAGAACCGCTCGTCGGATCCGTTCGCCGTGCCGTCGACGACCACCACCAGACCAAACGGGCCGACCACGACCGCCGAGGATTCGACGCGGTTCCAACCGCTCGTCGTGTCGCGCCAGCACCCCGCCACGATCTTCGTCGCCGGCGACTCGCTGTCGTTCGAGTTCGGCACCTCGCTCTACCGGATCGCCGCCGGCCGGCACACCTACCGCGCGGCCGGCGCGGGCACCGTCGACTTCAAGGTCTCGTCCGGGCTCGCCCGTCCCGACTACTTCAACTGGCCGGCCGAGCTGGCTCATCAGGTCGGCGCGCTGAACCCGCAGATCGTCGTGCTCATGCTCGGGAGCAACGACAACCAACCGCTGCTCGCACCCGACGGCCACACCTATGCGTTCGCGACCGACGGCTGGAAGCGCGAGTACCACCGCCGGGTCGGCGCGGTCATGGATCAGCTCATCGCGCGCAACCGCTGGGTCGCGTACGTCGGTGTGCCGATCCTCGCGACCCGCAACGAGCAGTGGCCGATCATCAACACGGTGATCCGCGAGGAGGCCGCCAAGCGGGCCCGCGCCGTCTACATCGACAGCTTCACGTTGTTCCAGGATCCCAACGGCAACTACACGCAGTACCTCCCGAACGCCGAGGGCCAGCTCGTGCAGGTGCGCACTGCCGACGGCATCCACTTCCAGCGGGCGGGAGGCGACCTGCTCGCCCGGCGCACCCTCGACGTGATGGAGCACACGATCGTCCGCATTTCCCGCCGCTGAATCCGCAAGTAGCGTCGGGCTCGATGGACAGCCGGGCGCAGACCGGAGGCGCGGGCATGCCGCAGGTCGAAGCCGCATGAATGCCGAGCGTTTCGCTCACCACATGAGCGACGCCGACGCCCTGATGTGGAACATCGAGAAGGACCCCATCCTGCGGTCCACGATCGTGGCCCTCGGGGTGCTCGACCGCGAGCCCGACTTCGAGCGGCTGCGGCGACGCCTGACCCGGGCGAGCATCACGATCCCGAGGCTGCGCCAGCGCGTGCAGTCGCCACCGCTGCGCATCGGGCCGCCGCGCTGGAGCCGGGAAGCGAACTTCGACCTCGACTTCCACCTGCGCCGGGTCCGTCTCGCCGCGCCCGGCGATCACCGCCGGCTCCTCGAGCTCGTCGCTCCCATCGCGCAGTCGAGCTTCGATCGGGCCCGCCCGCTGTGGGAGTTCACGATCGTGGAGGGGCTCACCGGTGGGCGCGCCGCGGCGGTGCTGAAGGTGCACCACTCCGTCACCGACGGCATCGGAGGCATCGATCTGCTCAGCCAGATGGTCGACACCGAACGCGACGCCGAGGAGCTCGCACCGCTGCCGGAGCCGTCGGCGCCCGAACCGTTCGACGCCGCCGCGCTCCTGCGCGATTCGGTCAGCCACACCACCCGCCGTTGGCTCGGTATCTCCCGGCGCATCCCCGCGACGCTCGTGGGCGCGGCGCTCGCCGGCGCGCGTGATCCGCTGCGCGCCGCGGCCGACGCCGTCGACACCGCGCGCTCGATCGGACGCATGCTGGCGCCCGCGACGGCTCCCCTGTCGCCGGTACTCCTCACGCGCGGGCTCGGACGGCGGCTCGACACGTTCGCGGTGCCACTCGACGACCTGAAGCGCGCCGCGAAGGCCGTCGACGGCAGCCTCAACGACGCCTTCGTCGCCGCGGTGGTCGGCGGCCTGTCGAGGTACCACGCCCGCCACGGTGTCGCGGTGAGCGAGCTACGGATGACGCTGCCGATCAACCTGCGCACCACCGAGCACGGTTCGGCCGGCAACCAGTTCGCACCGGTTCGCTTCCCCGTGCCCGCCGCGATCTCCGACCCGGCCGCGCGCATGAAGGCGATCGGTGTGCTCGTGCGCGGCTGGCGCGCGGAGCCGGCACTCGGACTCACCTCGACCCTCGCGGGTGTGTTGAACCGGCTCCCGACCGCCACCTCGACGGCGCTGTTCGGCAGCATGCTCAAGTGCGTCGACTTCGTGACCTCGAACGTGCCGGGTGCGCCGATCCCCGTCTTCGTGGCCGGCGCGCAGGTCGACGGCTTCTACGCGTTCGCGCCGCCGTCGGGCTCCGCGCTCAACGTGACGCTCGTGTCGCACTGCTCCACGTGCTGCATCGGGATCGTCACCGACACCGCGGCCGTCGCCGACGCCGATCTGCTGGTCGAGTGCCTGCAGGAGGGATTCGCGGAGATCGTGGGCGTTGGAGTCTGAATCGATCGGGGTGGGCGCGGCGCTGCTCACTAACCTCGACCGCGTGACCGACGCGCCGACGACCCCGCCCATCACCCTGCCTCCTGCGCTGCTGCCCTCCGACGGGCGGTTCGGATCGGGGCCGTCGAAGGTGCGCCAGGAGGCAATGGTGGCGCTCGCCGACGTGGCGCCCGAGTACATGGGCACGAGCCACCGGCGCCCGGCCGTGCGGTCGGTGGTGCGCCGCGCCCGTAACGGGCTGGCCGAGCTGTTCTCACTCCCCGACGGCTACGAGGTGCTGCTCGGCAACGGCGGCACGACGCTGTTCTGGGACGCGGCCGCGTTCGGGCTCGTCGAGCGGCGCGCCCAGCACCTCGTGTGCGGCGAGTTCTCCGCGAAGTTCGCGAGCGTCACGCGTGCCGCGCCGCACCTCGACGACCCCGACGTGATCGAGAGCACGCCGGGAACGGCACCGGTCGCGGTCGCCAACACCGACGTCGACGTGTACGCGTATCCCCACAACGAGACCTCCACCGGGGTGACGCTTCCGGTCGTCCGCCCGAGCACCGACGGCCTCGTGCTCGTCGACGCGACCTCGGGCGCCGGTGGCCTGCGCGTCGACCCCACCGCGTTCGACGTCTACTACTTCGCGCCGCAGAAGTGCTTCGCCGGCGACGCCGGCCTGTGGCTCGCCCTCTGCTCCCCCGCCGCGATCGAGCGCATCGAACGGCTGACCGCGTCGGGCCGCTGGGTGCCGCCGAGCCTCGATCTCGGGATCGCGCTCGAGCAGTCGCGGCTCGACCAGACCTACAACACCCCCGCGCTCGCGACGATCTTCCTCCTCGCCGACCAGGTCGAGTGGATGCTCCGCAACGGCGGGCTCGAATGGACGGCCGGGCGCTGCGACGAATCGGCGACGACGATCTACTCCTGGGCCGACGCCGGCGAGCACACGACGCCGTTCGTCACTGATCCCGCGTTGCGGAGCCGGGTCACCGCGACCATCGACTTCGACGCCTCGGTCGACGCGGCGGTGCTCGCCAAGGTGCTGCGGGCCAACGGCATCCTCGACGTCGAGCCGTACCGGAAGCTGGGGCGCAACCAGCTCCGGATCGGGTTGTTCCCGGCGATCGAGCCGGCCGACGTGGCCGTGCTCACCCACGCCATCGACTACGTGGTGGAGCACCTCAACGGTTGACCACGCCCGGTTGACCACGCAGGTTGACCGCGCCGTGATCGCGGGCGAGGCTGATCGGGTGACCGCCGTGCCCTCGACCGTCGCGGTGCCCGACGGCTTCGTCGCCGTCGTGAAACGCGACTGCCCCACCTGCACGCTGGTCGTTCCGGTGCTCCGCGACCTCGCCGCGCGCAGCACCCTGCACGTCTACTCGCAGGACGACCCGACCTTCCCCGAGGGCATCGCCACCGCCGACGACACCGCGCTCGGCGTGTCGTTCGCGCTCGAGATCGACACCGTCCCGACACTCCTGAAGCTCGAGGGCGGGTCGGTCACCGGCCGCACCGAAGGCTGGTCGCGCGAGCGGTGGGAGCAACTCACCGGGCTCGGCGACCTCGGGGCCGATCTCCCCGACTTCCGGCCGGGATGCGGGTCGCGCACCCACGATCCCGACATCGCCGACGCGCGCGCCGTCGCGGCGATGACCCCACGCATCCGGTCGCGGCGCCTCGAGCTGGGCGACTCGGAAGACGAGCACGAGGCGATGTTCGCCCGCGGCTGGACCGACGGGCTGCCCGTGGTCGCGCCGACCCTCGAGCGGGTCGCACGCATGCTGACCGGCACGACGCGCGCACCCGACGACCTGGTCGCGACGATCCCTCCCGACCTCGTCGAGTGCAGCGTCGAGAAGGTCGCGATCAACGCCGTTCTGGCCGGATGCCGCCCGGAGTACCTGCCCACCGTGCTGGCCGCGGTCGAGGCCGCGTGCACCGACGAGTTCAACGCGCACGGCCTGCTCGCCACCACCTACTTCTCGGGTCCGCTCGTCGTGGTGAACGGACCGGTCGCACGCGCGATCGGGATGAACTCCGGCGGCAACGCGCTCGGGCAGGGCAACCGCGCGAACGCGACGATCGGGCGCGCGCTGCAACTCGTCATCCGCAACGTGGGTGGCGGGCGCCCCGGCGAGGTCGACCGCGCGACGCTCGGCAACCCCGGCAAGTACACGTTCTGCTTCGCGGAGGACGAGGCGGGCTCTCCGTGGGAGTCGCTCGCGACCGAACGCGGCGTGCCGCCAGGCCGGTCGGCCGTCACGCTGTTCGCTGCGGACGGTGTGCGCGGTGTGGTCGATCAGCTCTCGCGCGACCCCGATTCGCTGGCGCGTTCGTTCGCCGCCTGCCTCCGCACGGTCGCGCACCCGAAGCTCGCGATGGTGTGGGACGCGATGCTCGTGGTGTCGCCCGAGCACGGACGGGTCTTCCGCGACGCGGGCTGGTCGAAGACCCGGCTGCGCGAGGCCCTGATGGCGCAGCTCCAACTCCCGGGCGCCGAGATGGTGCAGGGCGCGGGCGGGATCGCCGAGGGACTCCCGGCCGCGTTCGCGGGCACGACGATCCCGAAGTTCCGCGACGGCGGCCTCCTCATCGTCCACGCCGGTGGCACCGCGGGGTTGTTCTCGGCGATCATCGGAGGGTGGGCGAGCGGCGCGGTCGGCAGCGAGGCGGTCACGACGACGGTGGGAACGTGACGGCGGCGGGCGCACCGCGACCCGACGGTGGCCGGGTACTCGTCGACCCGACGCCGGAGCGAGCGGCGACCACGCGCGAGCGTGCACCCCGGCGATCGTCGTTCGACGGCGCCACGATCGCACTGCTCGACATCTCCAAGCCGCGCGGGAAGGTGTTCCTCGACCGGGTCGAGGAGCTGCTCGTCGCGCGTGGGCTGCGCGTCGAGCGTTTCGCCAAGCCCACGTTCACGAAGCCGGCGCCGGCCGATCTCCGTCACGAGATCGCGACGAAGTGCGACATGGTGATCGAGGCGCTCGCCGACTGAGGCTCGTGCACGTCGTGCAGTGTGCACGACACCGTGAACATCGAGGCCGCCGGGCTGCCGATGGTCTTCATCGCGTCGACCGAGTTCATCGAGGCCGCCGCGGCGCAGGCGCTCGCGCTCGGTGCCGATCCGGCGCGGGTGTTCGTCGCCCATCCGATCCAGGACCGCACCGACGACGAGCTCCGCGCGCTCGCCGACCTCGCGCTCCCCGACATCCTCCAGGCCCTCGCCTACTGAGAGCGAGCAGAGCCCCCGCCGACTGAGAGCGAGCGGAGCCCTCGCCGAGTGAGAGCGCGCAGACGCAGAGCTGCGCCACGGCGGGAATGACGGCAGACTGTCGCGATGCTGCTGCTGCACGAGGTCCACACCGTCGTCGGGTCGCGGGAAGACGAGTTCGAGGCGGCGTTCCGCGAAGGCTGGATGCCCGCGCTCGCCGAGACCGACGACGCCCGGCTCTGCTGGTTCCTGTTCCTCGCCCACGGCACGGGTCGGGCCTACCAGGTGACCACGATCACCGCGCTGCGCGACGGCGCCGCCTACGGGCGGCTGGCGGAACGGGTGCAGACCGGCGACCTGCGCACGTGGGCCGCCGACGTCGACCACAGCCGCCACACCGTGAGCGGGAAGCTGCTGCTCTTCGCGGAATGGTCGCCGATCCGCGAGATCGATCTCGCGACCGTGCCGGTCGACGGCCGCGACCACGAGCAGACGCTCTACATGGAAGACAGCGCGTGGCCGAACGAGGGCATGCTCGACGAATACCTCGAGGCGGCCCAATCGCACTACGCGCCGAGCCTCGAGAACCGCACCGAACGCTCGCTCATCCAGCTCGACGCGGTGTTCCAGGCCGCGCTCGGCGCACCGCGCCGGCGCGAGGTCGTGCTCTGGCAGAAGGTGCTCTGGCCCGAGCGGCTCCCGATGCTCTTCACGAAGGATCTCCCGAAGGAGATGACCGCGCCGGGAACGTGGATGCACGACGCGCTCCGCGTGCGCGACGACTGGGAGAGCCGCCTCCTGCGCACCGCGACCTGGTCGCCCCTCGACTAGCGGGGCGGCTACCGGGCTTCGACGAGCGCGGGTGCAAGCGCCCGCCACTCGGTGTGCGGGAACTCGTAGTCGGCCCGCAGCACCTGGACGCACACGTGGTCGGCGCCCGCGGCGCGGTGCTCGGCGACCCGTGCGGCGATCGCGTCGACATCGCCCCACGCGACGATCGCGTCGACGAGACGGTCGCTCCCGGGGCTCGCGAAGTCGGAGTCGCCGAAACCCAGGCGCCGGAGGTTGTTGGCGTAGTTGGGCAGCGGCAGGTACATCGCGAGGTGATTGCGCGCGATCGCACGGGCGGCGATCGGGTCCGACTCGAGCACGACCGCCTGTTCCGTCGCGATGAGCGCATCGGGGCCGACCATCTCGCGCGCGAGCGCGGTGTGCTCCGGCGGGACGAGGTACGGGTGCACGCCGGCCGCGCGATCGCGCGCCAGGGTCAACATGCGAGGCCCGAGCGCGGCGAGGACGCGCGCGTCGGCGGGCAGGGGCGGCTCGGCGGCATCGAGACCGTCGAGGTACTCGACCATCTTCGTGTACGGCTTCGTGTACCGACCGGGCTCGTCGCGATCGATGATTGGCGCGTGGCTGACACCGAGCCCGAAGAGTGCGCGCCGCTGCCACTCCTCGCGCCACGACGCGCGCCGCGCCGCGACCTCCGTTGCCTCGTGCATCCAGATGTTGAGGATGCCCGTGGCCACGACCGCCCGCTCGGTTGCTCCGAGCAGGGTCTCCATCGAGTCGAGCAGATCGCCGCCGACGTCGGGGATCCACAGCGCCGAGTAGCCGAGGCCGTCGAGCTCGGCCGCGGCCTCCGCGATGGGCCCCGGCTCGCCGTACCGCAGCTGCCCCGCCCAGATGCCCGTACCGGAAAGTCTCATGACCCCGAGGCTACGGCTCCGCAGCGAACCGACGGGCGGATCAGCCGACACGCGTGATCGTGCCCGTGACCGGACCCGCGTCCTTCCAATTGACGCAGATGGTGCCGGTCGGGTCGCAGTTGGTGAAGTCGTGCTCGCGAATCGGACCGACGGTGATGGTGCCGCGCGCACGTGCGAAGCGCCCGGTGCCGCCGGTGATCGTGACGGGGAGGATCAGGCCGACATTCGGGTCGTAGGTGCCGCTGATCGTGCCGTTGAGCACGGCTCCCGGTGTGCTCAACGTGTACGCGCCGAGCAGCGTGATCGGGTGGTCGAACAACCGGACGCACATGTGGAAGTCGTAGCGGCCGCGGCCGACGACCGGGTCGCGAACGGTCCCACTTCCGGTCTGGGTCACGCCGTGGCACTCGACCACGAAGGCGCCCGCACCGCGAAACGTGCCGTCGAGGTGGAGGCGATGCCCGTGGGCCGGCGCCGCGCCGACCGGCGTCGGCGCTGCCGCGACAACCGTCGCGACGACCGTCGCGACGACGAAGAGCACGATGAACAGACCCGCCGGCTTCCGTCGCATGCGCCCCCCGAATCACCGGGATCCCGAACCCCACCAGCGTCTCACGCCGGCGGCGAGTCGGGGAAGGGCTGGCAGCTCGGGCACCAGAACGTGACCCGCGCCGCGTCGCCGCCGCCGCCCCGCCGTTGCAGGAC
>DAIQOP010000011.1:10639-28905 GCA_036787815.1 Actinomycetota bacterium
ATGTGGTCATCGTCATTGAGCGGCAGCAGCAGGCGGTGGATCATGGGGCTATCAAGGGCTTTGCCAGCGATCAGCACCGGACCGCCCTTGCCGCCTTTGAGCAACGCATCGTAGCTCTCCACGGACAGATCGCCTTTGTGCTTCTCCGGTCCGTGACAGGCCAGGCATCGTCGTTGGAGGATCGGCTGAATGAGGTCACTGAACGCAGACTGTTGCGTCATATCAGACTTTATGCCGGGAGCCGCCGCCGCCCCGCCGTTGCAGGACGGTGCGACACCGCGGGCACGGCCGCCCGGCCCGCCCGTAGACCGCCAGCCCGCCTTCGTAGGTGACCCGGCGGCTCGAGTCCCGGTTGGCACGCAGGAGCCGGTGCGCCGCCGCGAACAGCCGGCGGTGAAGCGCGTCGTCGAGCGCTCCCACCGGAGCGAAGGGCGACACCCGCTCGATCCAGCAGATCTCGGACTTGTAGACGTTGCCGATCCCGGCCGCGACGCGCTGGTCGAGCAAGGCGACTCCGATTTCCGTCGCCGGATCGAGGCGCCGAAGGCGCGCGAGCGCCACGTTACGGCGCAGCTCGAACGACACGAGTCGCTTCCCAGCCAGTGCGGCATGCAACGCGGCGGCACTGCGATGGATGGTGTCGCCCTCGGGCACGGTGATCGGCGGGCGGTCAGTTGACCAGCTTGTCGCGGCCTTCCCAGTAGGGAGCCCGCAGCTTGAACTTCTGCAATTTCCCGGTGGCCGTGCGGGCCAGCTCGTCGCGGAACTCGACCGCCGTCGGGCACTTGTAGTGCGCGAGGTGCTCGCGACAGTGCCCGATGATCTCGACGTCGGTGACGGTCGCGCCGCTCACGACAACCACGAGCGCGACGACGGTCTCACCCCACTTCTCGTGGGGCACGCCGATCACCGCGACCTCGGCGACGGCGGGATGCGAGAAGATGCAGTCTTCGACCTCGATCGACGACACGTTCTCGCCGCCCGAGATGATCACGTCTTTCTTGCGGTCGGCGATCGTGAGGTAGCTCTCGTCGTCGATGAAGCCGCCGTCGCCGGTGTGGAACCAGCCGTCGCGCAGTGCCGTATCCGTCTCCGCCGGTTGCTCCCAGTAGCCCTTCATGACGACGTTGCTGCGCGCGAGCACCTCGCCTTCTTCGTCGACGCTGAGCTCGGTACCGAGCGACGGCGCACCGGCCCGCCCGAGGCGCGACGCGCGCTCCGCCGGCGTGAGCTCGTCGTACTCCGCGCGCCCGCGGTTCATCGTGAGCAGCGGCGCGGTCTCGGTGAGCCCGTAGATCTGGATGAACTCCCAACCCAGCTCGGTCTCGACCCGTTCGATCGTGCGGGTGGGCGGAGGCGCGCCGGCGACGATCATGCGCGTACGGCCCCGGCCCGGGATCTCGCCGTCCCAGCTCGCGGCGGCGTCGAGGATGGCTGAGACGACGGCCGGCGCGCCGTTGAGCAACGTGACCCCGTGGCGGTCGATCCGCCGGAGGATCTCGGCGCCGTCGACCTTGCGCAGCACGATGTGGCGGCCGCCCATCCCGGTGACGGCGTAGGGCATCCCCCAGCCGTTGCAGTGGAACATGGGCAGGGTGTGCAGGTACACATCGCGGTCGCTGACGCCGGCCTGCCAGCCGAAGATGCTCGCGTTCAGCCAGAGCGTGCGGTGCGTGAGCTCGACGCCCTTCGGCCGGGCCGTGGTGCCGCTCGTGTAGTTGATCGTCGCGGTCGCGTCCTCGTCGGCCGCCCACGGCTCGGGCTCGCAATCGAACCGGTAGAGGTCTTGATCCGCGAGGGCTCCGATCACGAGTCGCTGCTTGGTCGTCACGCTCGCCAGCTCGTCGTCGAGCTCGGGGTCGACGAGCAGCACCTCGGCTCCGGAGTGCTCGACGATGTAGCTGATCTCCTCGTGGTGGAGGCGGAAGTTGATCGGCACGAGGATGCGCCCCCAGCCGCTCACACCGAAGAGAGACGTCATCAGCCGGGCCGAGTTGTGCGAGACGATCGCGACGCGTGCGCCGCGCTCGAGACCCATCGCGTCGAGCGCGGCGGCTTGAGCCCGCGCGCGTCGGGCCATCTCGGCGTAGGTGATCTCGCCCCACGACTCGGCCGGCTGGTCGGGTTCGTCGACGAGACCGACGCGCGACCCGTAGACGCGCTCCGCGCGGTCGAGGAAGTCGGTGACGGTGAGCGGGATACGCACGAGAGCTCCTCGGTTCAGCCGGCGCAGCGCGCGGCGCGGCTCGCGAGACCGGCGGTGCGCCGCCACTCGCGCAGCACGTTCCGGTCGAGACCGTTGGTGAGATAGACGAACGAGAGGCCGGTCGCCGGGTCGGCCCATGCGATCTGACCACCCGCGCCGCCATGGCCGAACGCGGCCGGCGACACCGTGTGGCCGAACCCACGCATCGCGGCATGCCCGTCGTCGCCGGCGACGACGAGACCGAGCGTGCGGTTGCACGGCACCCCGACCTCGTTGGGGAACCGGTTGCGGATCGCGCTCGTCGCGTCGAGCCGCACGTCGCCGGACCACACGTTGCCGGGGTCGTCGAGCAGTGCCTGGTAGAAGCGCGCGAGGTCGGCGGCGTTCGAGACCGCACCCCCGCCCGGCACTCCGAGCGCGAGGTTCTCCGGGAGATTGAACGCGAGCAGGACGTGTTCGGTCACCTCCGTGACGGGCAGCTCGCGCACGCCGATCGCCGCTTCGATCTCGTCGGGTGTCGCGGCCTCGCCGCGCCCCGACAGCGCAGCGATGTCGGCCTGCCGATCCGGGGGCACACCCAGCTCGAGGCGCGTGAGGCCGAGCGGTTCGATGATCCGGGTACGGACGAACTCGCGGTAGTCGGTACCGGCCACGCGCTCGATCACCTCGGCCAACACCCAGTGCGCCGATGTCGGGTGGTACTCGAACGCGGTGCCCGGCGCGAACGTGAGCCGCCACTGCGCGAATCGCGCGAGCCGGGCCTCGCGCGAGTACCACTCGGGTGGTCCGAGCGGCGCGCGCGGGAAGCCGCTCGTGTGCAACAGGAGCTGCTCGACGGTGACGGCCTCCTTCCCGTTGGCGGCGAACTCCGGGATGATCTCCGCGACACGCGCGGTGGGGTCGAGCCGATCGTCGCCGATGAGCAACCAGATCGCGCTCGCGACGATCGCCTTCGTGCACGAGAAGATCACGTAGCGCGACGCGGCTGTCGCGTCGCCGAGCGTGACGTCGAGCACCACCTCACCTCGGTGGGCGATCGCGAGCTGGCACGAAGGCAACAGGCCGGAGTCGATCTCCCGCCGGGCCCGCTCGACCAGCGAGTCCATGGCCTGCTGATCGAGGGTATGGGTCACCGCTGCCATGTCTGCCCTCCTGAGGGCGCCGAGGCTACCTGCGTTGCCCGCCGAGGGCGCCCGCCGGTCGTTGACCCGCGACCCCCACCGTCTTACCCTCGAAGTCAACATCGGTGTGGTTGGGGGCGGGGCGCTGTGACGCACGCGGGGCGCGGACGACCGAGCAGGATCGCGGAGACGATCGCGACCTGTGCCGTCGCCACGCTCACGGGAGCGTTGGTCGTCGCGGTCGTGACCGCGGTGGTGACCGCGGGGCCGGCGGGCGCGTCGCTCACCGGCGCGTGCAAGGCCCAGGGAACGGTCGTGAGCCCGGGGAAGCCGACGCGCACCTACGACCCGAAGGTCGTCGACAAGGTGACGGTGCCCCGCAAGGGCGACGTCCACTGGCAGGCCTCGACGGGGGTCAAGGGCGACCGCACCTCGAACGGCGAGGTGCGGGTGAAGTTCCCGCCGCCGGTCGGCAAGGTCGTCGTCGGCGAGTGGGGCAAGAACGGGAAGAAGGTCGGGCGCCCGGGGAACTCGGGTACCTACCACTACAGCCTCCCGTCGTTGATCGCCGGCATCAAGGTGCCGGTGAGCGGTGAGCACCACGAGCCCGGGATCGACTGCTCCGGTGCCGTCGTCGTGTCGGTCGAGGGGCACAGCCCGCTCGCGTGGGTCTCGCTCGCGCTCACCGTCTTCACCGTCGTGAACATGGCGCTCGTGATGCGCGCGAAGAGGAGGATCCGGACGTGAGAGCTCAGGGCCACCCTCTGCTCGGCGGGATCAACGGGTTCTTCCTCGGCGTGTTCGGCGCCCTCGACCTGTTGTTCTTCGGCGTCGTGCAACTCGACAGCGTGCTCATCACGATCCTGCCGATCGTCGGGATCGTCGTCGGGATCGCCCTCGGCTATTGGGGACCGCTCGGCCGCTCGCGCGCGTAGCGGGATCGGGCCGCGAACGCGCGCCGCCGGGTCGCCGGCGTGACGCGGCACCGCTCCGTCGACGCGGGTCTGGCCTGCGCGCTCGCGCTCGGCGTGCTGGTGGTGCAGTCGCTCGGCACCATTACCGGCCGTCCGTTCTGGGTCGACGAGGCGTGGGTCGCCGATCTGGCGCGCGCACCGTTGTCGCGGCAGGTCGCGCTGTCGTCGAGCACACCGGTCGGTTGGGTGTTGTTGCTCAGGTTGGTTCCGCTGCACGGCGCGCAGGATCTGCGCGTGCTGCCCCTGATCTTCGAGGGTGCGGCCGCCGCACTCGCGTTCACCTTCGTCCGCGGCCTGAGCTGGGGTTCGCCCAATTCCGGGCGCGCGGCGGGAACGATCGCCGGCGCCGCCGTGCTCCTCGCTCCGATGTCCCTCGTGCAGAACGACCTGAAGCAGTACAGCTGCGACGCGGCGCTCTCACTGCTCGTGCTGGTGCTCGCCCGGCGAGCCGAGCAACGGCCCGGGCTCCGATCGCTGCTCTGGCTCTCGCTCACCTCGGTGCTCGTCACGCCGTTCAGCACCGTCGCGGTGCTCGTGATCGCCGCGTCGTTCGCCGGTCTGCTCGTGGTCGCGGTCGGCGAGCGCCGATGGAGCGACGCGCGGCGCGTGCTGACCGTCGGCGGCGCGACGGGCGCCCTCGTGGTCTCGTACCTCGCCGCGGTCGTGCTCCCCCACGAGAACCCGACGTTGCGCGCGTACTGGCGCACGTTCTACCTCGACGGTTCGCCGCTCCATGTCGTCACGAGCGCGGTGCGTCGGTTCCGCGGCCTCGGCCCTGCGTTCGGGATGTCGCCGTGGCTGATGCTCCTGTTGTTCGTCGCCGGCCTGGTGGTGCTCGGTGCCCGGGGTCACCGGGCGATCGCGGCCGCCGCGGTGATCCTTGCGGCGGAGCTCCTCGTGCTGGGTGCCGCGCACCGGTACCCGTTCCTCGACGTTCGCACGTCGTACTTCTTCCTCGCCGTCGCGGTGACCGTCGCGGCGATCGGGGGGTCGGGTGCGATGGTCGCCGTCTGCCGGCACCGGCCGCTCCCGCTCGCCGCGATCGTCGCCGTTGCGGTCGCGGTCCTCGCCGTCGGCGGACGCCACGAGATGCGCCAGTTCACATACCCGAACGAAGACGTGCGCACCCCGACCCGGTACATCGCCGCGCACCGCCGACCGGGTGACGTGGTCGTGGTCGGCATCGGCGCCAACTGGGCGTTCACCTACTACTGGCAGGGGCCCGGCACCAAGGTGTACCTCTCGGACGACAGCGTCGCGGCCGGCTTCGTGACGCGCGTCGACGGCGTCGACGCGATCTTCGTCCGGGCTCGTGACCGGATCACCGTCCTCGCGACGATGAGGACGGCCGTGGGGCTCGTGGCGTCGCGCGGCGGCTCGGGGCGGCTCTGGATCGTCCGCACCCACATGTCGTCGGCCGAACGGACCGCGTGGACCGCGGCCCTGCGCACGCTGCACCTGCGGGTGAGACCGGTGACCGGTCCGCCGGAACCGCTCGTGGTGGTCACCCGCGCGGCGACCACTCCGGGCTGAACCGTCGCGCCGGCCCCGTCGTCAGTTGGTGTTCGGCCGGCGAGACTCCGGTGGCATCGGCGGCACCGACGGGGACTCCGTCGCGACGGGTGGCGCGGGTGCCTCGACCGCGGCGACCTGCTCACCGTCGCCGACGCCGGCCGCGCGACCGCCACCGGTATCGACGGCGACCGATCCGCCGTCGCCGCCCGTGTCGCCCATGAGACTGCCGCC
The DNA here is from genome assembly GCA_036787815.1 of Actinomycetota bacterium. Taxonomy (GTDB): domain Bacteria; phylum Actinomycetota; class Acidimicrobiia; order IMCC26256; family PALSA-610; genus DATBAK01. The sequence continues at coordinate 16,687 of DAIQOP010000011.1, forward strand.
CGCGCGCAACGTGCGCATCAGCGTCGCGGCGAGCCCGTCGAGCGCGCCGCCTCCACCGGTGACGAGCACCTCGGGCACGATCGTGATGTGACCGTCGGCAACCGCGTTCGCGACCGCGACGAGCGCCGTGGCCACCTCGCCGACCGCGGCCTTCTGGGCCTTGAAGCCCTCGGCCCGTGCGAGACCGAGGGCCTCGGTCGCCTTGGCCTGGGCGAGACCGATCGCCTCGACCTTCGTGGCCTCGGCCCGACCGGTGAGCTCGACGAACGCCGCCTCACCTTGGGCCTGCGCCTCACGCGATGCGGCCTCGTTCTTGCGAATGTCGATGGTGACCTGCGACTGCGCGAGCTTCGCCTGCATGTCGGCGGTGCCCTTCGCCTTCTCCATCTCGACGCGGGCGGTCTGCGCGCGCTCCTCTTCGGCGAACGTCGCCTTCTCCTGATTGGCGATCTCGCGCTGGGTCAGCACGGTGACCAGCTCCGGCGGGAACACGACGTCCTGGATGTAGACGCCCTTGGTCTCCACCTCGTACAGGCCGAGGTACTGGGTGACGGCCGTGAGCGCGGCCTGTTGCACCTGCATACGGGTCTCGATGAAGCGGACGGCCTCGAGATCCTGCAGCGTGTTGCGGAAATGGTTGCCGACGGCCGACTGCAGCACCTCGTTGACGAGGTTGAGCATCGTGCCGACCATCGAGATGACCTTCGGCGCCTTCGTGTCGGGCACGTGGATCTGCACCTGGAGCTCGATGCGGAACACGAAGCCCTCGCGGCTCTTGCCCTCGATCGGCTCGAGGTTCGCGTCGAGGCTGTGGGCCTGCGAGACCGTGTCGGACCAGTTCAGCGTGAGGATCGAGGTGGGGACGATCTCGGCCGCGTAGCAACGCGGGTTGATCGGGTACTTGCCGGTGCGCAGCGGCTCCTGCCAGATGCCGCGATGACCCGGCCGCACGATCGAACCGAACTTGAAGTCGGTTCCCGAAGTGTCGCTCGTGGGGAGGCCGACGTAGGCCTTCACGACCGCGACCTCGCCCTGGTTGACCACGAGCATGGGCACGAGCTCGACCTGCACCAGGAACGGGTTGAGCAGGTAGGCGCCGTAGAGCAACGGGTCGTGCTGGAGACCGATCTTCCCGCCGGCATCGAGGAAGAGCTGGAAGTCCTGGTAGTTGTTGTGCAGGTGGTTCTTGCTGCCGAGCAGCATCTCGATGACTTCGGGATCGTGCCCGGCGGCGACGGAGCTCTCCATCTGCAGCACGTCGTCGTAGCCGCCGAGGCGGCTCGCGATGTCGCCCGAGAGCAATGGTGGGCCCTCGAGCGCGGTCACCACACCGACCATGTCGTGCGGGCCGACCGGCGCGATCACCACGACCTGGAGCTGTTGGGCCGTCAGCCCGAACGCTTCGGGCTTCAGCACACCTGCGGTCGCGCGCGCGCGGTGCACGAGCTCGGGCGACACGGGGAGGCCGTAGACCTGCCCCGAGGTGAGGATCATGAAGGCCACGGGGTGGATCGGCACCAACGTGCCCGGCGGCAGCACGGGGCGCTGCACACCCTTCTGACCGCCGCCCTGCACGAACGCGTTGAGGTTCGAGAAGTTGCCGAACTCGGGCTTGTACACGCCGCTCTTCGCACCGATCGGCAGCGGCGCGCCCACCTGCGCGATGACGACCGCGATCTGGCCCGCGGGCACCTGCACCCACGGGAACTTGCGGACGCCGTAGAGCGGCCACAGCTTGAAGCGGAGGCCCGGCATGAGGAGCGTGGCCTGGAACCCCGCCTCGCCATGGAACGCGATCGGGCTGTCGTCCTTCAGCTTCTTCAGGCCGAATCGCTTCGTGACCAGGCCCACCTCGGTCGGCCCGACCTGGTTGATCGATTGATAGGCGGTGACCAACACGATGACGACGACGATCGCCGCGATGACAAATCCCACGACTGCACGCTCCTGTTCGATGCCGACTCGACACTACGCGCTATTTCTGGTCGCACTCGCTGCGCTCGCCGCTCCTGACGCGGGATGGGAGCGGGCCTGGTCGCGTGCTCGCTTCGCTCGCCGCTTTCGCGCCTTCCGAGCGGCCGTAGGCTGATCGGTCGATGTCTCGAGAGGTGGTCTTCGCTCCGGGGCGGCGCCTGCTGACGACGGGCCTCGTGCTGACGATCACCTTCGTGGGCTTCGAGAGCCTCGCGGTCGCGACCGTGTTGCCCGACGTGCGTCGCGACCTCGGCGGCGTGGCGCTCTACGGGTGGGTGTTCTCGGCGTTCATGCTCGGCAGCCTCATCGGCATCGTGCTCGCGGGCGCCCGCGCCGATGCGACCGGACCCGCGCGTCCCTTCGTGCTCGCGCTCGCACTCTTCTGCATCGGTCTCGCGGCCGGTGGTCTCGCGCCGTCGATGATCGTGCTCGTGGTGGCGCGGTTCGTGCAGGGCCTCGGTGGTGGGGCGATCGCGCCGATCGCGTACGTCGCGATCGGGCGCGCCTTCCCGGCGAGCGTGCAGCCGCGGGTCTTCGCGATCTTGTCGAGCGCGTGGGTGCTGCCGGGCCTGATCGGCCCTGCGATCGCCGGTGCGATCGGCGACCACGCCTCGTGGCGATTCGTCTTCCTCGGCCTGCTCCCACTCGTCGTGCCGGCCGGGCTGGTGACGCTCGGACCGTTGATGCGCATCCCGCCACATCCCGACGAGCGTCGCCGCGCCGCGCGATTCTCCGATGCGCTCGCCGTCACCGCGGGCACCGGCCTCGTGCTCGCGGGAGCGTCGATCCACGTGATCTACGCGACGCTGCCACTCGCGATCGCCGGGGGCGCGTTGGCGATCCCCGCGTTCATCCGCCTCGTGCCGAGCGGCACCGTGCGCCTGGCACCCGGGCTGCCCGCGGCCGTCGCGCTCCGCGGGTTGCTCATGTTCGCGTTCTTCGGGACCGAGGCATACGTACCGCTGGCGTTGACGGAAGTCCGCCACACGTCGTCGACGGTTGCCGGCCTCGCGCTGACGATGGCGACCCTCACGTGGACCGCGGGCGCGTGGGTGCAGGAACGGACCGTGGCTCGTTGGGGGCCGCGCCGACTCGGTCGCGCCGGGTTCGCGTTGGTCGTGATCGGGATCGCCGGGAGCGCGCTGTCACTCTCGGGCTCGGTACCGGTCGCGGTGTTCGCGATCGTGTGGGGCATCGCCGGGTTGGGCGTCGGCCTGGTGTTCTCACCGCTGACCCTCACGGTGCTGGCGTCCGCGCCGCTCGGCCAGGAAGGCTCGGCGTCGGCGTCGCTCGAGCTGGCCGGCGTGCTCGGTATCGCCCTCGGGACGGGCATCGGCGGCGCGCTGGTCGCGTTCGCGGCGTCGGTGAGCTGGAGCGAACGCCGCGGTGTGCTCTGCGTCGACGCGATCACCGCGGTGGTCGCGTTCGCGTCGCTCCTCGGCGCGGCGCGCCTTCCGCGCGAGATCTCCGACACGAGTGGGCGCGCGGCCGCGCGCGGGCCCGGGGTCAGCGAGGCGTGAACGAACGGCGCAGGAAGACGGCCACCCGCGCGATGCGGCCGTCGGGGGCCAGGTCGAAGACGATGGCCTCGGGAGTCTCGAGCCGCGCACCGTCGATCGTGACCGTCTCGCTGAGCTCCGCGAGCACGACCGTCGGCGCGGCCGCGATCACGCGGTCGACGCGCATCGCGTAGTCGTCGAGCGATTCGAGCGTCGTGCGCAGGAACGCGACGTAGTCGTCGGCACCGCGGTAGTCGTCGCCGTACGGGCCGAGGCGGACGACGTCGGGAGCGAGGCACGCCGCGAGCCCCTCCCAGTCGTGGTCGACCATCGTGCCGAGGTACTCGAGCACCACCGCGACCGCCTCCACCCCCGAAACCTACGCCGCCCCGTCCGCCCATCTTCCGGTTCTGATGGGGAACCCGATCGGATCGGCGGATCGGGCCTGTCGCGCCGTAGAACCGTCAGAGGCGTCAGAGGCGATCGGGCGGGTGGGCCGTAGGCTTGGGGTGATGGGTGACCCGCCGAACGATCCGCCACCGCCGTCGACTCCACCACCGTCGGGTCCCCCGCCGGCGTGGGGCGCGCCACCCGCGTACGGCGCGCCGCCGCAGTGGAGCCCGCCGCCGTCGTGGGGCTACGCGGCGACGCAACCGCCGACGAGCGGGCCGGACACGACCGAGCCGTTCGCGATCGTGTCGCTGGTGGCGTCGCTGGTCGGCGTGTTCGTGTGCTTCATCGGGCCCGTCGCCGCAATCGTGTTCGGGCACATCGCGCGGTCGCGGATCAAGCGTTCCGGGGCGAAGGGCGCCGGCCTCGCGCTCGCGGGCCTGATCATCGGCTACATCGAGGTCGTTGTCGGGGTGGCCGGCATCGCCGTGCTGATCGTCATCGGCATCCACTCGAACAGCGACGCGTCAGGCACGTCGCACACCCTCGCCCAGCAGATCCGGATCGTCGCCGAGCGCACCGGCTCCTCACCGCGGAGCGGCGAAGTCGTGAGCACCGCGATCCGCGAAGCCGGCATACCCGACAACAAGGTGTACGTCGGTTCGACCAGTGAGCGCGCGGTCGACGCGACCACCAACGACCTCGCGGCCGCACACTGGCAGCTCGAGGTGCATCAGGGCTCGTTCGGGAAGTCGTGCGTGTACCTCCCGCCCGCGGCCGTCGACTACTTCCAGATCAGCCGCGGCACGTGCTTCGTGTATCCCTGACGGGAGCGCGGCGTTACCGGTAGAGCGGCTCGGGTGACTCGCGCACGGTGCAGTCGCTGCCGAACACGAGAAACCGGTCGAACGATCGCATCAGCCACCGATCGTGGGTGACCGCGATCACCGTGCCCTCGAACCGGTCGAGTGCCGCCTCGAGCGCCTCCGACGAGACGAGGTCGAGGTTGTCGGTCGGCTCGTCGAGGAGCAGCAGCGTTGCCCCGGAGGTCTCGAGGAGCAGGATCTGCAGCCGCGCCTGCTGGCCACCCGACAACGTCTCGAAGGGCTGCGCCGCGCACTCGTGCAGCTCGTAGCGCCGCAACGAGGCCATCGCCTCTCCCCGGGTGTGCCCGGCCTGCATCATCAGCTCGAGCAACGAGGGCTCCCCCGCCCCGGGCTTCCCGCCGGCGTCGACCCCCGGCCCCGGCCCCGGCCGCGACGGGGTCGGCTCGTGCAGCTGCGAGAAGTAGCCGGGCACGACGCGCGCGCCGAGCTTGAGCACACCGGCGTGGGCGATGTCGTGACCGGCGAGCAGCTTCAAGAAGTGGCTCTTCCCCGTGCCGTTCAACCCGACGACACCGATCCGCTCGCCGAAGAGCACCTCGGTGTCGAACGGATCGGTGAGCCCGGCAAGCTCGAGAGCTTCGATCGTGACCACGCGTTTGCCCGTGCGCGCGCCACCGAGCCGCATCGCGACGTTCTGCGCCGACGGCCGCTCGGGCGGCGGCTCACGCTCGAACCGCTCGATCCGGTGCTTCGTGGCTCGCACCCGCGACGCGAACTTGTCGCTGCCCATCTGCGCGCGGCGGCGGAACTCGGTGAGCGTCTCGGCCAACCGCTTCTGTTCCTCGGTGTACTGGCGGTGCAACAGATCGAGACGCGCGAGCCGCGCGTCGCGTGCTTCGTGGTAGTCGGCGAAACCACCGCCGTGCGTCCACCCGCCGCCGGCCTCGATCGTGACGATCTTGTGCGCGACGCGCGCGAGCAGCTCGCGGTCGTGGCTCACGAAGAGAATCGTCTTCGGCGACGCCGCGATCGTCGCCTCGAGCCATTCCTTCCCGGGGACGTCGAGGAAGTTGTCGGGCTCGTCGAGCACGAGCACGTCGGCATCGGAGCGGAACAGCACCTCGAGCGCGAGGCGCTTCTGCTCACCGCCGGAGAGCGTCGCGAGCCGGCGATCCGCGACCTTCTCGTACGGCGCGTGCAGCACGCGCGACGTGCACACGTCCCAGAACACCTCGGCGGCGTACCCGCCCGCGTCGCCCCACGCGGCGTGGGCGCGCGCCAGCCGCATGCCGGCCCGCTCCGACGGGTCGGACGCGGCCGCAGCTTCCGCCGCGGCGAGCTCCTCCGCCGCGGCGCGCAGCACCACGGGCGACAGGCCGACGAGCAGATCGGTCACGGTGGCTTCGTCGCGCCCGAGGAGCTGGCGCATGACGAGCAGCCGGCCGTCGACGGCCACGGTGCCGCGTTGCGCACGCAGATCGCCGGCGACGATCCGCAGCAGCGTGGTCTTGCCGCTCCCGTTCGCGCCGACGAGCGCGACGTGCTCGCCGTCGCCGGCGCGCAGGACGAGGTCGTCGAGCAGCACGCGGCCACCGGGCAGGCTGTAGCCGACCCCACTCACATCGACGGCACCCATCCGCCCCAGCCTAGGAACGCGCGTGGCCGGCGCCGCGGGGATTACGACGGTGACTCGCCCCGGCCGGCCATCACCCGGAGCTCGCCGGTGGTGCTCACCTGCGGGAACGGGCTCTCGGCGCCGGGTAACGATTCGGGGCCGCCCACCCTTTCGGGCGAACGGCCGAGGGGCCCCTTCAGTCGGCCTCCCGCCACTCCGATATTCGATTCGTGGGACAGAGACGGCACGGCAACGAGATCTTCCCCGCGGATAGCGCTGCCGGTCGCGCCCCAAGTGCTCCGCTCGATCCGCACGACCCGGCGCCGCCACGCCCCACGTCGCTCCTCGCGAACCTACGGGAGCTCCACCGCCACGCGTCGTGGAAGCCGCTCGCCGCGGTCTACGCGTCGGTACCGCTGGGTGTGATCGCCGTGATCTGGTTGGCCGGCGACGACCATCTCGGAGGCACGTCGATATGGGTGCTCGCGGCCGTGCTCGCGGTCACGAGCGTCGCGAACCTGCTCTCGTTCGTCTGGCTGCGGCGCCACCCCGGCCCCGGAGTGCCGATGCAGGCGCGGCTGGCCGTCTCCGCGCTCACCACCGCGGCGGTGCTCTACGCCGCCGGGTGGGGTTCGATGATCGTGATCGGATACGCCGTCGGCATCGCCGAGATCATCCGCGGCAACGGCGCCGCGACCTGGCGGGGCGCACTCGGATGGAACGCGACCGCGATCGTCGCGGGCGAGATCGCGATCCAACTCCACTGGGCGCCGTCGATCCTTCCCCTCGGCACCGCGCACGAAGCCGCGTTCTTCGGCTTCTGCTGCCTGGTCGTCGTCATCCGCGTGCTGGTGGTGAGCACGCAGGCCGCGGAGCGCGCCGAAGCCGAGTTGCGCGAGCGCAGCGAACGATTCGAATCCCTCGTCGCGCACGCGAGCGACGTGATCGGTGTCGTCGACGACGCCGGAATCATCACGTTTCTCAGCCCCGCGGTCGAGACGCTGCTCGGCCGCACGCCGGCCGAGCTCACGGGCTCGCCGCTCACGGACGTGATCGACGGGAACGACGTCGACACGGTGCGCCGGGTGCTCGCCGACCTCCGGACGACCCCCGGATCGATGGACCGACGCGATGTGATCTTCCGCCGCCGCAACGGCCACCAGCGGCGAGTCGTCGTCACGTTCACGAGCCGTGACGCGAGCGGCGCCGGCTCCGTGGTGATCAACCTGCACGACGTCACGGTCGAGCGCGCGCTCGAAGAGCGCCTGCGCTTCGACGCCATGCACGACCCGCTCACCGGCACCTGGAATCGAGGCGCCTTCACCGAGGCCATGGAGATGGCGTGCGCGAGCAGCGCGCGCGATGGCGGCACGGTGGCCCTGCTGTTCGTCGATGTCGACGGCTTCAAGCAGATCAACGACACGCTCGGCCACGACCGCGGCGACGAGTTGCTCATCGGGGTCGCGCACGCGATCCAGAGCTGCCTCCGGGCCGGCAACCTCCTCGGACGCTGGGGCGGCGACGAGTTCGTCGTGCTGATGCCCAAGGTGAACGAGCCCGAAGAAGCGGTGATCGTCGCGGATCGCGTGCTGACCGAGCTCGCGCGCGCCACCGACGACGCCCTGCGCACGACGGTGAGCATCGGCATCGCGACCAGCACCGACGGGGCCCACCCCGCGACCACGCTCGCCCGCCTCGCCGACGAGGCCATGTACTCGGCCAAGCGCACCGGCCGGGCCCGCTGGGCCCTCAGCCCGTCGACGCCCGTGGCCCGGGCGATCTGATCGACCGGTGATCAGCCCGCCGCCGGCTCAGCGCTTGATCCGTTCCATGCCCGGGTCGTAGAGCGGCCGGATCGACGCGACCGCCGGATACCTCGCCCCCGCGATCTCGACGTCCCAGCTCGCGTCGGCGACGTAGGCCGGGGTCACCGGCTCGCCCGCCTCGACCATCACCAGGCCGACCGCACCGCCCAGCGTGAAGCCGTACGACGCCGCGCGCACGTAGCCGACCGCGACGTCGTTGCGCCGCACGACCTCGGCGTGGAACATCAGCGGGTCGGGATCGGTCACCAGGATCTGCAGCATGCGGCGCGTGAGCGGGCCGTCGGCCTGCTTGGCCAGCACGGCGTCGCGGCCGACGAACCCACTTGGCTTGTCGAGATCGACCGCGAACCCCAAGCCGGCTTCGAGCACCGAATCGGTGTTGTCGATGTCGTGCCCGTAGTCGCGGTAGCCCTTCTCCATCCGCAGGCTCGCCAAGGCCTTCAGCCCCGCGTGCCGCAGGTCGAAGGCGCGGCCCGCGTCGACGAGCCGGTCGTAGACGTGCGTCGCCTGCTCGGTCGGGATGTAGAGCTCGTAGCCGAGCTCGCCGAGGTAGGTGATCCGGATGCACAACGCGCGTGCGAAGCCGATGTCGATCTCGCGTGCGGTCCGGTACGGGAACGCCTCGTTCGAGAGGTCGACCGAGGTGACCGACTGCATCAGCTCACGGGAGCGAGGGCCCTGGATGTTGATCTGCGCGTAGCCGGACGTGACGTCGGCGACGAAGGCGTGTGCGTCGCGCGGGAAGTGTCGGCGCATCCACGCCTGGGCGTGACCGTGCGCGGTATCCGACGCGACGACCCAGAACCGTTCCTCGTCGAGCTTGGTGACGGTGAGATCGGCCTCGAGCGTGCCACCCTCGTTGAGCCACTGCGTGTAGGTGATCACGCCGGCGTCTCCGTCGACGTGGTTGGCCGAGATGCGGTCGAGCACGCGCCCGGCGTCGCGCCCCTGCACGAGGAACTTCGACATGAACGACATGTCCATCAGGATCACGCCTTCACGCGCGGCGCGGTGCTCGGCCTCCCAGTACTCGAACCAGCGCTGCCGGCCCCACGAGAGGCCGTCGGGCACCGCCGTCGCGCCGGGCGGCGCGTACCAGTCGGCACCTTCCCAGCCGCTCACGTCCTTGAAGTAGGCGCCGCGCGCGGCGAGGCGATCGTGGATCGCCGAACACTTCACGTCGCGCGCCGTCTGCATCGATCGCGTCGGGTAGTGGCACTGGTACACCATTCCCAACGACTCGACGGTACGAGTCCGCCGGTACTCGGGGTTCGCCTGGTACGTGTGCAGACGGTCGATGTTGAACCCGGTGACGTCGACGTCGGGGCGCCCCGTCATGATCCAGTGCGCGAGCACGCGGCCGAGCCCGCCACCCGTGAGGATCCCGATCGAGTTGAGACCGGCCGCGACGAAGTAGTTCTTCAGCTCCGGCGCCTCGCCCACGATCGGCTGGAGATCGGGGGTGAAGCTCTCGGGACCGCAGAAGAACTTCTTGATCCCGGTCTCGACGGTCACGGGCACCCGCGCCATCGCCTTCTCGACGTAGGGAGCCATGCGCTCGTAGTCGGGCGTGATCTCACCGAACGAGAAGTCGCCGGGCACCCCGCCGACGTTCCACGGCGCGCACACCGGCTCGAAGAGACCGACGAGCAGGCCGCCGACCTCCTCGCGGAAGTACCCGTACGACGCCGGATCTTCGAGCACCGGGAACGTGCCCGTGAGACCGGGGATCTGCTCGGTGACGAGGTAGTAGTGCTCCGCGGCCTGGAGTGGGATGTTCACGCCCACGCCGGCGCCGAGCTGGCGGGCCCACATGCCCGCGCAGTTCACGACGTACTCGGCCTCGATGTCGCCGAACTGCGAGCGCACGCCGGTGACCGCACCATCACGGTGCAGGAACCCCGTCACCGGCACGCCCTCGATGATCGTGGCGCCCCGCATGCGGGCGCCCTTCGCGAGCGACATCGTCACGTCGACCGGGTTCGCCTGCCCGTCCTCGGCGACGTAGAAGCCGGCCAGGATGTCGTCGGTGCGCGCGAGCGGGAACATGTCGGCGACCTCGGTCGCCGAGATCTCGTGCACGTCGACGCCGCAGTAACGGTTGAACGCGGACACCCGCCGGTACTCCTCGAGCCGGTCGGCGTCGCTCGCGACCTCGATGAAGCCGACGGGTTTGAACCCCGTGGCGAGGCCGGTCTCCGCTTCGAGGCGGCTGTAGAGATCGCGCGTGTACTTGCGCATCTCCGTCGACGTCTCGGAGGTGGAGCCGAAGGTGACCATCAGCCCGGCCGCATGCCACGTGGTGCCCGACGTGAGGCGGTCGCGCTCGAGGAGCACGACGTCGTCCCAGCCGGCGTGGGCGAGGTGGTACGCGACCGACGTCCCGATCACGCCGCCACCGACCACCACCACGCGTGCGCGCGAGGGCAGCACGGGATCGGACATGGCACTCAGCCTATGCAGGAGCCGCGCGCCGACGGCCGGCCGGTGACCGACTGCCCTGTGACGACAGCCCGGTGACGACAGCCCGGTCAGAGCTCTTCGGGCGGGGCGACCGAGCGTTGCCGGCCCGCCGCCGCCATATCTCAAGGCCGTTTCCGCCCCGGGTGGCGAGAGACCGGTCAAGCGGCGGCGTCGCCGGCCCGATACGGAAGGGTGACCCGTCGATCGCTGAGCGATGACGTGCGGTTGGCGTGCGCCGACCAGGTGAACCGTGCGCTGCGGCGGACGGCGTTGCTCGGGATCCCCGCGTCCACGTTGCTGGCCCTCATCCTCGGGTCGTCGGTCGCGACGTCACGCCGCGTGGCATTCGTGGCCCTGGTGACCGTCGCCGACCTCGCGACCTTTACCGGGAGTTGCCGGTACCTCGCGCGCCGAGCGCGCGGCGAGGTGCTCGACCACTATTGGTTCGGCCCGTTCAGCACCGCGATCACCGGCCTCGCGTGGGGATCGCTCGCGGTGATCGGGCTCCCGAGCGCGCACCATGTCGATCTGCGCGCGGTGTACCTGCTCTTCGTGTGCGCCACCTCGGCGACCTACGTGGTCGGCGCGAGCGCGCGACGGCTCTACTACTACACGTCGCAACTCCCGATGCTCGTGCTCGTCGGCGCCGCGTTCGTGAGCCAGGGCGATCGTGTGACCCGGCTGCTCGGCTTCGCGGTACCGATCTACTTCGCGGTGATGACCTCGCTGCATCACGAGGTGCACGGCGTCGTGGTGAGCGAGCTCCAGCTCCGCGAACGTAACGACGAGGCCAGCGCGCGCCTTCGCGAAGCCAACGCCCGGCTCGCGAAGCAGGCGCTGCGCGACGAGTTGACCGGGCTCCCCAACCGCGCGGCGTTCGGCGACCAGCTCGAGCGGGCGGTGGCCGCGGCGCGGCGCGACTCGAGCCTCATCGGAGTCCTCTACTTCGACATCGACCACTTCAAGTTCGCCAACGACTCGCTCGGGCACCGGGCCGGCGACGAGCTCCTCGTCGCGGTCGCCGAACGGGTGCAGTCGTTGATGCGTCGATCCGACATGCTCGCCCGCCTCGGCGGCGACGAGTTCACGATGCTCCTCGACCGGCTCCACGACGGCTCCGAAGCGATCGCGATCGCGGAGCGGGTCGCCGAGTGCTTCACCGCGCCCTTCGAGATCTCGGGGCGCCGCTTCAACGCGTCGGCGAGCATCGGGATCGCCACGAACCTCAACCCCGCCGACGACGCTGAAGCCCTGCTCTCGAACGCCGACGCGGCGCAGTACCGAGCCAAGGAGGGAGGTCGCAATCGCATCGAGGTGTTCGACATCGAGTTCCGTCAGTCGCTCCGGCGCCGCCTCGACGACGAGCAGGAGCTCCGCGACGCGCTCGCCAACGATCACATCACCGCGTGGTTCCAGCCCGAGGTCGAGCTGCATACGGGCCGGATCGTCGGCGCCGAAGCCCTGGCGCGCTGGGCCCACGTCGGCGGCATCCGCGAGGCGTACACGTTCGTGCCGCTCGCGGAAGAGGCCGGGCTCGTGTTCGCCGTCGACGACGCGATCGTGAGCAAGGCGGTCGAGGCGCGTGCGGGGCTCGCCGCGATCGGGATCGAGTCCGACTTCCGCAT
>DAIQOP010000163.1:0-8652 GCA_036787815.1 Actinomycetota bacterium
GCAGCCGCTCGAGGTCGGCGACGAGATCGCGTACCGATCCTCCGCTCTCCCGCCGGGCCTGCTCGGCCGAAAGGATCTCGAAGCGGCCCTGCGCCAGGCGGCGCGTGTACGACACGGCGTTCTCGATCGCGCTGCACTCGGCGCGCATCTCCCGCAGGGCCTCGAGCTCGCGACCCGAGAGATCGGCTGAGTACTCGGGGGCGACCAGACGCTCGATGCGTTGCGTTGCACTCACCTCGGGTGTTGCTCGTGCCCGCGCGGGCGGACCTGGTTGACGAGAGGGGTCGACGGGCGGGCGACCCGATGCGAGCGGGCCGCGTTTCAGGGTATCGCGACCCCGAGAGCGCCCCCGCTCACCGGGGGCAGGACCGCGACCTCGTCGCCCGCCGAGAGTGGCGACGCGTCGCCCGACGGGGGCTCGTCGCCGTTGATCCAGACTCGCGACGAGCCGAGCACCTCCGCGAACTCGGGCCCGTAGCGCTCGCGCGCGACACCGATGAGCTCGCCCAACGTCGACGCTTCGACGATGTCGTCACGACGGCCCGCGGCCTCGCGCGCCCGGGCGAAGAGCAGCAGCCGGACCGTCGCCACCGGCTCTAGTCGCGGTGCGTGTCGACGTTGGTGCGGGCCGCCGGGATGGCGTCGAGGCGTGCGCGATCGATCGGCTCGCCGGTCACCTCGTCGATGCCGTACGTGCCTTCGTCGAGCCGGGCGAGGGCAGCCTCGACCTCGGCCAGCTCGAGCTCGAGACCTTCGAGGATCGCGAGATCCTTCTCACGTTCCGGCAGCTCGCTGGCGAGATCGGCGGGGCGCTGGTCGGCCTCGCTCTGCTCACCGACGGGATCGCTCTCGTCCGGGCTCGCCTCGGAACGCAGGCCTTCGACGAGGTCCTGCAACTTCGCCCGCTGTGCGTCGAGGCGCTCTCGGGCTGCTGCGATGTCGATCGGGGTGTCGTCCATGGACCGAGGCTACCTACCCGCGAACGCGGATCACGCCTCGCCCGACTCGCCGAGGCCGGCGCGGAAGACCGCGGCCGCGTCGGCGAGCAGCTCGCGCAGCGCGAGGAGGCGCGCGCCGGTGTCGGGCAGCTCGAGCACCCGTTGAGCGTCGAGCGGACCGAGCCTCGCGATGGCCGCCACCTCGAACGCCGCTTGCTCGGGATCGGGAGACACCTGGGCGATCGGCGCGCCGTCGAGGCCCTGCAAGCGCGCCGCGAGCGCGAGGACCCGTTGCAGGTCGTCGAGAACGACATCGACCATCGCGACGGCCGGCCCGGGCACGGGTGGCTCGGTCAGCTCGACGACCTCCGCACGCGGATAGGGCTCGTCGGGCAACCAGCGCTGCACCCGGAAGCGCTGCACCCCCACCACGGCGAGCGCGTAGCGGCCGTCGGGCAGCTCCGAAGCCTGCACGACGTGGGCCATCGTCCCCACCTCGAAGCGCACGTCGCCGCCACCGACCTCGCTCCCGCGCTCGATGAGCACGACCCCGAACTCCTGGTCGCCCGCGAGGACGTCGCGCGTCATCGCCCGGTAGCGAGGTTCGAAGATGTGCAGCGGGAGCACGGAGTGTGGAAAGAGCACCGTCCCGAGCGGGAACATCGGCGCGGTTCTCACCTTCACCACCGGCGCTCAGTTCAGCCGGGCCCGCAACGCACGGGCTTCGTGGCGGAGGCGCACCGCCGCCGGGTCGGACACGGCACACGCGAGACGGTCGAACTCGTCGGCCGCGACCGTGATGCGCCCGAGGTAGCCGAGCCGGCGCGCGAGCGCGACCCGCTCGACGATCGGGAGGCCCGCGATCGAGAAATGGAGCGTCGCCATCCAGGTCGCGTGGACGGGGTCGCCGGCCAGCGCCGAGCGCTCGAGGTTCGCGAGCATGCGGGCGATGATGGCACGCGTGCCGACCGGGTCGAGCATGACCGGTGCGAACGCGTGGGCCGGGCCGACCGCGCGCGTGAAGATCGCTGCACACTCGTCGACGCCGAGCAGTGCGCCGGCCGAGAACGCGTCGCAGTAGACGCCCGGTCGTCGGGGATCGCCGACGAGGAAATGCCCCGGCATCCCGACACCGACCGCCTCGGCACCGACGCGGCGCGCGACCTCGAGCATCACGACGGCCAACGTGATCGGGATGCCCAGCCGGCGCTCCAGCACGTCGTCGAGCAGTGAGTTCGCCGGATCGTCGTAGTGCTCGACGTTGCCGCGGAATCCTGCGACGGAGAACAGCTGGTGGCGCACGGCGTCGAAGGTCGAGTCGGCGCAGCCCGCGGCGAGGTCGTCGAGGCGGGCGGTCCAGTCCGCCGGGTCGAGGGCCGGGTGCACGTGCTTGGCGATGAGGAGCGCGGCCTCGTCGAGCGGCGGTTCGACCGTGATGTCGCCGACGAGTGACGCGAATCGAGCCGTCGGATCCACTCGGCAACGGTATAGCGCCGCACCGAACCGCGACCTGCGGTCGGGCGGACGACCGGCCGCGACCCGCCGGTACACTCCGGGGATGGCCGCCCCGCCGACCGACGACTGGCGCGGAGCAGCGACTGCGAACCTGGCGCGCGTCGGTCAGCGATTGACGCAGAAGCGAGCTTCGATCGTCGAGGTGCTCGCCGCGAGCGAGCGGCCCCTCACGATGCCCGAGATCCGCGAGCAACGCCCCGACCTCGCGCAGAGCTCGCTCTACCGCAACCTGGTGGTGCTCGAACAGGCCGAGGTCGTGCGGCGGGTCGTCACCCACGACGAGTTCGCCCGCTACGAGCTCGGCGAGGCGCTCACGGGCCACCATCATCACCTCGTGTGCTCCCGCTGCGGCCTCGTCGAAGACGTCCCCGCGTCGCCGGGTCTCGAGCGTTCGGTCGCCGCGGCCATGGCCGGCGCGGCCGAGGCCACGGGCTTTCGCATCGACCACCATCGTCTCGACCTCATCGGCATCTGCCGCCGCTGCGCCTGAGGCTCGCGACCCGCAGCGGGCGTGCCCGCCGTTACTGGCCCGTGCGCGGGGTTGCTTCGTCGGCGATGCGGTTCGCGAGGTACGACGAGAAGTAGCCGGCGTAGCGGGCCTGCAGCTCGGGGCGCTTCCAGTCGGCGCCGGTGACGAGCCCACGACAGCTCGGCGTGCCGCACTCGCAGACGAACTCGTCGTAGTCGTCGGCATCGCACATCGCGTAGTCGAAGCAGATCTCCTCGCCGGGCGCGATGTCGGTCATCGCCACCACCAGCATGTTGCCGAGGAGGCCGGCGTTCGGCTCGCACGAGTGGTTCGCGTAGTCGGCCGGCTCGAGCTGATCGCCGATGATCACGAGGTAGAGCCCGGAATCGATCTGGATCGAGTGCGACCGCCGGTGGCTGTCGAGCCGATCGAACTCCTCGCGCTCGCAGACCCGGCCCCCGAAGCCCGCGACGGTCTCCCCGCGGCCGATCGGCTCGACGGCGAAGATCCCCAGGCCCTTGCGCCCGGCGTCGCGTAGCTCCGCCCTCGGTGTCAACCACGACGTGCGACTCACGGCATCTCCTCGGGGGGGCGGGGACCGGCCAAGTTAGTTCGGGCGTACCCTGGATCGGCGCGCGTCACGCTGTCGGACGCGGCCCCGGAATCTGAGCGACAGCGACGAAGGACCGACAGCCGTGACGAAACGCCAACAGAAGCGCCGCCTCGATCGCCGACGCGACGCCGCAGGTTCGAGCGCGCCGGGCAGTCCGAACGCGCCGGGCGGGCCGGGCGCAGCGTCACCGCACCGGGCGCGCGTGCGCGCCGGGCGGCTGTCGCCCGAGCGACCGGTCCCCGCCACCATCCCCCGGCCGCCGTACGCGCCCGGTGCGGGCGCGCTCGTCCCCTCGTTCCCTCCCGGCGAGCTGGCCGAGCGCATGCGCGCGGCGGGACACGCGGCGCGTGAGGTGCTCCTCGAGGTCGCACCGGCGGTCGTCCCGGGTGTCACCACCGACGAACTCGACGCGATCGTGCACGAAGCCTGCATCGCGCGGGGTGGGTACCCGAGCCCGCTCAACTACCGCGGCTACCCGAAGTCGTTGTGCACGTCGGTCAACGAGGTGATCTGCCACGGCATCCCCGACGACCGGGCGCTGCTCGAAGACGACATCGTGAACTGCGACGTGACGATCTATCTCGACGGCGTCCACGGCGACCACAGCGAGACGTTCCTCGTCGGTGAGTGCGATCCCGAAGCCGCCCGGCTCGTGCAGGTCACGCGCGAGTGCCTGTGGCGCGGGATCGCCGCGGTGCATCCCGGCGAACGCGTGCACGAGATCGGCCGCGCCATCCAGGACCACGCGGAGGCGGCCGGGTTCGGTGTGGTGCGCATGTTCGTCGGGCACGGCGTCGGTCGCGAGTTCCACACCGCGCCGACGGTTCCCCACTACTACGACCCGCACGCCGACGGCATCCTCGAACCCGGTGTCACCTTCACGATCGAGCCGATGATCACTGCCGGTTCGTACCAGGTCGGGCGCGTCTGGCCCGACGGATGGACCGCGGTCACCGCCGACCTGTCGCTCACCGCGCAGTTCGAGCACACGCTGATGGTCACGGCGTCGGGCGTCGAAGTGCTCACCCTGCTCCCGGGTGAGCCGTGGGAGCTCCCTCTCCGCGACGCGGCCGCGCGCCGGTAGCCTGCCGGCCGTGCGGCTGGCGGGAGAACGAGCGCTCATCACCGGGTCGACCTCGGGAATCGGGCGCGCGATCGCGCAACGCTTCGCCGAGGAAGGCGCCGCGGTCTGCGTCACGGGGCGCGACCGCACGCGGGGCGATGCGGTCGTCGCGGCCATCGAACGCGGCGGAGGCCGTGCGTGCTTCGTGCCGGCCGAGCTGCGCGACGAGCACGCGTGCGACGCGCTCGTGGCCGAGGCCGCGGCGGTGCTCGGCGGGCTCAGCGTGCTCGTGAACAACGCGGCCGGAGGTGAGGACGGCGACGGCGCGGTCGGAGACGTCACCACCGACGCGTGGCAGGCCGTCCTCACCGTCAATCTCACCGCGCCGATGTGGCTGACGCGCGCCGCGCTCGTGCACCTCCTCGCGAACGAACAGAGCTCGATCGTGAACATCTCGACGCGCCAGGCCGAGCGCGCGAGCCGCGGCTTCGCCGCCTACATCGCGAGCAAGGGCGGGTTGAACGCGCTCACGCGGTCGATCGCGGTCGACTACGCCGACCGGGGCGTCCGCTGCAACACGATCAGCCCCGGCTACGTGCTGAACGACCGCCGCGACGCCGGCATCGATCCCGAGCGGCGTGCCCGCTACGAGGGCATGCACCTCACCCGGCTCGGGAGCGCCGACGACATCGCGTACGCGGCCGTGTACCTCGCGTCGGCGGAGTCGGGATTCGTGACCGGGTTGAACCTGCAGGTCGACGGGGGCAGCAGCATCGCCCGCGGTCTGACCCTCGGATGACGGCCGCGCCGACGGCCATGCATCCGCGCGTCTGCGTGAGCGCGATCTGCACCTACAAGCTCGACCTCGCCGCCGACCTCGACTTCTGGGCGGCGCACCACATCGACTGTGTCGGTGTCTCGGTCGCGAAGCTCGAGGCGTTCGGGTGGGACGAAGGCACCCGGCGGGTCGCCGACTCGGGCGTGCGCGTCGCCAACCTCATCGGGCTCGGACCGTTCGTGCTCACCCGCCCGAAGCAGTGGGAGGCGCAGCGCGAGCGATTGGTGCGCGCGCTCGAGGCCGGTCGTGAGGTGAACGCCGAGTGCGTGGTGTTCACGACCGGGCCCGCGGGCCCGCTGCCGTGGGACGAGGCCGCCGACGCGCTCGAGACCGCGTTGGGCCCGGTGCTCGCGGAGGCACGCGCGTTCGGCATCCCGTTCGCCGTCGAGCACACGAACTCGTTGCGGGTCGACGTCGGCTTCGTGCACTCCCTGCGCGACGTCGTCGATCTCGCGCGCCGCCTCGGCACCGGTGTGTGCATGGAGGTGAACGCGTGCTGGGCCGAACGCGGGCTGGCCGAGACGATCGCCGCATCGATCGACGTCGTCCGGCTCGTGCAGGTGAGCGATTTCGCGATCGGCACGCTCGCGACGCCCGACCGGCTCGTGCCCGGCGACGGCGACATCCCGCTCGCCCGCATCATGGGCCAGGTGCTCGCCGCCGGGTACCCCGGAGTCTTCGACCTCGAGCTCATCGGCCCGAAGATCGAGGCCGAGGGCTACGCGGCGGCCGTCCCGCGCGCGGTCGCGAGCCTCGGCGAGCTGTTGCGCGGCCTCGGCGCCTGACGTTTCAGCCCCGCCACCCGACGGGGCCGGCGTGGAAGCCTGCGGTGACGAGCACCTCCTCGTCGCCGTCGACGTCGCCGGCCATGAGCTCGGCCAGCGCGGCGGCGCTCACGACGGCGGACCCCACGCGCGCCGCACGCTCGGGAGCTGCTCGATCTCACGGCCCTCGATCTCGGCGACGAGCGCGAAGTAGAAGTCGGGAAAGGCGACGGCGCTGCCGTCGCGCGCGAGCAGCTGCACGACCCAGGCGCGGGCGATCGCGCGCGCCGAGCCCGCCTCGACGAGCCGCTGCTCGATGATCGCGGCGCGGCCCTCGCGGCGCACGTACCGCATCGCACCGACGTACCGCTCGGAGGGAAGCCCCTCGGACTCGTAGAGCACGTGAAGCTCGCGCGCGACCACCACGATCCGCTCGGCGCTCAGATGGGCGCGCCACGCGTGTCCGACGCGATCCTGCACGTACGCGACGCGGATGTCGTTGAAGATCCGCACGATCGAGGCGTTGTTGAGATGTCCCTGCGCGTCGAAGTCGGTCGGTTCGGGCGCGATCGGGAGGACGAACCGGTAGCCCTCGTCGTGGAGCACGACCGCCGCGGGCGAGACCGCGCTCACGCCCACATGAAGGCGCCACCGTCGGCCATGAACGTGTGGCCCGTGAGATACCGGCACGCGTCGGAGCACAGGAACCAGGCGAGCGGACCGATGTCGAGCTCGGGATCGCCCTGCCGGCCCATCGGGCAGTTCTCGATGAAGATGCGGTAGCCCTCGCTCTGCTTGCCGGCCTCACCGTGGTGCGTCGCCGCGGCCGGGGCGATGGCGTTCACGCTGATGCCGTCGGCGCCCCATTCGCGCGCCGCGGTACGGGTGAGCGCGCGGATCGCCTCCTTGGAAGCGTTGTAGGCCGCGAACCCGCGGCCACCGGTGATGCCCATCGACGACGCGAAGTTGACGATGCGACCCCACTGCTGCTCGCGCATGTGCGGGTAGACCGCCTGCATCGCCCACAGGCTGCCCTTGACCCCCGAGCGGTAGAAGACGTCGACGTCGTCCTCGTCGACCTCGGCGATCGGCGCCATTGGGCGGAACGTCTGCGCGTTGTTGACCAGCGCGTCGACCCGGCCGAAGCGCTCGACCGTTGCCGCGACCATCGCGTCGATGTCGGAGCGCTGCTGGATGTCGCACACGACACCGAGGTTCTCGACGCCGAGCTCGCCCAACTCGTCGCACGTCGACTGCATGAGCGCCGGCTTCCACTCCGCCACCACGATGCGCGCCCCGCCCTTGCCGAGATGGTGGGCGATGCCGCGCCCGATTCCGCGACCCGCGCCGGTCACGACGACGACGCGGCCTTCGACGCCGTGCATCGCCACGGCGTCCGCCCCGCTGTGACCCAGCTCCTGCGCCATCTGCGATCTCCTCGGTGGTGTGCCCGGCCGACCGGCGGGTCACGTTACGGGGCGCTTCCGGCCGCCGTACAGTCCGGGCCCATGAGCGGATCCGTGGTGTTGGTGACCGGCGGTGGGAGTGGCATCGGGCGCGCGACGGCGCAGCTCGCGGCCGAACGCGGCGCGGCCGTCGCGGTCGTCGATCTGCACGAGGCGAACGCGCGCGAGACCGCGGAGACGATCGAGTCGGCCGGCGGACGCGCGCTCGCGCTCGCGCTCGACGTGGCCGACGACACCGCGGTGGGCGCGGCCGTTGCGACCACCGCCGCGACCCTCGGACGGATCACGGGGGTGGTCACGGCGGCCGGCATCTTCCACGGCCCCGATCTCCGTCCGATCGAGAGCGTGGGCATCGACGACTTCTTCCGGGTGTTGGCGGTGAACCTCGGCGGCACCTTCTCGGTGATCCGCCACTGCCTGCCCCTGCTCGCCGACGGCGGCGGTGCGATCGTCACGATCGCGTCGACCGCCGCGATCCGGGGCCACGGCTTCGGGCCCGGATACACCGCGAGCAAGGGCGGTGTCGACGCGCTCACGCGCCTCGTCGCGACGCAGGGCGGGCCCCGTGGCGTCCGCGCCAACTGCATCTGCCCGGGAGGGATCGACACGCCGATGACCGGAGGAACGTTCGCCACGCCCGAGGCCGTCGCGCGGGCGAAGCGATCGATCCCGCTCCAGCGCTACGGCGTGCCGTTCGACATCGCGGCGGTCGCGTGCTTCCTGCTCTCCGACGACGCCGGGTACCTCAGCGGCCAGACGATCCCCGTGGAGGGCGCGTCGACCATCTCGTGAGGTGCGGGGTCACCCGCCGCTCGGTGGGCGGACGCGTTGTGCCACGACGACGCCGTCGTGATCCGACCGCACTGCGAACTCGCGACCGAGCAGGCTCTGCAACACCTGTTCGCCGTCGGCGTCGAGGAGGAGCCGGTCGACGACGATCCATTGCACCTGCGCCGGGTCGTCGAGGTGCTCCCCGCGCACACCCC
>DAIQOP010000164.1:0-8652 GCA_036787815.1 Actinomycetota bacterium
GCACGAACCATTCCTGCATGTGCAGCTCGCGCGTGCCGCCACCGGGCTCGCGCACGGTGATGCGGGTGCGTACCGGATCGTCGCTCATCGGGATGAGGCGCAGACCGAGTCCCCACGCCGCGGTGATCTCGGCGGTGACGACCGACAGGGGCGCGCCGGAGTGCAGGCGCTCGGTGCGGAAGAGATGGGTCGCGAGGTCGCGGTCGCCGAGGCGGAACCACGTGTCGACGCCGTAGCGGGCGAGAGCGTCGAGCGACGCGAACGTCTCGCCGGCCAGGCCCCAACCGAGCTCGCGGTTCGAGGCGCCCGCGAGCGTGTAGGTGACCGAGTCGAGGTCGGGGCAGACGCTCAACCCGTGGAACTCGTCGTCGTCGCCCGTGTTGCCGACGACGACGAGATCTCCGGGGGCGACCACGCGCACGAGACCCGCAAGGAATCTCGCGGCTCCGACTCCACCCGCCAAGCTGACCAGCACAGTCGGAGCGTAGGGGAGAGCGCGGGCGCTTCGTCTACGGGGCGCGTGATGCGCGGCGGTGGTTACGCGGCGCGGTTGATGACCGTCTGGACGCGCGTCCCGACCTGGTCGACCACCTGGCCGACGACCGGCTCGATGCGGTCCTTCACCTGGGTGCCGAGACCCTGGGCCCAGTCGAACGCTTCGCGGCCGCCGGTCTCGATGCGGTCACGGAGGCCCTGGGTCTTCTCGCCGACGGTCTGTTGCAGCGTCTCGAGGCGGGCCTTGCCGTCGGCGGCGCGGGTGTTGAAGCAGCCGCCGGTGTCGCCGACGCGCTTCTGCAGCTCACGGCGGCGGACCTGCGCCTGCTGGAAGCCGAGCACGCCGAGGCCGATGGTCACGTACCCGGCGTCGGTGACGGTCTTGCGGATGTCGAAGTTTGCCTGCATGGATTCCACTCTCTCGGGTCTCGCTGCGTCGCGTCAACAGCTGGGACGGAAACCGGACTGCTCGCGAGCTTAGGGCGTTTTGCTAGCAACTGCAAGCGCTTGTGAGTGCGTGAACAAGCGCGGGTTGGTAACCTCGGCGAACGCATGGACACGGAGCCCGACGACTCGCGCCCGAGTCCCGAACCGGGGGAATCCCGGCTTCACCACGATCTCGTCGCCGCCCTCGAGGAGTTCGAGGAGGTTGAGGAGATCGAGGCCCTCGAGACGATCGACTCCGACGACGCGGAGGAGGACGAGCGGGCCGCCTCGGTGCTGCCTCCCGTGGTCGCCATCGTGGTCACCGACGGCGGCGCGGGGCTCGAGGCCACCCTCGCCTCGCTCGTCGCCCAGGAGTACCCGTCGCTCTCGACGCTGGTGATCGACCGCGGCGCCGAGGAGGACCCGACGGCCCGGGTGGCCGAGGTCTACCCGCACGCCTACGTCCGGCGGCTGACCGGGGGCCGCTCGTTCGCGCAGGCCGCGAACGTCGCCTTCGGGAGCGTCGAGGGCGCGACCTTCTTCCTCGTGTGCCGCGACGACGTGGTCGTCGAACCCGGCGCGGTGCGGGTGCTGGTGGAGGAGGCGTACCGCAGCAACGCGGCGGTCGTGGGCCCCAAGATCGTCGATCTCGACCGGCCCGACGTGCTCGTGGAGGTGGGCCTCACGATCGACCGCTACGGCATCGCGTTCACGGGCATCGAGCCGGGGGAGCTCGACCAGGAGCAGCACGACGCGGTGCGCGACGTGTTCTGCGTGTCGGATGCCGTGATGCTGCTGCGTGCCGACCTCGTCGAGGAGCTCGGTGGCTTCGATCCGCGCGCCGAGCCCGGCGCCGGGGATCTCGATCTCTGCTGGCGGGCGCGGTTGCTCGGTGCGCGCGTCGTCGTCGCTCCCGACGCGCGGGTGCGGCGGCGCTCGGCGGTCGGTGGGCCGCGCGGCGCGCGCCTCGCGAGCGAGCGTCGCGACTCGAACCGCAGCCGGATCCATGTGCTCACGAAGTGCACCGCCGCCGCGGCCCTCGTGTGGGTGTTGCCCGTCGCGTTCGCGCTCGATCTGGCCGAAGCGATCGGTCTCGCCGCGCGCCGGCGGTTCTCGCGCGCCGCTGCGTTGCTCGGCGGTTGGTGGTCGGCGATGCTCGAGCTGCCGTCGACGCTGCGCGCCCGGCGGCCGGTGCAGTCGTCGCGTCAGGTCGGAGAGCACGACCTGCGCGCGCTGATGGTGCGCGGCAGCTCCCGATTGCGCACGGTGATCGCGGTGCGGCTGCACGCGCAGTCACGGCTCGACGTCGTCGGAACCCGCACACGACGCGCCGTCGGTAGCGCGCGCGCGACCTTGCGCGGCGCCGGTGGCGTCGCGTGGATCGTCGTTGCCGGCGTGATCCTCTTCGGATCGCGCAACCTGATCGCGGCCGGGGTCCCGTCGGTGAGCGCGTTCGCGGTCTGGCCCCGGTTCGGTTCGCTCCTGTCGACGTACCACTCCACCTGGCGCTCGACCGGCCTCGGCTCGGCGACACCGGCGTCGGCGGCGTTCGGCATGATGGCGGTCGCGAGCGGTCTCCTGTTGGGACACGCCGCGCTCGCCCGCACCCTCTTCGTCGTCGGCGCGGTTCCGCTCGGTGGACTCGGGGTGTACCGGGCGCTGCGCCCCACGGCGCCGTCGCCGTTGCCCGCGATCGCCGGTCTGCTCGCGTACGTGGCCAATCCGCTGCCCCGCAACCTGCTCGGCTCGGGCCAGCTCGGCCCGCTGGTGCTCTACGCGCTCGCGCCGTTCGTTCTGTTGGGCCTGGCCGGCGCCGTCGGCGACGTGTGGACGGTGCCCGACCCCGTCCGGCGGTGGAACTGGCGGCGAGTGTGTGTCGTCGGCGCGCTCACCGCGATCGCCACCGCGTTCTGGCCGCCGGCGCTGCTGCTCGCGTTGCTCATCGCCGCCGTCACCGTCGTCGGTGCACCGCTGTTGGGCGACTTCCGCAGTGCCGGTCGTGTCGCGTTGGCCGCGCTCACGAGCACCGTGGTCGCGATGGTGCTCCTCGTGCCCTGGCCACTCGCGCTCCTGCACGCCGACGCGATGTCGCTCGGCATGCTGCCGCGCGCGCCCGTTCCGTTGAGCGACGTGCTGCGGTTCCACACGGGAGCGTCGGGCGCCGGCCTCCTGCCGTGGGGGCTGCTCGTCGCGGCCGGGCTCCCGTTGATCACCGCCACCGGGAACCGACTCGTGTGGGCCGGGCGCGCGTGGCTGCTCGCCGCAGCGTCGTTCGCGCTCGCGTGGCTGCCGGGCCGGATCGCGCCGTCGGTGCCGGTCCCGTTGACGGGTGGGTTGCTCGTGCCCGCGGCGCTCGGCCTGGCCGTCGCGGTGGGTCTCGGTGTCGCGGCGTTCGTCGAGGAGCTTCGCACCGTGGTCTTCGGTTGGCGCCAGGTTGCGGCGGTCGTCGCGGCGTGCGGGTTGCTCGCCCCGGTGCCTGGCGTGCTCGGCGACGCGCTCGGCGGTTCGTGGCGGCTGCCCAATGGCGACTGGCACGATCAGCTGTCGTGGATGGTGCAGCCCCGGGGCGAAGGGGCGTTCCGCATCCTCTGGATCGGTGATCCGTCGATCCTGCCGCTCGACGGCGCGGTGAGCCACGGCCTCGGGTTCGGGTTCAGCCGCAACGGCCCACCCGACGCGCGTGCGCTCTGGCCCGCGCCCGAGGGCGCCGCCGGCGCCGTCGCGCGCGAGGCGGTGGGCCTGCTCGCCACCGATCGCACCGCTCGCCTCGGTCATGTGCTCGCCCCGCTGGGCGTGCGGTACGTCGCCGTCATCGACCGTGCCGCACCGGGCGCCAAGCCCGTCCGGCCGCTGCCGCCCGACCTGGGTACCACGCTGGCGAGCCAGCTCGACCTGTCGGTGCGCCAGACCGAGTCGGGGATCACGCTGTACGAGAACGCCGCGTGGATACCGACCCGCGCGGTGGTGGCCGGCTCGCTCCCCACCGGCGGCGACCCGACCGCGAACGCGCTCGCAGCCAATCTCGACGCGACACCGCTGCCGCTCCACGGGGCGGCCGGTCGTGCCGGCGCCGCCGGGCCCGGCTCGGTGTATCTCGCCGAGGCGCACGACTCGCGCTGGCAGGCGACCCAGGCCGGCCACCGGCTCACCCACGTCACGGCGTTCGGTTGGGCCAACGGTTACCGCCTCGATGCCGTCGCGCCCGTCGCCGTGAGATTCCGTGGCGGTGCGCAGCGCACGCTGGGCCTCGTCGTCCAGCTCATCGCGTGGCTCGCGCTCGTGGCCCTGCTCGCCGGACCGCAGCTGAAGCGGTTGCGGCGCCGGCGACGCTCCGAACCGCACACCGAGGGCGCGGCCGTCGCCGTCGACGCGGTCGACGACCCGGGACTCGTCGAGGTGGGGTCGTGACGCGAAACAGCCGGCGGCTGCCGGTCGTGCTGGTGCTCGTGGGCCTGCTCGTCGCCGCCGTGGCCGTGGGCGACGGTCAGGTGCGCTCCGAAGCCAGAGTCGGGGAGTCGGCGGTCGCGGTGTCGATGCCGGCGCCCGGTGCCCGCTCGAGCGCGTGGTTCTGTTCGGGTGGGCCGATCGCGACCGGGCCGAGCCGCGACCGCATCACGATCTCGAACGTCAGCTCGCGGCCGGTGTCGGCCGCGGTCGACGTCATGGTCGCGGACCGGCCCGTGCCCGAGCGACTCGTCACCGTCGCGGCGCGCACCAGCACCACCCTCGCGGTCGCGCAGCTCTCGCCGGCGCCCGCGGCCGCGGTGGTCGTGCAGCCGATGGGCGGCGGCGTGGTCGTGGAGCAGGGGTACGCGACGGCTTCCGACGTCGCGATGGCTCCGTGCGCGACGCGTGCGGCTGCGGACTGGTACTTCGCCGCGGGTTCGAGCGTCGGCGGTAGCCAGCAGTGGCTTTCGATCTTCGACCCGTTCGCGATCGACGCGGTCGTCGACGTCGAGGCCTACACCGAGAGCGGTTTCCATGCTCCGGGCGCGCTCCAGGGGCTGATCGTGCCGGCCGGATCGCGGATCTCCGTCCGCCTCGACCGCGCGGTCGCCGAGCAGAAGCACGTCGCGATCGGGGTGCACGTGCGCAACAACTCGCGCGTCGTCGTGACCGAGGCGCTCCTGCGCCCGTCGCCCGGTGCGAGCACCGGCGTCTCGCTCTCGCTCGGCGCGATCTCGACCGCGCGCGCCTGGATGTTCGCCGACAACCGCAGTCGCGGCGGCGCGTTGCAGGAGCTCATCCTGGCCAACCCCGGCGACGTCGACGCGACGGTACGGGTGTCGGTCGTCCCCGACGTCGCGTCGGTGATCGATCCGAGAGTGGTCCGGGTTCCGGCGACCAGCGCGGTGGTCGTCGACTTCTCGGGAGTCGTGCCCGCCGGGGTCGCGTACACGCTCGTCGCCCGTTCGACCGTGCCCGTCGTCGCGGAGACCCGCAGCGCGTTCGCGACCGGCTATCCCGGGTTCGCGTCCGAGGTGGGCGCGCCGGAGGCCGGTCGGAGCTGGGTGTTCGCGGGAGGCCCGTACGCCGCGACCGGCATGGGGGGCGCCGAGCCGCGGCTCTCCGGCGGGTTCGACCTGAACGTCGTGATGGCGGTCACTGCGACCGCTCGGGAGATCAACGCGGTGCACTACGCGATCGTCCAGAACGGGCACATCGCGCGCTTCCACACGGTCAATCGGGCAGAAGCGCTCGAGAAGTTCCGTGCGGCGAACCGTGACAACCCGGCGCTGATCGCGAGCACCACCGCGGCGACGATGCCGGTGTCGTTCGACGTGGGCGCGACCGGCTCCGCATTGATCACGCCGCTCCGCCGTTACCTCGCGGCGCGGCCCGGTGTCGCGACGGTCGTCACGGCCGCGACCCAGCGACCGCTGCTCGCCGACGAGCTGGTCGTGCTCAACCCGGGTCGTTCGAGCGTGCGCGTCTCGGTCGTGGCCAGCGCGGCCGGCGCCGTGCTCTCCGGCGTGGGGTTGCGCGACGTGCTCGTCGGGCCGGGCGGCCAGGTGACGATCTCGCTGGTGGGTCTCGCCCGCGCGGGTGCGGCTGCCGTGGTGACCGCAACCGGGCCCGTCGTGGCCGAACGCTTCGTCGGCGGCCCGTGGGGTATGACGCGATCCGCGGGAGTTCCCGGCAGCTGACCGCGCTCGTGCGCCCGCCGTGGCGGGATCGCGCTAGCGCAACTGGCCGAGATCGGGCTCGGGTGTGCTGCCCGGTTGGCGCAGCTCGGCGAGCGCCGCCCAGAGATCGGTGGCCGAGGTCGGGCCGAGGAACGCCGAGCGCGTGACGCCCTCGTGGTCGACGATGACGACGAGCGGCACCGAGTCGATCGCGTAGCGCTCGTGCAGCGCGCGGTCGGCGCCGAACTCGACCTCGCACACGGCCACCTCCGCGCTGTCGAGCACCCGCACCTTCCCCGCCATCACCGCACAGCTCTCGCACGACGCCGACGAGAAGAGCACGACCAGCCACGGCGTGTCGGCACGCGGGAAGTCGGCCCGATGGAGCTGCCGGGGCACCTCGCCCGACGCGCGCACCGGATCCGGTGCGGCCTGCGCGCGCAGGCGCCAGGCGACGAGCGCCGCGACGACCACGAGCAGGGCGGCGACGATCAGGCGCGGAGCCACGGAGCCGAGCGTACCGAAGGCCCGATCGGAGGCTCCGAACGAGCCTTCGATCAGGCGCTAATCGCCGGAGGCGGGAGTGAACGGGGGCCGCATCGGCGGCGCGGGTGGTGGTGGCGGCGTGCTCGGAGACCCTTGTGGCGACCCGTTGCCGTTCCCGTCGCCCGTGCCGCCGCCCGCGGGCGACGTTCCGGCGGGTGTCGGTACGAGCGTCACCCCGCCGGGCTGGACGGGCTTGCGCTCACCGCCGGCCTTGAAGCCCATCGCCTCGTCGGCCAAGCGGGTGACGTCGTCACCGTCGAGCGTCTCGCTCTCGAGCAATGCCTTCGCTATCGCGTCGAGCGCGGGGCGGTACTTCGTGAGCGTCGCCTGCGTGCGCTGCTCCTGCTCGCGGAGGATCGCCTCGACTTCCTCGTCGATCACGCGTGCCGTCTCGTCGGAGTAGTCGCGCGTGTGCATGAGATCCTCGCCGAGGAACACCGCGCCCTGCGAGCCCCACGCCATCGGCCCGATCCGGTCGCTCATGCCCCACTCGCGCACCATCTTGCGTGCGATCTCGGTAGCCCGCACGAGATCGTTCTGCGCGCCCGTCGACACGTTCTTGAACACGACCTCTTCAGCGACCCGTCCACCGAGCATCACCGAGAGCATGTCCTCGATGTACCGCTTGTTGTACGCGTGCTGCTCCTCGATGGGGAGCTGCTGCGTCATGCCGAGGGCCATGCCCGTCGGCAGGATCGTCACCTTGTGCACCGGGTCGGCGTTGTCGAGCACGTACGCGCAGAGCGCGTGGCCACCCTCGTGGTACGCGGTGAGCTGCTTCTCTTCCACGCTCATCACGACCGACGGCCGCTTCAGACCCATGAGCACGCGGTCGCGCGCCTCGTCGAAGTCCTGCTTGTGCACCTCTTGCGCGCCACGCCGCACCGCGAAGAGCGCCGCTTCGTTCACGAGGTTGGCAAGGTCGGCGCCGCTCATGCCCGGCGTTCCGCGGGCGACGATGTCGGCATCGACGTCGGTGGCCATCTTCTTGTCGCGGAAGTGCACCTGGAGGATTTCGAGCCTCTCCTGCTGGGTGGGGAGCGGGACGAGGATCTGCCGGTCGAACCGGCCCGGCCGCAGCAGGGCGGAGTCGAGCACGTCGGGGCGGTTCGTCGCCGCCATCATCACGACGCCCTCGGTGGTCTCGAAGCCGTCCATCTCCGCGAGCATCTGGTTGAGGGTCTGCTCGCGTTCGTCGTGACCGCCGCCGAGGCCCGCGCCGCGCTTGCGGCCGATCGAGTCGATCTCGTCGACGAAGATGATCGCGGGCGCCTGCTTGCGCGCCGTGTTGAACAGGTCGCGCACGCGTGCCGCGCCGACACCGACGAACATCTCCATGAAGTCGGAGCCGGTGACCGAGATGAACGGCACGCCGGCTTCACCGGCGACGGCGCGCGCGATCAGCGTCTTGCCGGTGCCGGGGGGCCCGACGAGCAGCACGCCCTTGGGGATGCGCGCGCCGATCTCGCGGAACTTGCCCGGCATCTTCAGGAAATCGACGACCTCTTTGATCTCTTCCTTCACCGGGCCGTAGCCGGCGACGTCGGCGAAGGTGGTCTTCGGCTTCTCGGTGTTGTAGACCTTGGCCCGAGATCGGCCGATGTTCATCACCGCGCCCATCTGTCCCTGCGCGCGTCGACTCATCCAGATGAAGAACCCGAGGATGAGCAGCACGGGCAGGAGCAGCGTGATGATCGAGCCGATGATGTTCGACCCGTGGCTCTTGTAGTCGCGACCCACGCTCTTCGAGTTGAGGAGCGCGATGTCGGCGTCGGGCATCTGGTTGGTCGGGCCGGTGGTCGAGAAGGTCGACTTGCCCTGGTACTCCTTGCCCTTCTTGAACTGGCCGTTGATGTGCCCGCTCGAGCTGTCGTACCGGATCGTCTGGACGCGGTCGGTGCGGACCGTCTGGAGGAACTGCGAGTACGTGAGGTTGGCCGACGACGAGCCGCTCTTGGGCAGGCCCTGGTACACGAGCAACGCGGTGACGAGGAGCCCGAGGACGACCCACGGCAACCATCGGGACCGCGAGCTCGGCGCGCGAGGAGGGACCGGCGGG
>DAIQOP010000165.1:0-8515 GCA_036787815.1 Actinomycetota bacterium
ACGTGCACCGCCGCCCCGGACGGATCGACCACATACGTCGTGGTGCCGGATTCGCGGAGACCACCGTCCGCGCTCGCGGGCAGCGCGGTCGCTCCGAGAAACACGAGCATCGGCACGATCAAGGTCGCCACGGCACCGAGCGCGCCGGCCGCCCGCACCCCCCACCGGAAGCCAGTCACGTTCCCCACACCGACCTTTCGGACCGGGCCCGACGGTCGGGCCGCCGGGCGGGCGGGAATTGTGCCAAGCCGCGACCGCGCGGCGCCAGAGCCCGACCATTTCGGGCGCGCGAGCCGCTACCCTCGCCCCATGGACCAATCGCAATCCCACCTCTCCCGGGATGCGCACGATCGGCTGAGCAACGAGCTGGCGGAACGCACGACGTCGCGCCGGCTCGAGATCTCGCACAAGATCGAAGAAGCGCGCGAGCACGGTGACATCAAGGAGAACGCCGACTACGACGCGGCGAAGAACGAGCAGGGCCACAACGAGGCCCGGATCCGTCAGATCGAAGCCATCCTGCGCGATGCCGTGATCGTGGAGCAGGGGAACGCGGAGGTCGTCGAACCCGGGGTGCTCGTCGAGCTCCGTCACGAAGGCGACGACGCGACCGAGATCTACCTCGTCGGCTCGATCGAGGAACGCCACGACACCTACGACGTCCTGTCGACGAGCTCACCGCTCGGTCAGGCGCTGCTCGGCGCCGCACCCGGCGCAACGGTCGCGTACCAAGGCCCGCGCCGCGAGCTGTCGGTCGTCGTCGTCAGCGTGCGACTCGCGTAGTCGCGCGCTCGCCGGTCGGGATCAGTTGCTCGCCGGCTGGAGCACGTAGCCACGCGAGCGAACGGTCCGCACTTCGAGCCCCAGCGGTTCGAGGCGCCGCCGCAGCCGCAGCATGTGCACGTCGAGCGCGTTGCGCGTCGGCAGACCACCCGGCCACGCGCGTTGCGCGAGCGGCTCGCGCCCGACCACCGCGCCGAGCCGTTCGGTGAGCGCGCCGGCGAGCGACCGCTCGACCGGCGACAGACCGACCCAACGGTCGCGGAACCGCAGGATCCCGTCGCCGTCGAGCGTCGGGCGCGTGCCGTGGCGCTCGACCCGCCGCCGCAGCGCCGAGGTCCGGGCCGCGATGTCGGCTTCCGGCGCCGGCAGGCGAACCCAGTCCTCCAGGCAGTCCGGCGGGGTCGGCGGGGGCAGGTCGGCGTCGAGGAGCAACAGCCGGGGCACCCCCTGGGAACGGAGCCGCTCGACATAGTCGTCTTCGTCTGGCCAGCGCACGATCTCGACTTCCACGATGCCGAGGCTAAGGACGCTGTGTTTCGTGCCGGTTTCCGAGCGGTGACGCTACCGAGGCCCCTGCATCCCGCTCGCCCGCTCGAGGGCGGCGGCCGCATCGAGCACCGGCTCCGCGAGTCGGGAGCCCGGTCGGCGCCCCAGCCGGTCGACGGGACCGCTGACGCTGATCGCAGCCACCACCGCACCGCCGCGATCGCGCACCGGGGCGCTCACGCTCGCCACCCCCGCCTCCCGCTCACCGACGCTCTCGGCCCAGCCGAGGTCGCGGACCTCGGTGAGCCGGGCGGGCGGCACGGCCGGGAACCGGTCGGCGTCGGGCGCCCACGCGAGCAACACCGCGCCACCCGAGCCGGCGATCAGGGGCAGCGACGCTCCGAGAGGCACCGTGTCGCGCAGGCCGCTCGCCCGTTCTGCCGACGCCACGCAGACCCGCCGATCGCCTTCCCGCACGTAGAGCTGCGCGCTCTCGCCCGTACGCGCCGAGAGCGCCTCGAGCACCGGGCCGGCCACCTGCGCCGGGCCGAGTGCGCGCGCGGCGCGCGCTCCCCAGCCGACGAGCCGGCTTCCCAATCGCAGGTCACCACGGCCGTCGCGCCCCAGCAGCCCGTGCTCCTCCAACGCCCGCACCAGGCGGTGCACGGTCGGGCGGGTGAGCCCGGTCGCCTCGGCGAGCCCCGCGAACCCGATCGGCCCCGCATCGGCCACGACCTCGAGGAGCAGCACCGCGCGGTCGAGCGTCTGTACCGCGGTCGTCGTCCGAGCGCCGGTCGTCCGATTGCCCGGGGCGTCGTTTCCCTCTAGACTGTCCAACATATAGATCAGTATTCCACATAGTGGACACCACGTCTCGAGGGACCCATGCCGACCCTGTCCGAGAAGGTCTGGGAACGCCACGTCGTGCACCGCGCCGCCGGCGAGCCCGATCTGCTCTACATCGATCTCCACCTCGTGCACGAGGTGACGTCGCCGCAGGCGTTCGACGGCCTCCGGCTCAACGGCCGCCGGGTGCGGCGGCCCGACCTCACCGTCGCGACCATGGACCACAACGTGCCGACCGCCGGGCTCGACCGCCCGCTCGAGGACCCGATCTCCGCGGAGCAGATGGCGGTGCTCGCGCGCAACACCGCGGAGTTCGGGATCCGGCTCTACGCGATGGGCGACCCCGGCCAGGGGATCGTGCACGTGATCGGGCCCGAGCAGGGCCTGACCCAGCCCGGGCTCACGATCGTCTGCGGCGACAGCCACACCTCGACCCACGGGGCCTTCGGCGCGTTGGCGTTCGGGATCGGCACCAGCGAGGTCGAGCACGTGCTCGCGACGCAGACGCTGCCCCAGACGCAGCCCGGCACGATGGAGGTCAATGTCGACGGCGTCGTCCCGGCGGGCGTCACGGCCAAGGACATCGTGCTGGCGATCATCGCCCGCATCGGCACCGGCGGAGGCATCGGATCGATCATCGAGTTCCGCGGCTCAGCGATCCGCGCGCTCTCGATGGAAGGCCGCATGACCGTCTGCAACATGACGATCGAGGCAGGCGCGCGCGCCGGCCTCATCGCACCCGACGACACGACGTTCGCGTACCTCGAAGGTCGCACGTTCGCCCCCCACGGCCGCGACTGGGAAGCCGCGCTCGACGACTGGCGCAGCCTCGAGACCGACAACAACGCGTCGTTCGACAAGTCCGTCACGCTCGACGCGGCGACGCTGCGCCCGGGTGTCTCGTGGGGCACGAACCCGGGTCAGACGATCACGATCGACGACGTCGTCCCCTCGCCCGACAGCTTCGACGACCCCGACGCGCGCGACGCGGCGAAGCGAGCGCTCGGGTACATGGGCTTGAAGCCCGGCACGCCCATGCGCGAGGTCGAGGTCGACACCGTCTTCATCGGGTCGTGCACGAACTCCCGCATCGAGGACCTCCGCGCCGCGGCGGCCGTTGCCCGCGGTCGCACGGTGAAGGCCGGCGTGCGCACGCTCGTCGTCCCCGGCTCGATGGCCGTGAAGGTCGAGGCCGAACGTGAGGGCCTCGACCAGGTCTTCCGGGAGGCCGGCTTCGACTGGCGCGAGCCCGGCTGCTCGATGTGCCTCGCGATGAATCCCGACAAGCTGGCTCCCGGCGAGCGCTGCGCGTCGACGTCGAACCGCAACTTCGAGGGACGCCAGGGACGCGGCGGGCGCACGCACCTGGTCTCCCCCGCCGTCGCCGCGGCCACCGCCATCGCCGGCCACTTCGCCACTCCGGAGGACCTCGACTCATGAAGAGCCAGGCGCAGATCGAAGGCACCGCCAGCTCGGAAGATCGGATTCAGCGTGGGGATCGAGTGCCGGAGGTCGGAGCCGCATGAAGCAGGTACGTGTCATCACCGGTCGGGGCGTGCCGTTGACGCGCTCCGACGTCGACACCGACCAGATCATCCCGAGCGACTGGCTCAAGCGGGTCTCGCGCACGGGCTTCGGCGAGGGACTGTTCTCCGAGTGGCGCGAGGGCTCGGACTTCGTGCTGAACCAGGCGCGCTACGAGGGTGCGTCGATCCTGGTGGCCGGGCCCAACTTCGGTACCGGCTCGTCGCGTGAGCACGCGGTATGGGCGCTCCAGGACTACGGCTTCGAGGCCGTCGTGTCGCCGCGCTTCGCCGACATCTTCCGCAACAACAGCTTGAAGATGGGACTGGTTCCGGTGGTGCTGGCGCACGAGCTCGTCGAGCGTTTGCAGGTCGCGCTCGACGAGGACCCCGCGCTCGAGCTGGTGATCGACGTCGAGGCCCGCAGGTTCGCGGTGCCGGCCCTCGGGATCGACGAGCCGTTCGAGCTCGACGACTTCACCCAGCACCGACTCCTCGAAGGGCTCGACGACATCGGCATCACCCTCACGCACGACTCCGAGATCGCCGCGTACGAGGCGCGCCGCCCGGCCTGGACGCCGTCGGTTCCCGCCACCAGCTGACCCGGCCCGGGCGATCCGTTTCGCTCGGCCCTGAGTACCGCTCACGCGTACTCAAGCCCGACGGAACGGTCGGAACACGACCGTCGCGGCGTCAGCGAGGGCGCGTCAGTGAAGCGTGTCAGAGAGGGCGGCGGCCGGAGAGCAGCGCGAGCTCCCGCCACTTCCAGAGGCAGTCGACGTCCGCGAAGCCGATGTCGCGCAGCCAGCCGAGTTGGGTGTCGACGGGAACGAGCTGGTTCGAAGGATCGTCGTCCTCCGGTGCGACGCCCAGCGCGGCGAGGAACGCCTCGTGGAGCGCGGGGGTCGGCGACGCCACGTGCTCGAGGTTCACGAACCGGCCGCCCGCGGCGAGGTGCTCGAACACCTCGCGGTACAGCGCCCGCTGCCGCTCGGGTGCGCAGTGATGGATCGCGAAGCTCGACACGACCAGGTCGAACGAGCCGAGCTCGGCCGGGAGCGGGCGGTCGAGATCGTGCTCCCGGATCCCGACGCGGGCATCGGTACCGAAGTGGGCCCGCGCGCGTTCGAGCATCTCGGTCGAGAAGTCGAGCCCGACACCCGCCGCGTCGCGATGCAGGGCGAGCACCGACCCGAGTGTGTAGCCGTCGCCGGTTCCGAGGTCGAGGACGCGGGTGACGGTGTCGCCGGCGAGCAACTCGGCAACGGCCGCGTAGCCCTCACCGCGGTGCGGGATCGAGTCCCGCCGCTCGAGGTACTGCCTCGCCCACTCCGGCTCGACCCATCTGTTGACTACCGGCCCGGTGGTCACCGAGCAGCCGCAGCAGACGTGACGAGTGCCAGGCACGACAGCGAAGCGCACGCGGATGCGACCATGGTCACCGAGCAGCCGCAGCAGACGTGACGAGTGCCAGGCACGACGGCGAACCGCACGCGGATGCGACCATGGTCACCGAGCAGCCGCAGCAGTCGTCAGGAGTGCGCGGCAAGACGGCGAAGCGCACGCGGATGCGACCATGGTTACGGCCCGACTTCGGCGGTGCGGGTCGCGCCGCGCTCGCGGAGGCGGACGACCTTGTTCACGGCGTTCAGGTAGGCGCGGGCGGAGGCTTCGACCACGTCGGTCGCGACGCCGCGACCGGTGACCTCGCGCCCTTCGGTCGCGAGCTGCACCACGACGGCGCCGAGCGCGTCGCCACCGCCGGTGACCGACGAGACCTGGAAGTCCTTGAGCTGGCCACTCACGCCGGTTGCCTTCGAGACCGCAGCGATCGCGGCGTCGATCATCCCGTTACCCGTTTCGGTGGCTTCGATCTTGCCGTCGGCATCGGCGAGCACGACCCGTGCGGTGGCCGGTACCGCGGTTCCGCCGTGCACCTCGAGCTCCGCGATCGAGAAGCGGTGCACCGCGCCGGTGCCGAGCTCCTCCGCGACGATCGCCTCGAGGTCGGCCTCGGTGATCTCGACCTTGCGATCGGCCAGCTCCTTGAACCGCACGAACGCGGCGTTGAGCGCGTCGCCCTGGACGTGCAGGCCCATCTTCTTCAGCGTGTCGTTGAACGCGTGCCGGCCCGAGTGCTTCCCCATCACGATCTGCGCGGCTTCCTGCCCCACGGTCGCGGCGTCGATGATCTCGTACGTCTCGCGATCGGTGAGCACGCCGTGCTGATGGATCCCCGACTCGTGCGCGAACGCGTTGCGCCCGACCACGGCCTTGTTGTACTGCACGTGATAGCCGGTGAGCCGCGACACGAGCCGCGAGGTGCGGGCCAGCTCCTCGGACTGCACTCCTACTCGCAGCCCGCTGAAGTAGTCGCCACGCGTCTTGATCGCCATGACGATCTCTTCGAGCGCGGCGTTGCCCGCGCGCTCGCCCAGCCCGTTGACCGCGCACTCCACCTGACGGGCACCGCTCGCGACGCCGGCCAGCGAGTTCGCGACGGCGAGGCCGAGGTCGTCATGGCAGTGCGTCGACACGATGTAGTCGCCTCGCACCGTGTCGATGACGTAGCGGATGAGCTTCGCGTACTCCTCGGGAACTCCGTAGCCGACGGTGTCGGGGATGTTCAGCGTGGTGGCACCGTTGTCGACCGCGATCTGGAGCACCTCGCACATGAACTCGGGATCGGAACGCGAGCCGTCTTCGGGCGAGAACTCGATGTCGGTGCAGTAGCCCTTGGCCCGGGCGATGCTCCCGGCCGTCTCGGCCTTCACCTGCTCGGGCGTCATCCGGAGCTTCTTCTCCATGTGGATGGCGGAGGTCGCGATGAAGACGTGGATGCGCGGGCGCTGCGCGTGCCGCACCGCCTCCCACGCGCGGTCGACGTCGGCGAAGCCCGTGCGCGAGAGGCCGGCGATGATCGGGCCCCGCACCGCCTTGGCGATGGCCTCGACCGACTCGAAGTCACCGTCGCTCGCGATCGGGAACCCGGCCTCGATGACGTCGACACCGAGGCGCGCGAGCTGCTCGGCGATCTCGAGCTTCTCGACGACGTCGAGGGAGATGCCGGGCGACTGCTCGCCGTCGCGCAGTGTGGTGTCGAAGATCAGGACCTGGTCCATCTCGCCCTCCGGGGTTGATGTGGGGTGCCGGCGCATCAAAACCGGCATCAAAAAACCGGCATCAAAAAACCCCCCGGCCGAGGGCGCGGAGGGCATCTGCGAGCACCGGGTGGGTGCCCGCGGCTAGATAAGAAGGAGGCCGTGCGTGTGCGGAGCGGTCACCTCGTACATAGTGCCGGAAAGTATGACACCTCGCCGCGGCCCCGTCAACGCTCAGGCGATGCGGGTGGCGAACACGACCAGGCGGCGATTGTGCGTGCCGAGGCCGTTGTCGAAGGTGCCGGCGCAGGTGACGAGGGTCAGGTGCGAGAGGCCGTCGACGGAGTGCTGGGCCGCCTTCCCGTTCACCGGACCGGTGCCGTACATGCGCGAGAGCACGGCCGGGTCGGTCGTCTGGTCGAGGGGATAGCTGGTCGCGGTCGTGACCGCGAAACGCACGTCGAGACCGCTGCGAGTGTCGTGCACCACAACGAGATCGCCCTTGCGCAGCTTGTCGATGTCGGCGAAGACGCCGGGGCGTCCGAGCGGGTCGTCGATGTGCCCGGCGAACAACGCGGTGCTGCGAAGTCCCGGCATCGCGCTTCCCCGGTACCAGAACGCCTGTTGCCAGACCGGGCTCGCCGCCGGACCCATCGGCGCGTCCATCACGTGCTTCGAGTTCATCCCGACGGCCAGCACCGAGACGTGCAACCCGAGGCTCGGGATTCGCAGCTCGAGCGGCACCGGCGCGAACGCCGCACTGAGCGGCAACCGCTGCGCGGCCATCGCCGCGGGAACGGCGAGGGGGACGTGCGACTTCGTGGGCCGTGACCCTGCGGCCGCCGGCTCCGTCGAAGCCGAAGCCGAAGCCGGCGCCGAGCCCGTCGCCGGCCACGCGACCGTGCGCGTGCGCGTCGGCAGTTGCGTCGCCGAACCTGCCAGGAGCACGGCCGCGACCAGCAAGGTCGCGACAGTGCTCCCGGTCGAGGCCAGCGGCCTCATCGACCCGACGAAGGGCCGACCACTCCGGTGTCGTTCGCCATCCGAGGCTGCAACCGTGCCAAGGCACGAGCGTGGATGCGATCGTTCACGACGACGCCCACGACTCCGGCGCCGCCCATGAGGCTCGCGAGCAGGAACGCAGACCAGGGAGAGCTCCCACTGTGCATCGGCACCGCATCGGTGCGCGGGGGCCCGGCGACCGGGGGTCCACCCGAGCCGCCACCGCTCCCGCCCGATCCACCGGAACCGGGGACCGCCGGAGTTGCAGCCGGCGTTGCACCCGGCGTTGCACCCGGCGTTGTCGGACCGGCGGTTCCGCCGCCCGGGGTGGTCGTGGTGGGACTTCCGCCGCCGCCCGGAACGCTCAGCGCACAGGTCGGACGGGTGAAGACGTCGTTGTCGAGCGTCACCGCGCCGTTGCGGGCGAGGGCACGACCGTGGACGGTCACACCGCTCGTCACGCTGATCGAGGTGAGCGCCATGATGTTTCCGGTGAAGACCGAGCCGGTACCCAGCGTGGCCGAGCTTCCGACCTGCCAGAACACGTTGCACTCCTGCGCACCGTTGATCAGCGAGACAGTGCTCGACGACGCGGTGATCAGTGACGAGTTGGTCTGGAAGATGAACACGGAGTTCGGGTTCCCGGCGCCGTCGAGCACCAGTGGCCCGGTGAGGCTGAGCGCACCCTTGCTCGGCCCCGCGTAGACGCCGCCCACCAGGTGGCGGTTGGCGAGGTTCGCGCCCGTGGTCGCGCTCAGCGGCCGGCCGGCGGCC
>DAIQOP010000166.1:0-8488 GCA_036787815.1 Actinomycetota bacterium
TATCGGCGCCGCCGCCGAGAGGAGGCGGTTGGCGACCTCCATGATCTCCGCCGGCGTGCGGTAGTTCACCGTGAGGGTCGCAAAGCGCGGCGGCGTGTGGCGGGGGAGCAGGGCGAGGATGGCGTCCCAGTCGGCGACGGCCGCGGGCCGGCTCGCCTGCCCGGGGTCGCCGACGAGCGTCATCGAGCCCGACGGGCACCGCCGCGCGAGCATCCGCCACTGCATCGCGGTGAGGTCCTGGGCCTCGTCGACGAGCACGTGCCCGAAGGTGCGGGGCTCGGGCAGCTCGCTCACCTCACTGTCGTTCGAGTCGCCGTAGCGGGCCAGCAGGTTCACGCCGCTGATCGAGCCGGTGAGGCGCAGCTCTTCGACGACGCCCTGCGCGGTCTCGAGCGCTTCGGTGTCGCCACCGCGGCGGCGCCGGGTACGGGGCCGGGCCGCCTCGACCGGGCCGAGCAACGCGTCGGCCTCGTCGATGACCGCGACGTCGGCGTCGGTCCACGCCGAGTGCGCGGCGTCTTGCGCGCGGGGCCGGTGCAGCAACTCCTGCTCCGCGTCGTCGAGCACACCGGCGGCCGCCGAACGCACGAGGGCACGGAAGCCGAACAAATCGTTGATCAGCTCCGGTCCGGAGAGCACCGGCCACATGCGGTCGAGGGCCTCGCGCACCTCGGGCCGGCGGCGCAGCCGATCGGCGAGCTCGCGCTCCCAACCTTCGGGGAGCGGTTCGCCCGAGGCGAGCGCGCGGGCGATCAACGGATCCGGGCCTGCGGAGGCGGCGGTTCGGCTGCCGAAGTGCAGCTGGCCGGCGGCCGGCTCGGTGTCGACCCGTGATTCCTGGTACTCGCGGATCGCGGCGGCCTTGTAGCGCGCGACGAGCATGTCGACGGTGCGGCGCACGACGGCGCGCCGGCGCTCGTTGTGCGTGCCCCGCAGGCGCCGCGCGCCCTGCACGACCCGGGCCGAGTCGTCGCGCCGCAGCGTGACGCGCAGCCCGTCGACCGCGAGCGGCAGATCGCGCGGCAGCGCCCGCTGCCGGTCGGCGACGGCCTTGGCCACCACCTTCGCCATCCGTGCGTCGCCCTTGACCGCGGCGACCACGGGGACCTCGCGCGGCCGCGAGTCGAGCTGCGGCTTCAGCCCACCGATCGTGGTGAGCTGCACGTCCTGCTCGCCGAGCGAGGGGAGCACCTGCTCGATGTAGCGCAGGAACACCGGGCTCGGCCCGATGAGCAGCACGCCGGTGGAGGCGAGACGCCGGCGGTGCGTGTAGAGGAGGTACGCCGCGCGGTGGAGCGCAACCGCGGTCTTTCCGGTGCCCGGCCCGCCGCCGACGATGAGCAGCCCGGGGAGGTCGGCCCGGATCGCTTCGTCCTGTTCGGCCTGGATCGTCGCGACGATGTCGCCCATGCGGCCGGTGCGGTCGCGCTCGAGCGCGCCGAGGAGCGCGCCTTCGCCGCTCACCTGGAGCCCGGCCGACTCGGTCGCGTCGCGGTCGAACACCTCGTCGTCGAGGGCGGCGATCTCACGCCCGTGACGGGTGATGAAGTGCCGCCGGCGCACCACACCCATGGGCGCGACGGCCGTGGCCCGGTAGAAGGGCTCGGCGACCGGCGCCCGCCAGTCGATCACGAGGGGGGTGTGGTCGGCGTCTTCCACCGCGAGGCGCCCGATGTAATACGGGTCGTCGGTCTCGAGGTCGAGGCGGCCGAAGCACAGCGGCGACTCGCCGATATCGAGGTCGGCGAGTCGCCGCTGCGTGATGTCGTAGGCGATGTCGCGCTCGAGCCGGGCCTGGTGGGTGCCGCCGGCGCGCACGTCGGCATAGGCCTCGCGAACCCGGCGGGCCGCCTGGCGCATGGATTCCAGCCGGGCATAGGCCGCGTCGAGATAGGCCTGTTCGCTCTCGATTTCCGGGTCTCGGACCTGGCGATCCACCATGCGCGACTCCCCATGGGGGAAGAGAGAGTCTATCCAGCGGCATCCGCGAGCCCTCAGGGGGCCGACACTGCGGCCACGTCGTGGCGCGATCCGTATCCTTGACCGGTCATGTCCAATTTCGTCGACGAGGCCCAACTCAACGTGCGTGCCGGCGACGGTGGTGCCGGCGCGGTCTCGTTCCGTCGCGAATCGCACACGCCCAAAGGCGGGCCCGACGGTGGCGACGGCGGCAAGGGCGGCGACGTCTGGCTCCGCGCCAACCGCAACGCGGCCTCCCTGCTCGCCTTCCGCGACCACCCCCACCGGCGCGCGACGTCGGGAACGCACGGGCGCGGCGACAAGCGCCACGGTGCCAGCGGAGCCGACCTGATCGTCGACGTGCCCGAGGGAACGGTCGTGCGTGAGCGCGACGGCAGCGTGGTGGCCGATCTCCTCCACCACGGCGACCTCTGGCTCGCGGCTCGCAGCGGTCGGGGCGGGCAGGGCAACGCGCGGTTCCTGTCGAACGCCCGGCGCGCCCCCTCGTTCGCGCAGCAGGGCGAGTACGGCGAGGAGCGCTGGCTGCGGCTCGAGCTGAAGCTCATGGCCGATGCCGCGCTCGTCGGCTTCCCCAACGCCGGCAAGTCGACCCTCATCGCCGCGGTGAGCGCGGCGAAGCCCAAGATCGCCGACTACCCGTTCACCACGCTCGTACCGAACCTCGGGGTCGTGCGCTTCCACGAGCACGAGTTCGTGCTCGCCGACATCCCCGGCCTCGTCGAGGGCGCGGCCGAGGGGCGCGGGCTCGGCCACCGGTTCCTCCGTCACGTCGAACGGGCGCGTGTCCTCGTGCTGCTGCTCGACCTCGCGCCCGCCGCGGGCCCTACGCCGGCCGAACAGGAGGCGGTGCTCCTCGCGGAGCTCGGGAGCTACATGCCCGAGCTGCTCGAACGGCCGCGGCTGGTGGTCGGCAGCAAGGCCGACGTCGCGACCCAGGAGTTCGACGGTCTGCGGATCTCGGCCGCGACGCGCACCGGGCTCGACGAGCTGCTCGGTCGGATCGCGGAGCTGGTCGAAGAGGCGCGGGCGTTGCCGGAAGCCCCCGATCCGATCGTGGTGATCCGGCCGCAGGAAGACGGCATCTCCATCGAGCGCGAAGACAACGGCGTGTGGCGCGTGCACGGTCGCATCGCGGAGCGCGCGGTCGCGGTTTCCGACCTGCGCGACCCCGATGCCCTCGTGTTCGTGCAGCAGCGGCTGCGCAAGATCGGCGTCGACCGCGCGTTGGCTCGCGCCGGTGCGCGCGACGGCGACATCGTGCGGATCGGCGGCACCGAGCTCGAGTACGAGGAAAGTTGAGCGCGTCCCTCGCTGTCGTGAAGGTGGGCACCTCGTCGGTGACGCGCGCGAACGGCGATCTCGACGACGAGGCGCTCGCCAAGCTCTGCCGCGAGATCGCGGCGGCGCGTGCGGCGGGGTACCCGATCGTGCTGGTGCTGTCGGGCGCGGTCGCCGCGGGCATGCCGGCACTCGGTCTCGCCGAGCGCCCCACCGATACGGGGACGCTTCAGGCCATCGCGGCGGTCGGTCAACCCCGCTTGTTCGCGAGCGTGGCCTCGATGCTCGAGTCGCACGGCATCGTCGCGGGCCAGGTGTTGCTCACGTCGAACGACTTCGTGCAGCGCAGCCAGTACCTGCACGCGCGCGAGACCCTGCACCGGCTCCTCGATCTGCAGGTGCTCCCGGTGGTCAACGAGAACGACACGATCGCCGACGACGAGATCCGCTACGGCGACAACGACCGGCTCGCCGCGCTGGTCTCGCACCTGTTGGGAGCGAACACCCTGCTGCTGCTCACCGACACGGGCGGATTGTTCACCGCCGACCCCGGGCTCGACGCGGCGGCGTCGCTCATCGAGGAGATCGTCGAGGTCGACGCGGCACTCGAGGCGGTCGCCGGCGCGAGCCGGAGCGAGGCGGGCAGCGGGGGTATGGCGAGCAAGCTCGCGGCCGGGAAGATCGCCGCGTGGTCGGGAGTGCGCGCGGTGATCGCCGCGGCCGGCGCCGACAACGTCGTGCTCGACGCGCTCCAGGGTCGTGCCGTCGGCACCGTCATCCAACCGCGCGCGCAACGGCTCGCGAGCCGCAAGCTCTGGATCGCGTTCGCGCGCGGCGCGGCGGGGCGCATCGTCGTCGACGCCGGCGCGCGCACCGCGCTCATGCACGGTGGCCGTTCGTTGCTGCCCGCGGGCGTGCGCGGAGTGGAGGGCGACTTCGACGTCGACGACGCGGTCGAGGTCGCCGGCCCCGACGGTCGTCCGTTCGCGAAGGGGCTCAGCCGCTACCGGGCCCGCACCCTCGACACGATCCTCGGACGCCGGACCGCGGATCTCCCCGACGGCGCGCCCCACGAGGTCATCCATCGCGACGACCTCGTGATGCTCCCGTAGGCCGGTCTCCGGGGACGCGGTACGGCGCGCCTCCGGCCTGTGAGGATGCTCAGGTTCTGAGCGTCCGTTCAGGAGCCGTATAGCGAACTCACATGTTCGCGGACGACGATCGAGGGGTCCCGCTTCCCCCCCGGCCGAACGGAGCCCGAAATGTTCGATCCCTTCGCCGATGATCACGGTCGCCCTCCCGCCGCTCATCCCGCGTTCGACGAGGCGCCCGTCGACGACGCGCCGCTCGACGAACCGCCCTTCGACGAACCCGTTGTCGCGGTGTTCGATCCGACCGTGGGCACCCGGCCTCCGCCGCCGCCCGCCCCGCCGCTCACCGCACCGCCCGTCCCGCCGGCACCGCCGCGTCGGGGCCGGCCGGTGCTCGCCGTGCTCGTCGCGGTGTCGCTGGTCGCGAGCGGGTTCGCCGTGGTCCGGTCGACGGGGCACACCACGACGATCGTGCGCACGACGGGCGGGAACGTGACGACGGCCACCGTGTCCACCAGCCCCACGGTCTCCGGGAGCTCGAGTGCCGAGCCGATCGCGGCCGTGGCCGCCGCGCTCGCGCCGTCGGTCGTGCAGATCGAGACGAGCCAGGGGCTCGGGTCCGGGTTCGTCTACGACACCGCGGGCCACATCCTCACGGCCGCGCACGTGGTCACCGGCGCGGGGAACACGGTGACCGTCCGCCTCGCCGACGGCACGACCCGTACGGGAACGGTCGTCGGGGCCGACACGGGCACCGACGTGGCCGTCGTGAAGATCGATCTCGGCGGCACGAAGGGCACCCCCGCGAGCCTCGCGCTGGCCGTCCCGCTCCAGGTCGGCCAGACGGCCGTCGCGGTCGGGAGCCCCTTCGGGCTCGAACAGACCGTCACCGCGGGCATCGTCAGCGCGGTCGACCGCGCGATGCAGACCACGAACGGCGCCATCGACATGGTGCAGACCGACGCGCCGATCAACCCGGGCAACTCGGGTGGCCCCCTGGCCGACCTGAGCGGTCGGGTCATCGGGATCAACGACCAGATCGAGAGCGCATCGGGGAGCAGCAGTGGCGTCGGGTTCGCGATCCCGATCGACACCGCCAAGGCCGTCGCCGACAAGATCGTCGCCGGCAAGCCCGTCACCTTCGCCTTCCTCGGTGTGCAGACCCAGGACTCCGGTCAGGGTGTCGTGGGCGACGGCGCCTTGATCGTCAGCGTCGAGAGCGGCTCGCCGGCGGCCAAGGCCGGGATGCAGCAGGGCGACGTGATCACCAAGGTCGGCACGACGGCGATCGACAACTCGACGACCCTGAGCGCCCGCATCCGCCAGTCGGATCCCGGCACCGTGTTGCAGGTCTCGGTCCTGCGCAACGGCGCCGCCCACACCCTCACCGTCACGCTCGGCTCGACCTCGGCTACCTGACACCACGGCCCCTACGGCCACGGAATGGTGGAGCAGGGGAGCGGTCAGCCCGGGAACGACGACGAAGCGCCGTGCCGCGACGAGTGAGCATGCGACCATGAGTACAAACTTGACCGGACGGTCAAGCGGTAGGCTCGGACGATGGCTGATCCCGCCGCCGACACCCCGGCCGACCCGGTCGTCGCGGCCGTCGTCGACCTCGGTCGCCGGGCCCGGGCGGCCAGTCGGGTGATGGCCACGGCGACGAGCGCGGCGAAGAACGCGGCCCTGCTCACCGCGGCCGATCTCCTCCTCGATCGCGCCGCCGAGATCGTCGCCGCCAACGCGGCCGATCTCGAGGCGGCCGCAGCGGGCGGCATGGAAGCCGGTCCGCTCGACCGCCTCCGGCTCACCGAGGCCCGCATCGAAGCCATGGCCGCGGGCCTGCGTGACGTCGCCGCGCTGCCCGACCCGATCGGCGAGGTGCTCGACGGCTGGCGCCGCCCGAACGGTCTCCAGATCGAGCGGCTGCGGGTGCCCTTGGGCGTGGTGGCGATCATCTACGAGAACCGGCCCAACGTCACGAGCGATGCGGCCGGGCTGTGCCTCAAGTCGGGCAACGCCGCGCTGCTGCGCGGGTCGGGCACCGCGCTGCGGTCGAACCAGGCGATCGCCGCGCTGCTGCGCGAAGCGCTCACGAA
The DNA here is from genome assembly GCA_036787815.1 of Actinomycetota bacterium. Lineage (GTDB taxonomy): Bacteria > Actinomycetota > Acidimicrobiia > IMCC26256 > PALSA-610 > DATBAK01. The sequence goes on from DAIQOP010000166.1 coordinate 6,449, forward strand.
GTCCGATCTTCCCGACGACGCGGTCGTGCTCGTCGAGGACCCGTCGCACGAGACCGCGACCGCGGTGATGCGCCTCACGGGCTACGTCGACTGCCTCATTCCCCGCGGCGGGCCGAGCCTCATCAACAGCATTCGCGCGAACGCGACCGTGCCCGTGATCATCGACGGCGACGGCAACTGCCACGTGTACGTCGACGCCGCCGCCGATCTCGACACCGCGCTCGCCATCCTCGTGAACGCGAAGACGCAACGTACGAGCGTGTGCAACGCAGCCGAGTCGCTCGTGGTGCACACCGGTGTCGCCGACGAGTTCCTGCCGCGCGCCGCGGCGGTGCTCGCCGAGCACGGCGTCGAGCTGGTGGGCGACGCGACGGCGCGGCGGCTCGTGCCGGCGATCGGCGAGGCGACCGACGACGACTTCGGCCGCGAGTTCCTCGATCTCAAGCTCAGCATCGCCGTCGTCCCGACGCTCGACGCCGCGATCGCCCACGTGAACCGGTACGGCACCGGCCATACCGAGGCGATCGTCACCACCGATCTCGATTCCGCTCGGCGTTTCACGCGCGAGGTCGACGCCGCGGCCGTGGTGGTCAACGCGTCGACGCGTTTCACCGACGGCGAAGAGTTCGGCTTCGGTGCGGAGATCGGGATCTCCACGCAGAAGCTGCACGCTCGCGGCCCCATGGGCCTGCGCGAGCTCACGACCTACAAGTACCTCGTCTGGGGTGACGGGCAGGTCAGGGGTTAGCGGCGCCCACCACGCCACCCATCCCGGCCACCCGATCATCGAAGCCGACGAACGCGACGAAAGCGAGCATCAACCATGGCCGAGCGGTTCGAATCCGTGGCCGACGTGACCGACCGCCTGCGGGGGGTCGACTACCTGGCCGACGCCGCGATCTCGGGCGCGGTCTACCTGGCCGACCGGCTCGAGAAGCCGGTGCTCATCGAAGGGCCGGCCGGTGTCGGCAAGACCGAGCTCGCGAAGGCGGTCGCGGAGTCGTCGGGCGCGCGCCTGATCCGGCTCCAGTGCTACGAGGGCCTCGACGAGAGCAAGGCCCTCTACGAGTGGAACTACAAGAAGCAGCTCCTGCGGATCCAGGCCGACCGCGAGCACGAACGCGACTGGGAGACCGTCGAGTCCGACATCTTCTCCGAGGCGTTCCTCCTCACGCGCCCGCTGCTCGAGGCGATCCGCTCCAAGGAGCCGGTCGTGCTGCTCATCGACGAGGTCGACCGCGTCGAGATCGAGACCGAGGCCCTGCTGCTCGAGGTGCTCTCCGACTTCCAGGTGTCGATCCCCGAGCTCGGCACCATCGTCGGGACGCAGCGGCCGTTCGTGTTCCTCACCTCGAACAACACCCGTGAGCTGTCGGAGGCGTTGAAGCGGCGCTGCCTCTACCTGCACATCGACTACCCGACGCTCGAGCGTGAAGAGGAGATCGTCCGCATCCGCGTTCCCGAGATCGACGCCGCGCTCGCGTCGCAGGTGTCGCGGGTCGTGCAGTCGATCCGGGCCCTGGACCTCAAGAAGGCACCGTCGATCTCGGAGACCATCGACTGGGCGCGCACGCTGTTGTTCCTCGGGCGCAACGAGATCGGTCCGGAAACGCTCGGCGAGACGTTGCACGTGCTGCTCAAGTACCAGAGCGATCTCGTGAAGGCCCGCAAGGAGCTCGGCGTCGACGGCCCCCCACCGCTCAGCGGCACGCGGAGGTGACGTGCATTGGAACAAGCTCGACCACGCGCTCGGTGATCGTGGCGCGGGTGAGCGGGCGCGCGCGGTGATCGACACCGACCGCACGCTCCTCGACGTGCTCCAGGGCTTCGTGCAGGAGCTGCGCGCCGCGGGGTTGCCGGTGTCGATGACCGAGAACCTCGACGCGATGCGCGCCGCGGAGTTCGTTCCGTTCGAGGACCGCGACGCGTTCAAGGCCGCGCTCGGCACCACCCTCGTGAAGCACCAGGGGCACTGGAACGCGTTCGAGACCGTGTTCGACGTGTACTTCTCGCTCTTCAGCGCGGGAGTCGACGCCGAAT
>DAIQOP010000167.1:0-8480 GCA_036787815.1 Actinomycetota bacterium
TCGGCCGAGTACTGCACGTACCGGCCGGCCAGGCCGAGATCCGCCCCCGGAGCGGCCGGCGACCAGGCGGTCCAGGTTCCGTCGGGAACGGGGGTGTCGCCGCTGCGCGCCGCGAGGTCGATCGTCGTGCCCGACGGCGTGACGGTCTCGGCGTTCAACGCGCTCCAGCCGACCGAGGTGCCGGCGTCGAAGACGCGCGACACGAACCTGCCGTTGTTCGCGTACGGCGTCATCGTCATGTCGTCGAGTGCGATCGTGCCGCCGCCGAGGTTGTAGTCGCTGGCCATGACGCGCATGGGCGTCGCGATGCTCAGCGGGTGCGACGCGACCTGCGTTCCGTCGATGAAGTAGGTGACGCTCGAGGCGCCCCACACGATGCGGTAGCGGTGCGGGCTCCCGAGCCAGTTGCCGGCGAGGGTTTCGTCGGTCGGCGTCCCGTCGTTCGTGCGGGCTTGCAGGGCGGTGCCGTCCCGCCCGGTGCTGAACATCGCCCACGGCCCGTTGAAGTCGACGGTGGCAAATCCGGCGTGCTGGAACGCCACGGCCGTGAACGTCGCGGTGAACTCGAGGGTCCGACCCGCGCCGGAGGTCGCGTCGGTGCCGGCCTGGGCGCCGTCGACGGTGAGCCGCCCGCCGCCGACCGTTGCGGTCCCACCGTCGTTCCACGCGGCCGCCGACCAACCGGCGGGCAGGGTGGCGCCGTCGAAGGTCTCGGACGCGCTCGGGCGCAACGTGACGGCTCCGTCGCCGTCGGCGAAGACCGCCGTCGCGTCGCCGACGGTGCCGGCGGTGAAGTCGGCGACGGTCGTGTCGCCGACAACCTGTGGCGGCGTGTGCGCCGCGTATGTCGCGACGTAGTTCCCCGCCGTCGCGTCGAAGAACGCGTAGGCGACGCCGTTGATCGTCTGGGTGGCGTACGCGACGGCAGCCGTTCCGAGGTTCAGCGCCGTGAGGTCACCGGTCGCGGTGTGGAGGGGCAGCATGGCCCGCAGGCCGCGTGCGCGCGAATCGGCATTGATCGTGAAGGTGACCGTGGAGCCGTCGCTCGTGATCGCCGAGAACGTGGATGCCGCACGTGCGTCGAGCCACGTGAGCATCTGGCTCGCCGACACGATCGGCACTCCGTCACGCTGCGCGGACGCGACGATCGCGTTCGCTCCGGCGCTGTCGGCGGAGTCGTTGTGCATGTTCGCCGTGAAGGCGCCGAAGTACTGGTGCGGCCCGAGCGCGTTCGACAGCAGCGTGTCGATGGTGGCCGGGTAGCTCTGGCCGGATTCGTCGGTCATCTGCGTCGCGGCCTGGTACACGTCGATCATCGTGCCGTCGACGTCGGCGAAGCGCATCGGGATGCCCGATCCGGTGAAGAGGCCGGGGCGGTCGTGGATCCAATCGCCGGGCCAGTAGTAGTAGTTCGTGTCGAGGCGGATGCCGTGCGAGAGCTCGACCTTCGGTTGGGTGGCCCAGTCGCTCCACGGGATGCAGTGGGTGCGATTCGACACGGGGGACGCGAGGCTCGGGTAGCTCGCGGCGAACGCGCCGAGCTGCCCGTCGTAGTCGGCGAGGAGCGAGGCGGGAGTCCAGTCGGCGCAGTCGGTCGTGACGTGGGCGGCGATCTCGAACCCGGCGTCCTGGAAGGCCTGCGCCTGCTCGGGCGACAACGGCGTCGACGGCGAGATGTACGACGTCGCCCGCACGCACTGCCACTCGTCGACGACGCATCCAGCCGGGCTCGCGGCGGCGTAGGTGTCGAGGCGACCGGCGGTGCCGCCGCTGCCGTGATCGTCGCCGGTCATCACCACGACCGCCTTCGCGTCGTTCGGGAAATACCACAGGCGCGGCAGCGGACTCTGCGCTTGCATCGTCTCGATCATGTTGACGAGCAGGCGTTGCTGCTCGTCGGCCTGCGGGATCTGGACCTTGTCGAGATTGACCCAGTCGGGCTGCGCGTCGCCGGCGGCCGCGCCGTAGAAGAGGTCGTCGGAGCGGATCGGTCCGGACTGCCCGTCACGCTTCTGGCCGGCCCAGGCCGGGTTGCCCTGGCGGGTCTCGACGACGGAGCGGGCCAGGTCGTAGCTGAACACCGCGACGTGCCCACCGTTCGTGCCGACGGTCCGCATCGTCACCGCGGGGTTGGTCGTCGCGTCGCTCGTGTTCGCGTACAGCGTCGCGACCGCCGAAGCCGCGTCGAGTGTGTAGCGGTCCGCGGTGCCGTGGAACTGGATCGTGTCGGAGACGATGCCGGCGCCGGGCGCGGCCGTCGTGTCGACGGCGAGGTAGCCGTCCGACAGCGTTCCCGACGGACCGTCGAGTCCGGCGACCGACGCGAGCGTGGCATCGGGACGCATCGCGATCAGGTTCCCGCCGTCGGCCACCCAGTCGGTCAGCATCTGGACACGCGCCGCGTCGAGCGGCATCGAGGCGAGGACGACGACGTCGTAGGAACGCAGCATCGTCGCGTCGACCTTCGAGATGTCGGTGACCCGGTACTCGTTCAGGCCTTCGGCACCGAGGATCTCGCCGTAGTAGCGGCCGAACGGGTCGCCGGCATCCGCGACGACGAGGATCGGGCCGCCGGGGCCGGAGTCGGCCGGGGGAGTCGGCGGCGCGGCGGTCGTGAACGCCCACGTCACGTCCGCGGCGAGCGCGTTCCCGGCGAGGTCGGCGACGCCCGCCACGGTCGCGCGGTAGACGCTCGAGCGGCGGAGCGGCTGCTGCGGGCGCAGCGTCGCGGTGCGGGTCGCGCCGTTGTAGGCGACGTCGGCGGCAACCACTCCGTCGGACGCATCGTGCAAGGAGAAGGTCGCGCCGGTCACGGTCGAGGGGTTGAGCGCCTCGTCGAACCGGGCAGTCACGGTTGTGTTCGGCGCGACATCGGTGGCATCGGCCGCAGGAACCGTCGCCGTGACCGTCGGCGGTGTCGTGTCCGGACCGGTCTGCTCGGCGACCGCGACATCGACCCAGTAGTTGTAGGTGTGACCGCTCGTCGGGAATCCCGAGCTCGCGTAGTGGTAGACGCCGTTCGGCTCACCGGGCGCGTGCAGCGGAGCGTTGTCGTAGCCGCCCGACGCGAAGTAGTCGGGTGTGTCGGAGAAGTAGCCGTTCGCCGAGAAGTACGACGCGACGTAGATGACGCCCGCGACGATCGCGACCGGCGGGTTCAGGTCGACCTGCTGCCAGCCCGAACCGGTTTCGTTGGTGAAGACGGCTTCCGCGAGCTGCGTCCCCTCCGCGCTCCAGAGGTGCCCGACGTGCGTGCCGCCGTCGATCGCGGCCTTGTAGAAGCGGATCGCGGTGACGTACCCGGCGACGTCGGAGGAGAACCGGACGCCGAGCTCGATCGGCGTGTTGTCGGTCACGCCGATGATCTGCGGTGTCGCGCTCGCGTCCCAGAGGGTATGAGTCGCGTCCGCGGCAGTCGCGCGCGGCGCGGCCACGAGCGCCTGCGCCGTGGCCAACGCGATGACCGCCAGCACGGTCGTGATTCGCTGGTACCACGGTCGGCGGGCCCGGCTCGCGCTCGACATCCGTGCGAAGCCTTGAGGAGTGGCCATCGTCGCCTCCGTGCGTCGAACGGAGGGACGACCGTCGTGCTCGGGATACCGGCCGACTCCCCGTTACAGGACTCCGGCGCCGGTATCGCCATTCACTCCCCGCAGAGAAGGCGACCTCAATGTCTCTGCGGATCGACGTGTTCGCCACTCCTCACGGTACGCCGACCACCCAGAGCGAGATAGGGACCTTCGACTCTGTGCTGGTGGCTGTGAAGCGCGCGTCTGCGCGCCATCCGCGGCGCTCGCGGAGAACGTGCTTGCTGTTCGCGGCCAGGTGTACGCATCATGGTGGTTGCGTGTCGCCGCCCGGACCGAGTCTGGAGGCCGGAATGGCTCGCTTCGATCTCGTTCCAGGCGGGTCGGAGGTGCGGGTCAGCGCGAGCACCAGCCTGCAGACGGTCACGATGACGACCGGCGACGTGGCCGGGCACCTGGATGCGGAGACAACGCCTGGTGGGGTGTTCCTCGCGGTTGCTGTGCCCTGGTGTCGTATCGAGTTGCCGGTGGGTTCGTTGCACTCGGGCAACCCGCTCTACGACCGGGAGGGCCGACGCCGTTTCGACGCCGAGCGCTACCCGCTCGTCGCGGCCGAGCTCGTGACCGCGATTCCGCTCGGCGCCGGCGTACATCGCGTCACGTGGCACCTCACGTTCCACGGCGCGACACACGATGTCATCGGCGACCTGGTGGCGCGAGCCGTTGACGCCGATTCGATCGTCGTCGACGGCGACAATCTCGTTGACGTGCGCGACTGGGGGGTCCAACCGGGTGGGCTTCTCGTCATTCGCGTGCACCCAAGGGCGCGGTTTGCCGTGCACCTGCTCGCACGTCGGCGCGTCGATCCCGCGGATCTCGAAGCCCTCAGGACGTGATGCAGGAGGCGACTCATGATCGAGCATCCCAACGTGAAGCTGATCCGGCACTGCTACGAAGCGTTTGCGAGAGGTGACCAGGAGAGCCTGCAGGAGGTCATGGCCCACGATGTCGTGTGGCACGAGCCGGGGCGAGGGCCGTTCGCGGGCGACCACAAGGGTCCCGAGGGCGTTCTGTCGTTGCTCCGAGAGCTGCAGGCACGCAGCGACAACTCGTTCTCGGTGGAGATCGTCGACCTTCTCGCGAACGCCGAACGAGCGATCGCGATACAGGAAGAGACCGCTCGACGGGGCGACCGTCGACTCGACATCGCCAGCGCCATCGAGTTCGAGATCCATCAGGGAAGGATCACCGAGGTCACCGTGTACCACGGCGACACGTACCACTTCGATCAGTTCTGGTCCTGAAGATTCCGCGCGGGAGCATTCCGAGCTGGACCGCTCAGGGGAGATGAGTGCGCGACGCTCGACAGCGTGGCCGCGAGCTCGGTGCGGGAGCGGACGCCGAGCTTGCGGTAGATGCGGCCGAGATGGCTCTCCACCGTCCTGACGCTGATGAAGAGGGTCTCGGCCGCTTCTTGGTTCGTGCGACCCGAGCCGACCAGCCCGGCAACCCGCAGCTCGGTCGCGGTGAGCGTGAGCGGCGCCGCTGCCCGTCCGCCGAGTCGAGCGAGCTCGGCCTGAACCTGGTCGGCGTAGCGCGGGGTATCCAACTCGATGAACACCGCCGCCGCCGCTTCGAGCATTGCGCGTGCCTCGGTGCGCCGGCCCATCCGGCGCAACACTCGGCCGAGCAGCAGGCGCGTGCGGGCCTGCTCGAACGGCATTCCGAGCGCGTCGTGATCGTCGAGTGCGGCGGTCAATGCAGCCGCCGCGGCGGGCAGTTCGCCCTGCGCAGCGAGCAGCAGGCCGCGGCATCGGTGCGCCATCGCCGTCGACCAGGTGGCATCGGCGCCGGCGCCGGACTCGAGTCGCGCGGTCAGGCGCTCAGCCTCGGCGAGTCGGCCGAGACCGGTAAGCGCCTCGACGGCGTCGGCGTGGATGCGCAAGATCGCCGGCTCGTTCACGCCCAGGTCCGCGGAGATTGACATCGCTCGGAGGAAGTGCTCCGCCGCCGGCTCGAGGGCGCCGGCCGCCAGCTCGGCGAAACCGAGGCTGCGGAGGTCGCAGGCGACGTCTGCGGCCTCGCCCTGCGATTCGTCGTATGCGACCGCAGCCGCGGCGCCATGCAGAGCCTTATCGATGTGGCCGAGGTGCGCCTCGGCGAGCGCGTGCGCGGCCGACACCGAAGCCGAGCCGACGCCCGTGCGTGCCATGAGGTCGCGGCCTTCGGACGCGTATCGCAACGCCGACGGGTAATCCCCGGCCCAGCACTCCAGCAGCGCGAGATGGCCGAGAAGGTTCGGAAGCGCGCTGTCGTCGCCCTCGTCCTCTGCGCTCTGGCGCATCTCCAGCAGGCAGCGCCGAGCATCGGCGAACTGTCCGGCGAAGCGCAGCAGCATCCCCTGGCACATACCGACTCGGTCGATGATGGGCACGGGATCACTGCGCGCCTCGGCCACGGCCGCGCGCTCGAGCAACGGAGCTGAGAGGCCATATCCGAGGCGGAGCGTGTGAAACGCGACATTCTTGAGCGCGCTGGCCAGCACATCGGGTGGAGCGTCGTCGCCCTCGCCCATCAAGCTCACCGCGGTCCGGGCGTGACCGAGCAACTGCCCGGCGTCGTACGACGCCAGATCGGCGAGCGCCGCGTGACAGCGGGCGGTCAGTACGCGGTCGGAACCGGCTTCGCGCATCGCCTGCTCGCACCATCTCGCGGCTGGCGCGCTGCCGCCGGTCCAGTAGTCGATCGTCGCCAACAACAACAGTCCGGGAACGCGTTCCGGCCCGGGCTTCGAGTCCTCTTGACTTGCCGTCACCATCGATCGCGCCCGATCCGGGTACCCGAGGTGGAACTGGTACCCGGCTGCGGTGACCCTGCGGCGACGAAGGTCGGCCGTGTGCTCGACCGGAGTGCGATCGATCGACAGCTCCGCGAACTCCGCCGCGCCTTCGCGGCTGCCGCGGCGACGAGCATGCCGGGCCGCCACGTCCAATGCGTCGGCAACCTCGGCGTCGGGACCGGTCGTGCCCAGCGCGAGATGCCGCGCCCGTTCCTCTGGATCAGCGGTCACCTCGGCCAAGCGTCGGTGCAGAGCCGTTCGAGCCTGCGGGGAGACGTCGGCGTACGCAACCGAAGCCACCAGCGGATGTGCGAACCGAAGCCGTCGGCCATCGATCTCGATCACGCCGAGCTCGACCACCTCGGTCAGGCTCTGTGCGGCGAGCGCCGGCTCGTCGAGGGCCGTTGCGACGACGTCCATCGTCGGGTGGGCCAACGCGGCACAGACCACGAGCAGATCGCGGGCCGCGTCGGAAAGGCGATCCAGGCGATCGGCGACGAGCAGCCGCACGTCACTCGGAACCGGCAACGGGTCGTCGATCAAGAGCTTGTCGTCGCCTCGCCGCTGCAGAGCGCGGCCCATCTCCAGCGAGGCCATCGGGTTGCCTCCGGTGGCGCGATGCAACCGCGTCAACGTCGGCCGTGACAATGTCAGCGACAGCTTGCTGTGCACGATCTTCTGCAGAGAGCCGACACTGACCGGTCCGATCGCCAACCGATCGCCGGCCACGCCGAGGCATGCCTCGGTCGCGTGCGGGTCGGCCTGGGGCCCACCCTCGGTACGGCGCGACGCCAGCACCAGAACCCCGTCGTCGTCGAGACGACGCAAGGCGTACGTCAAGACCGTGCGCGACGTGCTGTCCAACCACTGGACGTCATCGATCGCCAACAGCAGCGGCGCCGAACGCGCGAACGCGCGCAGCACGCCGAGCACCGCGACTGCCACCACACGATCGCCCGGCGAGACCACGGTCGTCGTGTCGAGTAACAGCGCGGCCGAAAGCGCTTCGCGCTGCACGTTCGGCAGGTCGCCGAGTACGGCGTCGGGGATTCCCTCCAGCAGGTCGCCGAGCCCGGAAAAGGCCCACGCCGCGTCGGTCGCCGCACAGCGACACTCGCGCACGGCGACGCCCTCGCGAGCGGCGCGCGACACGGCCTCGGCCCAGATCGCGGTCTTGCCGATGCCTGCCGGACCCTCGAGCACCAGCGACGCCGAAGACCCACCCGCTCCGGCTCGGGCACGGCCGATGAAGTCGCTCACGGCGCCGAGCTCGCGTTCGCGTCCGAAGATCGCTGGGTTCGGCCCGGGCATCGCACTCCTTCCGAAGGCTGCGCCGTAAGACCCCGGGCCGGGCGTCAGGCCGGGATCACGGCCACCGCCAGACGACTCTACGGGCCCGCGTTCGAGACGCTACCGGCGTCGGGCGCAGTATGCCCAGCAGGCGCGGACGGCACGCGGGTACTGCAAAGTTGCGTGGTACCACCGATGTGAGGCCGGCCGGTCGTTCATATCGTCGTCCTTGTGACGATCGTTCCCGTGCCAGCCGAACCAGGCGAGTTGACGTTTCTCGTCGAGCGCTACCTACCCGTCGGTGATGTCGATGGCCTCGCGAGGGCAGTCGATCGCGTCGCGTCGGCGTGCGCACGAGGTATCGCGGGCCGTCACGACGTGCGCTATGTCCAGTCGATATTCGTGCCCGGCGACGACACCTGTTTCTGTGTCTTCCAGGCTCCCTCGGTCGAAGCGGTTCACGCCGTCAACGAGGCCGGCCACTTTCCGGTCGACCGCATCAGCGCGGCGATCAGCCTGCGGCTCGAGCGTTCTTTCCGACCCTCCGCGATCGCGACATCTCAGCCCGACAACGAATCGTCATCACACGACAAGGAGCCTCGGTGACCAAGTCGCGAGCCGCCCGTTCAGCCGGAATCGTGAGCGTTGCGATTGCGGTCGCTTCCACCGCCTTCATCGTGGCTTCCAGCGGCGTGGTGAGCGGCGCCGCGGTTCCAGCCGTCCATCCGGCCGCGGTTGCGAAACGGGTGGTCTCGGCGCGCACCGCAACCCAGTTCGTGATGCCCGCGCCCGGAGTCGCGACGGTGCAGTCGGTGAGGCTCCCC
>DAIQOP010000012.1:0-1657 GCA_036787815.1 Actinomycetota bacterium
CGCAGTTCCCCCTCGGCGATCCGACCGCTCGGCCTCGCACTGGAGTATCGACACGCGGCCCCGCGAATTGGAGCGGGGACCAATCTGGCATCGACGCAGCATCCGCCGCGCCCGTGACAGCACGGGGCGCCAGAGAAGTCGTATTTCTTATCGAGACAGTCGCCGGTTCCGCGACGGACGCACTTCAACACGGGTCGCGTCAGCGTCGACGCATGCATGCACACGTTCATCTCCGTCACCGTCGTGGGCTCAGTCGTGGGCTCAGTCGTCGTCACAGTCCTCGTCATCGTCGTGGACGTACACCTACCGCTCGCGTCGGAAGGGTGCCATCGGGTCGAGAACGACTCCGTGGGCAGGCCGAATACGAGCCGACGTTGCGACGTCTGCCGTTCCGTGGCAGGCGGGCTACGCCATGCAATGTTGCCGACATCTTGGCAGATATCGTGGTTGAGCACGGTATATACGGAGTCGCAGTCGTCGTCTTTGTGATGGGGATCGGGCCCAAATCCCCTTCTAACGCATGTTCGATCACCTTCGACCAGATATTTTTCTGGAATCCGCCTAGGCCTGTGACCTGCGATTATGTGATCGTCGGAGCATCACAACTTGCGTTGACGTGATTCTCGCCATTTCGGAGGAACGATGACGTCCGACCCAGACGTTACGGTCCTACAGGTGAGCGTGATCGTATCGACTGGAGAGCAAATACGTGAACACATCGAGAGTGATAGAAGAAATAGAAGGTTCGAATCCCAACGGTGCGCCGAATTCGAGCGAAGGGTCTCGGCCTCACGCACGGCCCGTCCACGCGACGACGAACGGCACCACGCGTGTGTGCGGCGCGCTTGAACGCGGCCGAGGCCGAACACGAACGGAGTCGCCCTGTAGCGCTCCCACCATCTCGGGCACGACGCCCGCGAATGATCGACGGTGCAGCGGGAGCCCGTCGCAACGATCTTCCATCCCGCACAACGAAAGGAATGTCATGAGTAGTCAAAGCGACATCCAATGGACCGACGCCACCTGGAACCCCACGACAGGCTGTGATCGCGTCTCGGCAGGATGTGACAACTGCTACGCGATGACCCTCGCGGCTCGCCTGAAGCGGATGGGTTCGCCGAGGTATCAGAACGACGGTGATCCGCGCACGAGTGGCCCCGGCTTCAAGCCCACACTCCATCCCGCCGCTCTCGACATACCGCGCAAGTGGCGCAAGCCTCGGCTGATCTTCGTGGACTCGATGAGCGACCTGTTCCACGACGACGTCCCACTCTCGTACATCCAGCAGGTGTTCGAAGTGATGGAGCAGACACCCCGACATACCTACCAGGTGCTTACGAAGAGGTCGAAGCGTCTCGCGTCAGTCGCCGGTGACCTGCCATGGCCAGAGAACGTGTGGATGGGAGTCAGCATCGAGACCGATCGGTACGCGTTCCGGGCGCGTGACCTCGCTGGCACTCCCGCAGCCGTGAAGTTCCTGTCCTGCGAACCGCTCCTCGGACTGTTGCCGTCGCTCCCACTCGACGGGATCGACTGGGTCATCCTCGGCGGCGAGAGCGGACCGAAGGCTCGGCCCGTCGACGTGGCCTGGATGCGCGCCATCCAACAACGCTGCGTCGCCGACGGGATCCCCGTCTTCGTGAAGCAGCTCGGCACC
>DAIQOP010000012.1:1667-11891 GCA_036787815.1 Actinomycetota bacterium
CGGACACGGCGCCAAGAAGGGCGGTGACCCGAAGCAGTGGCCGAAGGACCTCCGAGTGCGCAAGATGCCGCGAACCCGGACGCGCCAGCGCGCCGTCCGCCCCTGACCGCGACGATCGGCTCCGCCTGATCAACGGAGCCGATCCCTCGGTCGGGTGGCTTAGACCGCGTTCACGACACGGAACGTCGCTCACCCGGGGATTAGATCAGATTCGCGCCCCGCATGAGGGGCGAGTACCGCATCACGAACAGCAGGCCCCCTGAGGGGTCGGACAGAGGGAGACATGCAAGCCCATCAACCACTCATGACGATTCACGAGGTGTCGGAGTACCTCCGAGTACCGGTCGGGACCCTCTACAACTGGCGCTACTTGGGCACCGGCCCAGCATGCGCGAAGATCGGCCGCCACCTCCGCTACCGCCGAACCGACGTCGAAGCCTGGGTGGCCGAACAGCTGCACCTCGACGCCGCGCAGCGCGGAAACGGACGGTAGACCGTGGCGATCACGCGCAAGGAGAACTCACGAGGTGTCCGGTATCAGGCCACCTACCGAGCCGCAGACGGTCGCGAGCGAACCAAGACGTTCGTACGCAAGACGGATGCCGACCGCTGGGAGCGCGATCAACGATCCGCTCGCGATCGAGGGCACTGGGTCGATCCTCGGCTCGCGGCAAAGCTCACCGTAGGTACGTTCGGTGAGCAGTGGTTAGCCACCCGGGTCAACCTGAAGCCGGGAACGCTCGAAGGTTACAAATCGCTTTGGCGGTCGCGTGTTCGCTCTCGCTGGGGCGACATCCCGCTTGGACGCGTCACGCGCGCCGACATTGTCGAGTGGGTTGCTGACCTCAACGCGGACGGACTGTCGGCATCGAGGGTGCGGCAGGCACATCAGTTGTTGTCGGCGATTCTCGAAGCCGCGTTGAAAGATCGGAAGCTTGCCGCCAACCCGGCGAAGGGCATCGAACTACCCCGTCTTCCCAAGAAGGAGCGTCGATATCTCGACCATCGCCAGCTCGGCGAGCTTGCGCACGCGTGCGGTGAGTACGAACTGCTCGTGCTTGTGCTCGGGTACTGCGGTCTTCGATGGGGTGAGGCTGCTGCGCTCCGAGTACGACGGGTTGACATCCGTAGCCGTCGCGTACATGTCGCCGAATCCTTCGACGAGAAGCTCGGCACGTTCGGCCTTCCGAAGGATCATCAACGGCGGTCGGTTCCAGTTCCCGCCTTCCTGTGGGAACGACTGGCGGCGCACGTCGCCGAGCGCGAGCCCGATGACTTTGTCTTTTCTGGGCCGGGCGGCGGCGTGCTACGAAACGGCAACTTTCGCTCCCGGTGCTTCAACCCGGCAACGGAGCGCGTTGCCCTCTCGGGCTTCGTTCCTCACGAACTCCGCCACACGGCGGCCAGCCTCGCCATTTCGTCAGGGGCTTCGATCAAGGCCGTGCAGAGGATGTTGGGTCACGCGTCGGCGGTGATGACCTTGGATCGGTACGGCCATCTCTACCCAGACGATCTAAACGACCTTGCTGATCGGATTGACGCGGCGGCTCGCGAAGCCGCGGACTTTTCGCGGACTTCAGACGACGCCGCCGATGAAGATCGCGATGTGCAAGCGTCTGACCTGCAGGAACCCGCGCGCCCGGGAGGACTCGAACCTCCGACCCGCAGATTAGAAGTCTGCCGCTCTGTCCAACTGAGCTACGGGCGCCGAATGGGCGCAGGATACCGGTGCTCTCGGCGCCGGCCGTGCACGCCGGACAGTCAGGAGCCCGCCATCCACAGTGGGAGCTGCATGGCGAGTTCGTCGGGAAGCGCGAGATCGTGGAGAGCAGCGACACGGAGAAGAGCGGCAGACGCTACGGCGACCGCGTCTGTGACCCGTCGCTCGCGGATGAGTCGAGCGATTCGCTCGCCGGGCAGTCCGTTCTCTTCGGCAAACGCGGCGAGCTTCGCGAGTTCCGAGTCATCCAAGATGCCGGACGGATGCGTCCGCACGGCATCTGTTCCCACTGCGATCATCGTCCCGATGAGGATCGCAGCGCGCTTCACGGCTGTGGGAAGTTCCCCGTCGAGAGAGGACGCCAGACGCCCTGCGAGGTCTTGACCCGCTGCGATCGCGATGGTGATCGCGGCTTCTTCGGGAACCACCTCGTGGATGGCACTTGCGCTTTCAGCTTCACCGGCGGGTGCTGCTTCCCGTGGTGCGGGAGCGCCGGGCTGGGCTGCTGAACCGCGATGCGGCAGCGCATCGCCGAGTCGTGGCGGCTCCGAAGGCGTGCCGTCGTCGCTACGGCGCCTCCGCACGCGATGGAGGGCAAAGCCCGTCAGTCCGACTGCGACGACGCCCAGGCCGAGGATCCCGAGGGCGACCGACAACCAGCCCGCTGCTGTTCCGCTCATTCCCCAGCCCGTGTTGCCGTGCGCCTTCATGTTCGACCACTTCTTGTCGTCGAAGCAGGTGTTCACGAACACGACGTAGCGGCGACCCAGCTCGACGTGGCTGCACCTGCCGTGGGCTTGGCTGAGGAGCTGAACGCCTGAGGAGAGAAAGGTCAGCGCGCCGGCGACGACAACGACTCGCCACACGATTCGCCAGACGGTTCGCCAGACGGTTCGCATTGCCGAACTTCCATTCCGTACACGAGGCGGATACGTCCGTGTCTCGCACGCGTACGCGAGCGGGCCCGCGACACCGAGGAGACTGCCGCTCCGTCCAACTGAGCTGCGGGCGCCGAATGGGCGCAGGATACCGGTGCTCGCGGCTCGCGCGGTGCGTGGTGCAGTGCCGATGGAGCGACAGTCAGGCGTTCTCGACGGGCGCGAACGCGGCGTCGGCGCTCGGGCCGAGCACGAGTGCGAGCACGCCCACGGCGACGGCGATACCGACCAACGAGCGGAACGGGTCGAATGCGAACGTCAGCAGGTAGCCGCACATCACCGCGGCCTGCACGGCGAAGGCGAGCGGTCGGGCCCAGGCCCGGCGCTCGGCAAGACCGACGGCGCCGGCGATCGCGGCGATCGCGAAGCTGCCGAGCATGAACGCGGCGCCGAAGCGCCACGCGCCGATCCCGTGGCCGAGGAAGCGCACGCGGGTCGTGTGCGTGGCGAGCAACGCGAGGAACGCCCCGGTCGCGGCCAGAGCGCCCTGCGCGGCGACGATCGTCGCCGCGCCGAGCACACTGCCGGGCAGGGGCACGAGGGTGGTGACCTGTGAACCGGGTTCGTGGGGGTCGGACTCTCGGGTTGTCACGGTCTCCAACAGCCTCTCTCCTTGCTTGCTCCCATTGTGGCGAGCCCACGTGAAGACTCGGTGAGGGAAAGCTGAGAGTTTGTCGAGTGCCGGAGAACGTCCAGGTCAGGCCGCCTCGCCGGGATCGCCATTCGTCAAGCAGAAGCTTGCGAAAGTCGTAGGATGGGGGCATGGCGACGTCGCTGAGCACGGCCAAACGTCGGGTGCTCGAGCACCTCAAGCGCGCTGACGGCGCGACCGCGTCGGAGGTTGCGAAGGCGTTGGGCATCACCGAAGCGGCGGTGCGCCAGCACATCGACGTGCTCGTGGAGCAGGGTCTCGTCGAGCGGCGCGCGCTGCCTCGCGCGCAATCGGGTCGGGGCCGCTCGCCGATCGAGTGGGTGCTCACACCCGGCGCGGCGAGCCAGTTCGCCGACCGCCACGGCCTGCTCACCGTCGAACTGCTCGGCGCCATCCGCGACGCGTTGGGCAACGACGGCCTCGACCGGGTCGTCGACGCGCGCACCGAGTTGCAGCTCGACGCGTACCGCGCGGTGGTTCCCGCGGCGGGTGCGGCCACGCTCGAGGCGCGAGTGCGCGCGCTCGCCGCGCAACGCAGCGAAGAGGGTTACATGGCCGACGTGTATCCCGACGACGACACTGACGGCGTGGTGCTCGTCGAGCATCACTGCCCGATCTGCACCGCCGCGACCGCGTGCCCGGGCTTGTGCCGTTCCGAGCTCGAGCTCTTCCGCGACACGCTCGGTCCCGACGTGACCGTCGAGCGCACCGCGCACCTGCTCGCGGGCGACGTGCGGTGCGCGTATCGCATCCGTCCGGCGAACGTGGCCGCCGTCAGCTGAGCGCGGGAGTCTCGGTGTCGCGACCGGAGCGGAGCAACGTGCCGGGCCGCGCGTCGGTGAACGCTCCGTGCTCCACGATGACCGTGCCGTTCACGATCACCTCGTCGATGCCCTCGGCCTCGCCGTAGACGCGCGACGCGCCGGTCGGGAGGTCGGTGCGCGTGAAGACCGGGCCGGGGCCGATGGTCGCGGGGTCGAACACGACGAGATCGGCGTGCGCGCCGACGGCGATGCGCCCACGATCGCGCAGCCCGTAGAGCCGGGCCGGAACGTCGGTGAGGAGCTGCACCGCCTCTTCGAGCGGGAGGGCCTCGTGCTCACGCACGGCCCGGGCGAGCGTGGTCGTCGTGTAGTTGAACGTCGCGAGCAGATCGAGATGCGCGCCGGCGTCGGAAGCACCGATCACCGCGCGGCCGTCGCGCCAGACGGCGACCCGCGCGTCCCAGTCGGCGCGGCTGTTGCCGAACTCCGGCGTGGAGAACGCGGTGCGGAGCTCGTCGGCGACGGCGATGTCGCAGAGGGCGTCGAACGGGCGCTGGCCCCGCTCGGCCGCGACCTCCCCGACGCTCCGGCCCGCGTAGGCGGCGTTCTCGGGCGCGAAGGTCTCGAGGAAGATCAGCCGTTCCCAGTGCGCGATGGCGCGGATGAGACCCTGCGTGCCCTGCGCCTGCTCCTCGAGCTCGTGGCGGCGGACCGGATCGGCGAGCAGCGCGAGCTTCTCCACGACGGGCAACGACATCGGCTTCGCCCAACCCGCGAGCGCGTCGAGCACGAAGCCGCTGAGGAACGACATGCGGGGCCGGGGCGGTTCGGGGATCGTGAGCGCCACCACCTTGGCGCCCATCTCGCGGGCCACGTCGCCCGCGGTGAGCCGTTGCTCCACGAAGGTGCCGTTGGTCGCGCTCACCGTCAACAGGTTCCAGTTGAGCGGGCGGCGGGCCGCGGCCGACATGCGGGCCATCACGTCGAGGTGCCGATCGGTGAAGTCGCGCGCGGTGGGGATGAACTCCAGCGAGGTGCCTTCGTGCTCGCCGGTCACGCCGCACAGCGCGAACAACTCGTCGGCGGTCGCGTGCCGTGAGGGCACCGGCTCGCCGTCGGCATCGTTGTGCGTCTCGGCCCACGAAGAGGTGAAGCCGAGGCCGCCGGCCGAGAGCGATTCGTGCAGCAGGGCCTTCATCGCGGCGAGGTCGTCGTCGTTCGCGGCGTGACCGACACTGCGCTCGCCCATCGCGACCCGGCGCAGCGCGCAATGGCCGACCATGAAGCCGGCGTTCACCGAGAGCGTGTGGTCGAAGTGGTCGAAGTACTCGGCCGTCGTGGTCCAGTCCCACGGCACACCGGCCTCGAGCGCTTCGAGCGGCATGCCCTCGACGCGAGCGAGCATCTTCATCAGGTACTCGGCCTCGCTCGGCACCAGGGGCGCGATCGTGAAGCCGCAGTTGCCGCCGATCACGGTCGTCACTCCGTGCAGCGGCGACGGGCTGAGCGTGGGATCCCAGAACACCTGCGCGTCGTAGTGCGTGTGCACGTCGACGAAGCCCGGCGCGACGACGCGCCCTTCGGCGTCGATCGTGCGCTTCGCGCTCTCGGAGATGTCGCCGATCTCGACGATTCTCCCGTCGCGAACTCCGACATCGGCCCGGCGTCGCGCGGCGCCCGTGCCGTCGACGACGTCGGCCCCCGCGATGACGAGATCGAGCATTGCCGCAGGATACCGAGGCGGCCGGCGGGTTCGTAGCGACGGGCAACCTCTCGACGGCCTACATTCCGCACCATGAAGCTCGGGCTCGGCCTCGACATCTGGGCCGGCGCGGGCTTGCAGATGCCAACCGAGCAGGTGCGCACGGCCGAGCGGCTCGGCTTCGACTCGGTGTGGACGGCCGAGGCGTACGGCGCCGACGCGATCACGCCCCTCGCGTTCCTCGCCGCGCAGACGAGCCGCATCCGCCTCGGGACGGCGATCGTGCAGATCTCGGCCCGCACCCCCACGGCCACCGCGATGGCGATGGCGACCGTCGACGCGCTCGCGGGCGGCGGGCGCGTGATCTGCGGTCTCGGGTTGTCGGGCCCGCAGGTCGTCGAGGGGTGGTACGGCCAACCGTGGGCGAGGCCGGTGGCGCGCATGCGCGATTACGTCGAGATCCTGCGCAAGGTCTGGCGCCGGGACGGCCCGATGGTGCACCGGGGTTCGGCGATCAGTGTTCCGTACGCGGGCGCCGACGCGACCGAGATGGCGAAGCCGTTGCGCTCGATCCTGCACACCGCCGACGTGCCGGTGTGGATCGCGGCCGGTGGCATGCGGATGGTCGAGCTCACCGCGGAGATCGCGGACGGCTGGATCCCGATGGGCTTCCGGCCCGGCATGCTCGAATCGCACTACCGCGCGGCGCTCGACGGCGGGTTCGCGCGGCGCCGCGACGGTGTCGCACTCGGGGGCACGGAGAGCGCGGGTTTCGAGATCGCGCCGTCGGTCAGTGTCGTCGTGACCGACGACGTGCGCGCGACGTTCGCGGCGATGAAGCCGCGCACGTCGATGTACGTCGGCGGGATGGGGCACCCCGAGATGAACTTCCACAACCAGTCGATGGCGCGCGTGGGCTACCCCGAGGCGGCCGCGAAGATCCAGGAGCTGTTCCTCGCCGGCCGCCGCGAGGAGGCGGCAGCGGTCGTGCCCGACGAGTTCCTCGACGACGGCGGGCTCTTCGGCTCCGAAGCGCGGATCCGCGAGCGCTACGCGGCATGGGAATCGTCGGGCGCGACCACCTTGATCGTCCGCTCGAACCAACCGCGGGCACTCGAGCTGCTCGCCGACCTCGCCGGCACGCGGGAGACATGAATCCATGACGTACGAATGCATCCTCGTCGACGCTCCGGCCGACGGCGTCGCCCGCGTCACGCTGAACCGACCCGAGAAACGCAACGCGATCAGCTCGCAACTGCGGGTCGAGCTCTTCGACGCGCTCCATACCCACGACGACGATCCCGACGTGCGGGTGACGATCGTGCGCGGCGCCGGTCCGTGCTTCTCGTCGGGGTACGACCTCGGGTCCGCGCTCTGGGACGACAAGCCGTTCTGGTCGGCGAGCGGCGACGGCAAGTGGTCGCGCCACGTGAGCGAGGGCTGGTTCGGGTTGTGGGATCTCGCCAAACCCGTGATCGCCCAGGTGCACGGGTACGCGCTCGCGGGTGGCACGGAGCTGATGGCCGCATGCGACCTCGCGTACGTCGCGGCCGACGCGCAGATCGGGTACCCGGTGACGCGCATCATCTCGCCGCCCGACATGCAGTTCCATCCGTGGTTGGTGGGGATGCGCAACGCGATGGAGCTGCTGCTCACCGGCGATTCCATCTCGGGCGAGGAAGCGGCGCGCATGGGGCTGTGCAACCGCGCGTTCCCGGCGGCCGAGCTCGAGGCGGCCGTGCTCACCGTGGCGACGAAGGTGGCCAACGTCGAGAGCGATCTCCAGCAGCTCAACAAGCGGTCGGTGCACCGCGCGATGGACATCATGGGCGTGCGGGCCGCGATCCGCGCCGGTTCCGAGCTGCAGGCGCTCGCGTCGCATCAGGCGTCGGTCGAAGCGCGGCTTGCACACGCGCTCGCGAGCATGAAGAGCGCCGTCGACAAGCCTGCCGAATAGCGGCGCGGCGACGTCGGACTACTGCAGGGCGATGAGCCCTGCGGTCGTCGGGGTGAAGCCGCAGGCGTCGAAGTAGAACGATCGCAGATGGTCGTCGAAGTCGACGTGGAGCCACTCGCAACCCGCGTCGCGCGCGCCGTCTCGGGCCCGGGTGACGAGTTGCGTCCCGACCTGCCGGCCTCGTGCCCGCACGGCGACCATCGTGTCCTGGATCCAGGCGTGCACGAGGCCGTCCCACACCACGTTGACGAAGCCGACGAGCCCACTCTCGTCGCGCGCCACGACCCAGCCGAGGCTGTGCCGGTCGACCAGAGCAGTCCAGTTCCACTCGCTCTCGTCGAAGACGCGGGTCTCGAACGCCTCCGCGTGCAGGCGGTTCACCTCTGCGTTGTCGAACGCGCCCCGCCATTCGTAGTTGATCGTCATCGCGTCACGGTACGTCGTTGCCCGTGGGCGCCCGGAGGTGCGAGGCTGCCGCGCATGGACGTCTACGAAGCCTTGTACACCACTCGCGCCATGCGCCGGTGTCTTCCCGACAAGATCCCGATGGACGCGCAGCGACGCATCCTGGATGCCGCGGTGCGGGCTCCGACCGGGGGGAACACGCAGAACTGGCGCTTCATGCTCGTCGACGACGAAGCCGTGCTCGCACAGCTCGGGCCCATCTATCGCGAATGCCTCGGCCTGCTGTGGGAGACGATCTACAAGGAGCGCATCGCGAATGCACTCGCCGATCCGGACACTGCCGACAATAAGCAGATGCTCCGCGTGCAGCGCTCGGCGCAACACCTCGCCGACCACTTCGAGGAGTACCCGCTCCTGCTGTTCTCGTTCGTGCAGCTCGATCCGACGGGCGGATCGATCTTCCCCGCCACCTGGTCGGCGATGCTCGCGGCGCGCGCCGAAGGCATTGGTTCGTCGCTCACGTCGGTGTTCATGTTCCAGCTGGATGCGGTGCTCGAGATCCTGTGTGTGCCGCGCGACGAGGGCTGGCTGTTCTCGAGCTGCGTGACGATGGGCTACCCCACGGGGGTCTGGGGTGTCGCCCCCCGCCGGCCCGTGCACGAGGTGTCGTTCCGCAACCATTGGGGCACCGACGTCGGCTTCACCGTCGACGAACCCCTCTGGCCGCCCGCCTGACCCGCTCCACCGGAGCCGTGTCGCCCTCCCTGGTATGCGTTTGTATCGCATACGTAGACAAACGCATCCCAGGGATCCCCGGGGAGGAGCGCCAAGGGCGGGGAAGAAGGTCAGCGGAGGCCGGCGGCGTGGGGGGAGCCGGGGGGCGGGAGCGGGTGGCGGAAGAGCGCGGCGGCGTTCTCGTGGCTGATCATGGCGCCCTCGTCGGCCGGGAGCGAGCCGTAGAACTGCTCGAACACGGCCTGGCTGTCGGGCCAGGTGCCGTCGCCGTGCGGGTAGTCGGTCTCGAACATGATGTGGTCGACGCCGACGGTGTGGCGCGTGGAGATGGTCGACGGGTCGTCGATCGTGCAGAACCAGAAGTTGCGGTGCAGCACCTCGGCCGGCCGCAGCTCCGTCGACGGGAAGAACCGCCCGTAGCCCGAGCGGTCGACGATGTTCTCGAGCCGGTCGTGCAGCATCGCGACCCAACCGATGCCACCCTCCGACATCGCGATCTTCAGGTCGGGGTGCTTCACCGGATATCCCGACCACAGCCACTCCGCGCACGCGGCGAGCGAGAGCTGCCCGAAGAGCGTCGCGCCGAGTGGCACCATCGGCGCGCCCGGCGGCATGTCGGCCACGCCCGTCGAGCCGACATGCAGGCAGATCACCGTGCCGGTCTCCGCACACGCGGCGATGATCGGATCCCACCACGGCGAGAAGATCGGTTCCATGCCGATGCGGTGCGGCTGCTCGGGCAACGTGACTCCGGTGAACCCGCGCGCCGCGTTCCGACGGATCTCGGCCGCGCCGGCTTCCGCATCGGCGAGATACGTGATGCCCATCGGCACGATCCGGTCGGGATACGGCGAGTACCACTCGTCGTAGAACCAGTCGTTCCACGCGCGCGTCACCGCGAGTCCGAGCTCCGGATCGGAGCAGCGCGAGAACACCGCACCGCAGAAGCCGGTGATCTGCGACGGGAAGTTGACCGATGCCCACACCCCGTTGATGTCCATGTCGCGCACGCGCGCGTCGATGTCGTAGCAGCCGGGCCGCATCTCGTCGAAGCGCGTCGGCTCGACGATCCAGTCCTCGCGCGGCCGCCCCACGACCGCGTTCAGGCCGACCTGGAAGAACACCCGCCCGTCGAACTGCCACACCTCGTGGCCGTCTTCGGTCTCGACGACGCGCGGCGCGCGGTCGGCGAGGGCCGCGGGCAAACGGCCGTCGAACATGCCCGGTGGTTCGACGAGGTGGTCGTCGACCGAGATGATCGTGTGCCGGATCGGGCGCGGCTCGGGATCGGGGAGCAGACCGTGCGTCTCGCTCTTGCGCCAGTGCAACCTGACGGTGTCGCCGACCACGA
>DAIQOP010000012.1:11991-16481 GCA_036787815.1 Actinomycetota bacterium
CCGATGCAGAAGTGGGCGCCGAACCCGAACGCGACGTGATGGTTCGGCTGGCGCCCGATGTCGAAGCGGTCGGCCGTCGGACCGAACTCGGCTTCGTCGCGGTTGGCCGAGGCGTAGAGCAGCAGCAGCGGGTCGCCCGCCTTGACCGCGGTGTCGCCGACGATCGCGTCGACCGTGGCGGTGCGCATGAACGCGATCACCGACGTGGTCCAGCGCAACCACTCCTCGACCGCGGAGGCGACGAGTGAACGGTCGTCGACGAGCCGCCGCCACTGGTCGGGGTTCTGCGCGAACGCCCACATCCCGCCGGAGATCATGTTGCGCGTCGTCTCGTTGCCGGCGACGAGCAGCTGGTTGAGGAACATCACGAGCTCGGCGTCGCTGAGGTGCTCGCCGTCGATCTCGACGTTCGCGAGCACCGAGACGAGATCGTCGCGTGGGTCGCCCCGGCGCGCGGCCGTCATCGAGAGGAGGTACTCGTGCATGTCGGCCATGAGCCGGCCGCGCTCGTCCGGTGTCATGTCGGTGGCGCCCGGGATCGACGCTTCCGACCATTCGAAGAAGCGCGGCCAATCGTCGCCCACTCCCAACAGCTCGCTGATGATCATGAGCGGGAAGGGCACCGACACGGCCGGGACGAAGTCGACGGGCGCGCCGGGTTCGAGCGCCGCGACCAGCGCCTCGGCGCGCGCCCGCACCGCCGGCTCGAGAGCACGGATGACCGACGGCGCGAACCCGGGTTGTACGAGCCTGCGGTAGCGCGTGTGCTCGGGCGGGTCGGTGTGCATCATGGTGGGCGGCGACGGGTACTCGACACCGATCTCGAACGTGAGGATGCCCTTGCCGGAGCAGAACCGCTCGGAGTCCTTCGACACCGCGACGACGTCGGCGTGGCGGCTCACGGCCCAGTAGCCGGTGCGGGCGTTCCAGGCGACGGGCGCCTCCCGGCGAAGGCGGGCGTAGAGCGGGAACGGGTCACCCGAGTAGAGCGACTCGTCGTCGAGGGCTTCGACGAGGTCGCTCACCGACGCACCGGGATCGGGGTTGCTCGCCATCGGCCGCGAAGGTACTCGCGCCGGATCTATCGTGAGCGGCCGCCGCACCACCCTCCGAAGGAGACCGATGACACCCGAAGACCTCGTCGAGATGGAGCTCATCAAGCGGCTCAAGTACGCGTACATGCGGTGCATCGACCAGAAGCTGTGGACCGAGCTGCGCACCCTCTTCGTCGACGACGCGGTGGTGTCCTACAGCAACGGTGCCTACCGGCACGAGGGCGCCGACAACATCGTCGAGTGGCTCCGGTCGTCGATGGGTGCCGACACCTTCCACTCGAGCCATCGGATCCATCATCCCGAGATCGAGCTCACGGGCCCGACG
This sequence comes from Actinomycetota bacterium, assembly GCA_036787815.1. Classification (GTDB taxonomy): domain Bacteria; phylum Actinomycetota; class Acidimicrobiia; order IMCC26256; family PALSA-610; genus DATBAK01. Next base: position 13,372 of record DAIQOP010000012.1, read on the forward strand.
ACCGCGACCGGCGTCTGGGCCCTCGAGGACACGGTCATCGATACGGCGTGGAACATCACGATTCGCGGTGCCGCGTTCTACACCGACGAGTACGTGAAGGACGACGGTAAGTGGAAGTTCCAGTTCACCGGCTACAAGCGCTCGTTCGAGGAGCTGCAGCCGCGCGGCGACCTGGGCGGGTTGCGCCTCACCGCGAGCTGGTGGGCCACCGACGGGCGCAGCGAGCTTCCGGCCTAGCGCGTCGCGGTCGCCCCGCACCCGGTCCGCCCTTGGGGCAAGGGTCCGATGATCGCGGAGTCGGGCCCAAAGGCCCTGGGTGCCACGCGGTCCCGTCGTTAGCGTCCGTCCCACGGGAACGTCGGTAGCTCGGACCGCGCGCCCGGGGTGATCGGGGGAGGCCGCATGCACAAGTTCTGGAGTTGGCTCGGCCTGAATCTCGGCCGGCACTGGATCGTCGTGCTCCTCGTCGGCGGCATCGTCACCGTCGGGCTCGGCTTCGGCACCACCAAGCTCGCGTTCTCGACCGACCAGAGCAACTACCTGAACAAGACCGACCAGGTCTACAAGGACAACGTCGCCTACCAGAAGCTCTTCGGCGGCGAAGCGATGATCACGCTCGTCACGATGGATCCCGGCCACACGGTCGCGGAGCTGTTCACCCCCGCCGGCAACGCGCAGTGGACGCAGGTCGCGGACAAGATCAAGGCGTCGCACACCGTGCTCAGCGTGGTCACACCGCTCACGGCGCTCCAGTGGAACGACAATCTCGTCAAGGGCCCGAACGGCGACGTGACGCAGAGCGTCGCCGGCAAGATCCTCGCGGCCGACCTCGGCCGGGAGAAGAGCAGGGCGGGCCAGGCGGCGCGCTACGGCGCGTCGGTGACGACGATCAATCGCCTCGGCGCGATCCCCGTCGCGACGCGCACGCTCGACGACCCGAAGTACCTCGACTTCCTGCTCTACGACAATCCGCTGCCCAACAACCCGACGCCCATTCGCACCCCGCTCCTCCCGTTCTTCCCCGACGCCCGGCACGCACAGATGGTCGTGCGGTTGCTCGGCAACGAGTCGATCAAGCAAGAAGGCAAGACCGCCGACCTCGTGACCGCCACGACGAAGTCGTTGCACTTCGACCACGCGACGGTCACCACGACGGGCGCGCCGGCGTTGCTCGAGAACCTCAACAACTACCTCACCGGCGGCATGGCGACCCTGGCGCTGATCGCGATCGGCATCATGACCGTGATCCTTCTCCTGCTCTTCAGCGTGCGGTGGCGGCTGCTGCCCCTCGGGGTGGTGCTCGTCGGCGTCGTCTGGGCGTTCGGCGTGGCCGGATATCTCCACATCCCGCTGACGATCGTGACCATCTCGGGTCTTCCGGTGATGCTCGGCATCGGCATCGACTACGCGATCCAGATGCACGCGCGCGTCGAAGAAGAGGTCGTCATCGATCGCGCCCCGCACCCGATCCAGGAGACGTCGCGCAACCTCGGGCCCGCGTTGCTCGTGGTGACGTTCGACGCGATCTTCGCCTTCGCGGCGCTGCACTACGCCAAGGTGCCGATGCTGCGCGACTTCGGCCTGCTCCTCGTCATCGGGGTGGCCGCGATCTGCCTGAACAGCATCATCGGGACGCTCGCGATCCTCGGGATCCGCGAGTACCGCTCCCCGACGAAGGGACGCGACTTCCGTGCCGGTCCGCTCGGACGGCTCACCGTGAAGCTCGGGTCGGTCTCCGAGCGGATCGCACCGGCACTCGCGATCGCGTGCCTGGTCGTGTTCGCCGGCGGCATCCTCGTCGAGAACAAGCTCGTGCTCCAGACCGACCCGACCCAGTGGGTCAACCAGCACTCGCAGGTGATCAAGAACCTCAATGTGCTCGACCGCGAGGTGCACTCGTCGAGTGAGCTCGGCGTGTACGTGCAGTCGCCCGCAGGGTTCGGTCAGCCGACGATCGACTTCGTCGACGGGTTCACGCGCACACAGCTCCACAAGTACCCCGACACGCTGCTCACGGCGTCGGGGCTCGTGAGCACGGTGAGCGAGCTGGGTGACGTACCCGGCGCCGGCCACCTCGTCCCCACTTCGGCCGACGTGCGCAACGCGTACGCGGTCGCGCCGCCCGACATCCAGATCTCGATGGTCGCGCCGGCGGGTACCGCGCAGAACATCATCTTCCGGACCGGCCCGAGCGGGCTCGACGCCCGCGCCGCGGTCGTCCGTGAGGTCCGGCGCACCGTGCACCCGCCCGCGACCGTGCACGCGACGCCCTCCGGCCTGGCCGTCGTGGGGGTCGGGCTCCTCGACAACCTGAAGGCGAACCGCGTGATCCTCACCTACGTCGCGATCCTCTTCGTCTTCCTGTTCCTGACCGTGCGGCTGCGCAGCGTCGTGCGGGCGTTGCTCTCGCTGGTCCCGGTGCTCATCGCCGTGGGCGCGTCGACGTTGTTCGCCTACGCGTTGCACCTCAAGCTGAGCCCGATGACCGCCGTCGGTGGTCCGCTCGTCGTCGCCGCGTGCACGGAGTTCACGTCGCTGCTGCTGTTGCGCTTCGTCGAGGAGCGCCGCCGCGGCCTCGCGCCCCGTGCCGCGATGGACGAGGCCGCGGCGCGCACCGGCCGGGCCTTCATCGTTTCCGCCCTCACCGCGATCTCGGGCGTCGCCGTCATCGCCACGTCGTCGCTGCCCCTCCTGCACGACTTCGGTCAGATCGTGGCCCTCAACGTGACGGTCGCGCTGTTGAGCGCCCTCGTCGTCCTGCCCCCGATGCTGGTCTGGGCCGACAAGCGCAACTGGGTCTCGCGGGGCCTCGTGCCCGCTTCGACCTTGAACCCCCAGTCGGACCGGGAGGCGCCGCCCGTCTTGTCCACGCCGACCTGATCGGTAATCTGACGCTCCGTCAGGAACCGGAGCGGGTGCGACCCGTTGACAGAGGGGGTACACCGTGCTCGACCTGGTGAGGACGAACTACGTCGACGAGAAGGAGACCGACTCCGACCGGCTGACCCACGCGGCCCTGGACGGCATGATCCATTCGCTGGACCCGCATTCCGAGTTCATGCGGGCCGACGCGTACCCGGGACCACTCGGACATCCGGTAAGCTATTTCA
>DAIQOP010000012.1:16491-27950 GCA_036787815.1 Actinomycetota bacterium
CCGTGGTGGCACCGTCGTCGACGGCACCGGTGTTCCGGCGCGGCGCGCCGACGTCGGGATCCGCGACGGCCGCATCGTGGCGGTCGGCGACACCGACGAAGACGCGGCCCGAGTGGTCGACGCCGACGGGCTGCTGGTGATCCCCGGCATCGTCGATCCGCACACCCACTACGACGCCCAGCTCTTCTGGGACCCGACGGCCTCGCCCTCCAACGTGCACGGGGTGACGACGGTCGTCGGCGGCAACTGCGGCTTCACCCTCGCGCCCCTGCGCGCCGGAGATGCCGACTACCTGCGGCGCATGATGGCCAAGGTCGAGGGCATGCCCCTCGCGGCCCTCGAGCAGGGCGTCGAATGGGACTGGGAGAGCTTCGGCGACTACCTGGCCCGTCTCGACGGTCACCTCGGCGTGAACGCGGCCTTCCTGGTCGGCCACTGCGCGCTGCGTCGCTACGTGATGGGCGCCGACGCGATCGGCAACGAGGCGTCGCCCGAGCAGCTCGCCGAGATGGTGCGCCTGCTCCACGAATCGCTCGACGCGGGGGGGATCGGGTTCTCGACCACGCTCTCGTACACGCACTCCGACGGCGACGGGAAGCCCGTCGCGTCGCGCTGGGCCAACCGCGAGGAGTTGCTCGCACTCTGCACGGCGACCGGCGAGCACGAAGGCACGACCCTCGAGGCCATCACCGACGGCTGTCTCGACACGTTCTCCGACGACGAGATCGACCTGTTCACGGCGATGAGCGTCGCCGCGCAGCGACCGCTCAACTGGAACGTGCTCACCGTCGACTCCCAGGTCCCCGACCGCGTCACCCGCCAGCTGGCCGCCGGGAGCACGGCGGCCGCGGCGGGCGGTCGGCTCGTCGCGCTCACCATGCCCGTCCTCGTCCCGATGAACATGAGCTTCCTCACCCACTGCGCGCTGTTCCTCATGCCGGGGTGGAGCGAGGTGATGTCGCTGCCGGTGCCGGAGCGGATCGCGCGGCTGCGCGACCCCGAGACCCGCGCCTTCCTCGACGAGCGGGCCCACAGCGCGGATGCCGGCGTGTTGCGCCGACTCGCCGACTGGGGCAACTACGTGTTGGGCGACACCTACAGCGAGGCGAACGCCGGCCTCTCGGGCCGCGTGGTCGCCGACATCGTCGCCGAGCGCGGCACGCCCGCGTTCGACACGCTCCTCGACATCGTGATCGCCGACGACCTGCGCACCGTGCTGTGGCCCCGGCCCTCCGACGGCGACGACGCCAGCTGGCAGTTGCGCAAGGAGGTGTGGGAGGACGACCGGGCGATGATCGGCGGTTCCGACGCGGGTGCCCATCTCGACCGTATGTGCGGCGCCCCGTACCCGACGCGGTTCCTGGGCGACATGATCCGCGGGCGGCGCCTGCTGCCGGTCGAGCGGGCGGTGCAGTTGATCACCGACGCCCCGGCCCGGCTCTTCGGCCTGCGCGATCGCGGACGCCTCGTTCCGGGCGCGCACGCGGACGTCGTGCTCATCGATCCCGAGACCGTCGGCTCGCAGCTCGCGACCCTCGTGCACGACCTGCCCGGCGACACCGCGCGGTTGACCGCCGGTTCGATCGGGGTCGTCGCGGTGTTCGTCAACGGCGTGCAGACCGTGGCCGACGACGCGCCCACCGGGGCGCTTCCCGGCACGTTGCTGCGGTCGGGGAGGGATACCGACACGGTGGTGCCGGTCGCGCCGTGAGACGTCGCCACCTCGGCTCCAGGGCAGGTCAGCGTGCCTGTGCAGGGGAATAGACGGTCGACCCTCTATGGTTAACCGTAACGAGAGGGGCACTGGGCCTCTCTCGAAATTGCAGAGGAAAATTCGTTGGCTACTGGAACCGTAAAATTCTTCAACTCGGACAAGGGCTTCGGCTTCATCTCGCGTGAGCAGGGTGACGACGTCTTCGTCCACTTCTCGAACATTCAGGGAACTGGCTACAAGTCGCTCGAGGAGGGACAGCGCGTCGAGTTCGACGTGGCACCCGGTCGTAAGGGCGAAGAGGCCCAGAACGTCCGCGTGATCTGAGTCGAAGCACCATCGTCCGAGCCGCCGGCATTCGTGCCGGCGGCTTGTTCGTTTGCAGTTCGCCAGCGGGGATGTCGGAATGGCGCCCGGCCCCGAGAGCAGGGGCACGGCGACCGGTTCGGCGAATCGGAGGAATCACGTGACCACCCAACGAAGTACGTTCGCGAAGCTTCAGCGCGAACGGGCCAAGAAGGCCAAGGCCGCCGCGAAGCGGGAGAAGCGGTTCGACCGCGGTGGCGACGAAGAGATCGACCTCGATGCCGAGGTCACGCCCGAGGCCCCTCGCGACCAGTACAACGCCGAAGACACGATCCAGGCGCTCGAAGACCTGCACAAGCGCTTCGAAGCCGGCTCGATCAGCTACGAGCGGTTCGAGGAGACCAAGCTCGAGCTCTTCAGCCGCCTCTCCATCGACTGAGGCCGCGCCCGTCGCGGGCACCCCTCAGGCGGTGCCGCGGTCGTCGACCTCGCGCCGGTCATCGCCGGCGCTTCCGGTAGACGAAGTAGACGCGGGAGATGCGACCGCCGACCGCGGCGTACGGTCGGATCGGACCGACCCACGAGATGTCGATCGTGGGCGCGCCCGTGTCGCGCACGCGGTGCAACGCTCCGAGCAGGAGAGCGCGACCGGCACCGTGGCCCACGAGATCAGGACGGCTCGCGATCGGGCCGAGCAGGCCGCCGCGGTTCACGTTCCATGCGCAGAATCCCGCGATCCCCTGCGCGTCGCGGGCGAGGAGGAGCGTGCCGTGATCGAGCGCGCGCAGCACCTCGGCCCGCCAGTTCGCCCAGTGCGTCGTCGTCCAGCCGGCAACCTCGTCGCGCTCGGCCGCGGTCGCGAGCTCGGTACCGCCGGGGTCGGGTGGGAGGCGGTCGAGGTCGACCTCCATGTCGAAGTTCGCCTCCCCGCGCTGGAAGCGGTGGCGTTCGAGGAGGCAGAGCATCGGGATCTCCGTCGTCTCGACGCCGGGGAACAGGCAGTAGGGGGCGTCGGCCCCGACGGTGATGACGGTGCTCTCGGCGAGATCCGCCTGGGCCGCGACAAGGAGCGCGTCGCCGTGCCCGTTGCGACGATGTGCGGGGTCGACGACGAGCAGCCGGACGAAGCCCTCGGGCTGCCCGGGCACCGACGCGACGACACCGATCGTCGGGTCGCCCCGGAGCACGGTGGGTTGGTCGGGCGCGAACAGTGCACCTTCGAGCTCGGCGCGCCGCAGCGGCCGGGCCAGCGATCGCTCGCAGAGCGCGACGATCGCGTCGAGGGCGTCGGGGCCGAGCAGCGGGGTGGCGAATGTGCTCATGAGGCTCGCGTCGCGGCGGTGATGATCTGCCGCAACTCCGCGATTCGATCGAGCAGCAGCCCGGCCCAGTGGAGTTGGGCCCGGGCGCGCGTGGCGTTGCGGCCCGCGTGGTGCACGCGGAAGTACACGTCGCCGTCGAGATGATCGGTGAGGAACCGCACGGCGTTCTCCAGGGTCAGGAGCGGTCCGGCGAGCGCGAGGCATTCTCGCTCCGATTCGAGCATCCAGGCGCGGGAACCGGCGAGGTAGCCCTCGGCGAGAGCGGCGAAGCGGGCCCGATCGAGGATGAGCTTCGTGAGGTCGGGTTCGTCTTCGGCCGCGCGGGTCGCGGCCGTGCGGGTGAGCTCACCGAAGTCGTTGAGCACGGTGCCGGCCATGACGGTGTCGAGATCGACGATGCACGCGACGGTACCGGTGGCGGCGTCGACGAGCACGTTGTCGACCTTGGCATCGTTGTGCATCACACGCCGGGGGAGGAGATCCGCGCGGGCGGCGGCGAGCTGACGTTCGACGCGGTCGCCGAGGTCGTCCGCCGCGTCGACGAGGTCGCGAACGCCGGCGACGCGTCCGGCCCGGTCGGCGGAGACCGCGTGGGCGAGGCTGGTGCGCCGACGGGCGAGATCGTGGAAACGCGGAATCGTCTCGACGAGTGGCCCGACGTCGTCGAGCGCACCCGTGAGCCGGGCAAAGGCCCGGGCCGCGGCCCGCAGCTCGCCGGGCGAAGCGGTGGAGCCGAGCACGCGTGTGCCTTCGACGAACGCGGTTGCGCGCCACGAGGCGCCGGTGTCGTCGACGAACATCCAGCCGCCGGCTCGCGTCGGGATCGGGTCGGCGACGATCGAACGCTCGCCCCGAGCGGCGGCCGCCGTGCGCAGGTGCGCGCTCACGCGCGCGAGGTTCGTGGCCAGGCCGTCGAGGTCGTGGAACACCGAGCGGTTCAATCGTTGCAGCACGATGCGTTCGACGGCGTTCGCGTCGGTCGCGGGTCCTGCACACCGCACGATGGAAGTGTCGTGGATGTGGCCATGGCGCACCGGGGTCGACTCGACCGGTGGGTACCGCGTCGCGAAGTGGGCGGCGACGGCAACCGGATCGATCGTCACGCGCGACCTCGATGGGACGCGAGCGTCGGGTACACGCCGGCCGCGGCGAGGGCGACGAGGCGTTGCCGCACCGCGGGTGCGTCGTCGGGGTAGGTGACACCGAGCCACGTGCTCGTCGTGGGGAGCACCGCGACGCGCAGCGCACCCCCGGCGACCAGGTCTCCGACGACGTCGGGGAGGCGGAGCTCGTGCTCGTCGGCCGGCGCGGTCGCCACGAAGCGTTCGACGACCGGGCGGAGCAACTCGACGAACGACGGTTGGAAGCCCCAGAGGTTCATCGAGACCGGGGTCGTCTCGTCGAGCACGGCGGAATCGCTCACGATCCCGGGACCGGTCGCGGTGGGGGCGCGGCGCACACCGGTGTGCTCCTCGATCGCCAGCAGCTGCCCCTGCGCGTCGACGCGGCACACGGCCCGGCTCACCCCTCCGTTCGCCGACAGGGTGGCGGCGGCGGAGTAGCCGATCACCGCCCCCGCATGACGCGCGACGCCCGGCGCGCGTTCTCCGAGGAACGACGCCATCGTCGCGATCGCTTCGGCACCGTACGCGTCGTCGGCGTTGGCGACGGCGAACGCGCTCGCGAGGCCGGTGGCGCCGACCAGGGTCGCGTGCGCGGTACCCCACGGCTTCGATCGCCGGGTATCGCCGATCGGCTGCACGACCAGCGCAACCGGTAGCGGCGGTGCGAAGTCGCGCAGGTGTGCGGTGGTGGGTGCGACCGTCTCGGGCGCGACGACGAGCACGGCCCGTGAGAATCCGGCGGCGGCCGCGTCGTACAACGTGTAGTCGAGCAGGGCTTCTCCCGCCGGACCCAGCGGTGCGAGCTGCTTGAGGCTCCCGAAGCGCGTGCCGTGCCCCGCCGCCAGCACGACGATCGCGAGTGCCATGTCGGCGACCCTAGCGATCGGTCGGAGCCGCCCGCTCCGGGCCACGGGTGAACCGAATGGGCTTCGGCTCCGTACCCGGTGTCGGACGAACCTGCGGGCGGCGGGCCGCGTTCCGGATCGCCCCTCACGGGACGGGGCGCGCGACCCCCATTCGCGCGCCCCGTCCCGCCCCTTCTCGGCTGCGGCGCGCGCGGACGGCTATTGCTCGATGCGGAGCACGGCCTTGCCGGCAAGCCGGCGGCCGAGGAGTGCGTCGAACGCGTCGGCGGCTTGGCTCCAGTCGAGCTCGAGCTCGATCTTCGAGTCGAGGTGCCCGGTCGCGAGCTGGTCGGCGAGGTTCACGAGGTCGTGCACGGCCGAGCCCGTCCGGTGCAGCTCGGGGATGAGCACGAACCCGCACAACCGCGCGCCGGGGCGACGGAACAGCGTCGGCGCGTCGAACGTGGTCGGCTCGCCCGACGAGCACCCGAACGAGACGATGCACCCACCCGGCGCGATCATGCCCAGCGCTCGCGCGAGGGAGTCGCCACCCACCGACTCGAGCACGATGTCGTACTCGCCGACGTCGGGCATTCCGACGACGACCTCGAGCGCACCGAGGTCGCGCAGACCGGCACCGCGAGCCTCGCTCCCGACCACGGCGGTCACCTCGGCGCCCGCGTGCGCGGCGATCTGGACGGCGAAGCGCCCGACACCTCCGGCCGCACCGGTGACGAGGACCCGCTTCCCGTCGGTGAGCCCGCCGGTGTAGAGCGTGTGGAGCGCCGTGAGCCCCGCGACCGGAAGGGTGGCCGCGGCCGTTGCCGCCAAGGTGTCGGGGATGGGCGCGAGGAACCCGGTCGGCACCGCGGCCCGTTGCGCCCACGCGCCGCTCGAGACCAAGCCGACGACGCGCGAGCCCGCCCGAGGCCCGCTGCCGTCGGGCGCGGCCGTGATCACGGTGCCGGCGAGATCCCATCCCGAGCGCGTCCCGTCGGCGGCGGCGCGCATGGCCTTGACCTCGCCGCGGTTGAGCGAGACGGCTTCGACGGCGACGACCGCCTCATCGGGCGCGGCGACCGGTTCCTCGACTTCGCGCGTGTCGACGCCGCCGGGTCGTGAAGGTGCCGCAACGAGAGCGAGCATGGTTGCTCCTACTGCTTATACTGCTCGACGGTGTGCTCGCCGCGCGGCGCCGCGCCGTCGGGATCCTCGCCCGCGGCGCGCCGGGCCCGGCGCTGGCGCAGCAGATCCCAGCATTGGTCGAGCTCGACCTCGATGCGGGCCAACCGCTCGTGCTCGTCGGTCGAGGCGTCGCCGACGGTTCGCCGCGCGAGGAGGTCGTGCTCCTCGTCGACGAGCGAGTTGATCCGGGCGAGCACATCGAGGTCGTCCATCGCTGTCTCCGGGGGGATGCGGGAGCGGGTTCGTGAGCGTTGTGCCGTCAACCTACCGGTCCGCGGCGGGCGCGCTCACCGGGCGCGCTCACCGAGCGCCCGCCGGTCGACGGTCTCAGACCCTTCTCAGGCTGAGTTGAAGGGCGCTTCAGCAGGGTCTCCGACACTCGGGTCATCACTCGGGTCGTCACTCGGGTCCATCGCGCCCGTGTGGGCGCGGGTCCCGGCCGGCCCGGGCCGACGAAGTCCGGCGGCAATTGGAGCACTCGCATGTCGAAGGGTCACCTGGCCAGGTTCTCGGTCTCGGTCGTCGCCGTCGGGGCGTTGGTGGTCGTGGCCGCCGCGTGCGGCGGCTCGTCGTCGGCGAAGGCGGCCACGCCGTCGACCACCGCCGCGGCCGGTGGAGGCGGGGCGAACCGGGTGGCGTTCGAGGCGTACCGCACCTGCCTGAGCCAGCACGGCGTCACCCTGCCGCAGCGCACCCGGCCCACGGGCAGCTCGGGCAGCCCACCGCCGTCGGGGAGCGGAGCGGGCGGGCTCGCCGGTGATGGTGGCTTCGGTGGGGGCTCCGGCTCCGGCTTCGGTGGTGGCACCCCGCAGTCGTTGCCGAAGGGCGTGACGGCCGCCCAGTTCGCGGCCGCGCAGACCGCGTGCCGGTCGAAGCTGCCGTCGGGCGGGCTCTTCGGTGGTGGCCAGGGTGGCCAGGCATTCCAGGCGTACACGAGCTGCCTGCGCGACCACGGGGTGACGATCTCGCGGGTTGCGCCGCAGACGACGGTCGCCGGCTCGCCGCGCCCGACATTCAACCGCAACGACCCGAAGTTCGTGGCCGCCAACAAGGTCTGTGCCGCGTTGCTCCCGAGTCGCACGTCCACGACCACCGCCGGGTGAGTAGCGGCGTGACAGATCCAACGGTGTTGGAGGAGGTTCCGTGAGGCGGTTCTGGACTCGACGCGTGCTCGTCAACGTCGCGCTCGTCGCGGTGGCCGGCGGATTGATCGCGGGCGGCATCGCCGCGATCGGCCCGCAGGCATCGGCCCGTTCGACCACGACGACTTCGACGGTCGCGAAAGGCACCGTGCTGTCGAGCGTGAGCGCGACCGGCAACGTCGCGGCGTCGTCGTCGCTCGCGGTGAACTTCACGACCGGGGGCAAGCTCGTCGCCGTCTTCGTGAGCGCGGGGGAGACCGTCAAAGCCGGGCAGGCGCTGGCGAAGGTCGACCCGACCGATGCGCAGGCGGCGGTCGACAACGCGCGGGCGAGCCTCGCGTCGGCGCAGGCGAGCCTCCAACAGCTCGTCGACGGTGAGACGCCCGCGCAGCGGGCCCAGGACGCGGTCTCGCTGCAGCAGGCGCAGCAACAGGTGACCTCGGCGCAGATCGCGTTGACGAACGCGCAGGCGAACGCGAACCAGGACGCGGTGGTGCTGCAGACGGCGGTCAAGCAGGCGCAGGCCCAGCTCGACGCCGACAAGGCCGCGTCGCCCGTCGATTCGAACAAGGTCACGCAGGACGAGAACGCGCTCACGAACGCGAAGAACAATCAGGCGAGCGGGCTCGTCAAAGACCAGCAGCAGGTGCAACAGGCCGTGCTCTCGGTGCAGAGCGCGCAGCTCTCGTTCCAGAACGCGCAGGCGGGCGTCGCGGTGAAGCAGGAGCCGCCCCAACCCGGGTCGCTCGCGCAGGCGCAGGCCCAGGTGACGCAGGCGCAGACCAGCCTGGCGGCGGCCGAGAAGACCCTCGCGGAGACGACGCTCACGAGCCCGACCGCGGGAACGATCGCCGCGGTGACGGGTTCGGTCGGCGACACGGTGTCGGGTGGCGGCTCGGCGAACGGCTCGTCGTCGTCATCGTCGTCGTCGTCGTCCGCATCGACCGCCTCGTCGAGTGCGGCCTCGTCATCGTCGTCGAGCGGCTTCCTCACCTTGACGAATCTCGGCACCCTGCAGGTGACCGCTGGCTTCAGCGAGAGCGACGCGGTGAAGGTGAAGGTCGGGCAACCGGCCGCGGTCACGTTCAGCGCGCTGCCCAACGTGAGCGCGAACGCGAGGGTCGTCGCGGTTGCGCTCACGTCGACGGTGGTGTCGAACGTCGTCACGTACGACGTCACGGTGAACTTCGACGGCGCGGTCGCCGGCGTGAAGCCGGGGATGACCGCGTCGGTCGCCGTGACGACGGCCGAGCGCGACAACGTGCTCACCCTTCCTGCATCGGCCGTGCCGACCTCGGGCACCACGGGCACGGTTCAGGTGCAGCAGGCGAACGGCAAGACCGTCGCCCGCACCATCGGCATCGGTCTGCGGGGCGACAACGCCGTCGAGATCACCAGCGGCCTCAAGCTCGGCGACAAGGTGGTCACGCAGGTCGCGAGCGTCGCAAGCGGAGCGGGAACGGGCACCGGCACCGGCACCGGCTCGAATGTCCGGTTGGGCGGCGGCGGCGGGTTCGGGCTCGGCGGGGGGATCGGCCGATGACCGCGGCGACGCCGGCACGGCCGAGCGCGGGGTTCGATCTCGGTGCGGCGCACGTGCTCGTGGTCGATCGCCTCTGGAAGACCTACGAGATGGGTGAGATGGAGGTGCACGCGTTGCGGGGCGTCTCGCTGGCGGTCGAGCGGGGTGACTTCGTCGCGATCATGGGGGCGTCGGGGAGCGGCAAGAGCACGCTCATGAACATCTTGGGTTGCCTCGATCTCCCGACATCGGGACGGTTCTTCCTCGACGGCGTCGACGTGCGCGCGCTCGAGGATTCCGAGCTCGCCGAGATCCGCAACCGCAAGATCGGGTTCGTGTTCCAGAGCTACAACCTCATCGCGCGCACCAGCGCGCTCGCGAACGTCGAGCTTCCGCTCTCGTACGCGCGCGTCAGCAAGGCCGAGCGCCGCCGGCGCGCGATCGCCGCGCTCGAATCAGTGGGTCTCGGCGACCGGCTCGAGCACGTGCCGTCGGAGCTCTCGGGTGGACAGCAACAACGCGTGGCGGTCGCGCGCGCGATCTCGAGCGATCCCGCGCTCGTGCTTGCCGACGAACCGACGGGCAACCTCGACAGCCACTCGACGCTCGAGGTGCTCGAGATCTTCGAGCGCCTCAACGCGCAGGGCCGCACGATCGTGCTCATCACCCACGAACACGATGTCGCGCTCCACGCGAAGCGAGTCATCCGGCTGGTCGACGGGCGCGTCGTCGAAGACCGGCGGCAGGGGCCGGTGGCGGGAGATCCGCCCCTGTACTCGCCGGCCGCGGTGTCGGGCGCGCCAACCGAGAGGCTGGTGGTCGCATGATCACCGAGAACGTCGCGATCGCGATCCGCGGGATCTCGACGAACCGGCTGCGTTCCGCGCTGACGATGCTCGGCATCCTGATCGGGGTCGGGAGCGTGATCCTGCTCGTGGCGGTCGGCACGGGATCGTCGGCCGCGGTGAAGAAGCAGCTCGATGCGCTCGGCACCAACACCCTGACCGTGTTCCGCGCCGGTGGGTTCGGCGGGCCCGGAGGCGGGAACCGCACGGGCACCCAGAGCCGGCAGGTCACGCTCGGCCCAGCCGACGTCAAGGCGCTCCAGGATCCGGTGAACGCGCCCGACATCGCCGAGGTCGCGCCGACGGTCAACGCGTCGCCGACCGGCACCTACGGCGGGAACACGTACTCGCCCGGCCGGTTCGTCGGCACGACCGCGAACTACGCGGCGATCACGAACAACTCGGTCGTCGAGGGCAGCTTCTTCACGACGAACGACGTCGACCAGCACCACAAGGTCGTCGTGCTCGGGCAGACCGTCGTGACCAACCTCTTCGGAACCGGCGTGAATCCGGTCGGCTCCAGCGTGCAGTTCGGCAACGGCACGTTCCGGGTGATCGGAGTGCTCAAGTCGAAGGGCACCAACGGGATCCAGGACCAGGACGACATCGTCATGGCGCCCATCACCGCGGTGCAGGACGTGCTCACGGGAACGACGAGCGGATACAACGGCATCACGCTCCAGGCCGCGTCGGCAAAGCGGGCCGGGGCCGCGCAGACCGAGGTCGAGTCGATCCTGAACGCGCGGCATCCGAGCACGACCGGCACGTCGAGCTTCCAGGTGCTCAACCAGGCCAGCCTGATCGCGACCAGCAACTCGACGAACCACGTGCTCACCGTACTGTTGGGCGCGGTCGCCGCGATCTCGCTGCTCGTCGGTGGGATCGGGGTGATGAACATCATGCTCGTCACCGTCACGGAGCGGACGCGCGAGATCGGCATCCGCAAGGCGATCGGCGCGCGGCGTACCGACATCCTCGGCCAGTTCCTCGTCGAAGCGGTGCTGCTCTCGCTCATCGGCGGTGTCGCGGGTGTCGTAGCCGGGGTGGTGGGGAGCCGGTTCCGCATCGTCGGCATCCAGCCCGTGGTGCAGCTCTATTCGGTCGGGCTCGCGTTCGGTGTCGCGCTTGCCGTCGGACTCTTCTTCGGGATCTATCCCGCGAACCGGGCCGCGTCGCTGCGCCCGATCGAAGCCCTCCGTTACGAGTAGGAGACCGTCATGTCAGGAACCGACAGTGTCGACTCGGATCGTGAGGACGCGGACGCCGTTGCCGCCGTCGACCTTGACGCTGCCGCCGACGAGGCTGACTGTCACGAACCGCTTGCCATCCGGCGCGAAGTGCCCGGTCCACACAGGCGAACCGTGATCGACCGACGTGATCGCCGCGCCGGTCGCGACGGCCCACACGTACGCGTGGTGGTCGTGCGAGTTGCCTAGTACGAGCTTGCCGTCCTCGCT
>DAIQOP010000168.1:0-8463 GCA_036787815.1 Actinomycetota bacterium
GCCATTGGAAAATTGCCAATGGCGCAATCCTCGGCCGCGTCGGGTGTCCGGTTCGCCCGCCACTTCGCGCAAGCGGCACCGTGCGGCCCCAGCCGGGCCTCGCTCTACACCGGCATGTACCTCATGAACCACCGGTCGGCGACGAACGGCACCCCACTCGACGCCCGCCACACCAACATCGCGCTCGAGGCCCGCAGGCTCGGGTACCGGCCGGCGCTGTTCGGCTACACCGACACGAGCGTCGACCCGCGCACCGTCGGCCCCGATGACGAACGCCTCCGCCACTACGAGGGCGTGCTGCCGGGCTTCGACCCCGTCTGCCACCTCCCCGAGGGCGACCCGGCGGCCTGGCTCGCGTTCCTCACCGATGCGGGCTACGACGTCGGCACCGACTGGCGCCGGTTCGTCGACCATCCGGTCGAGGGCTACCCGGGATCCGAGGAGTGGGGCCCGCATCGGGCGCCCACCCGGTACGCGGCCCGGCACAGCCAGACCGCCTTCCTCACCGATCGCCTGCTCGAGTTCGTCGAGCGCGCCGGTGGCGACCGGTCGGCTCCGTGGTTCGCGCACCTCAGCTACCTCCGGCCCCATCCGCCGTTCTACGCACCGGAGCCGTACAACACGATGTTCGACCCGGAGACCGTGCCGATGCCGGTGCGCGCGGCGAACCGTGAAGCCGAGGGCGCGCAGCATCCGTTGCTCGCCGCGCTCGTCAACCACCCGTTCCTCACGAGTCCCGACGACGAGAAGCACCTCCGCCAGCTGCGCGCGACCTACTACGGCATGCAGGCCGAGGTCGACGACCAGATCGGACGGATCCTCGACCATCTCGACGCGTCCGGAGAAGCCGAGCACACGATCGTCGTCATGACATCCGATCACGGTGAGATGCTGGGCGATCACTTCCTCCTGCACAAGCTCGGTTGGTTCGATTCCTCGTTCCACGTGCCGTTGATCGTCCGCGACCCACACCCCGAGGGTGACGCGCGCCGCGGCGAGGTCGTCGCCGCGTACACCGAGCACGTCGACGTCGTCCCCACGCTGCTCGACCTGCTCGGAGCCGAGGTTCCCCTGCAGTGCGACGGGCGGCCGCTCACGCGCTTCGTGCGGACCGGCGCCCACGACGAGAGCGAACCGCCCTGGCGCGACGACACGCACTTCGAGTTCGACTTCCGCGACGCGGGCAGCGACCTCCTCGAGCAGGCGTTCGGGCTCACGCTCGAGGAATGCTCGATCGCCGTGCTCCGCGACGACCACGGCAAGTACGTGCACTTCGCCGGCCTGCCCGCGATCTTCTTCGACCTCGACACCGATCCCGACCAAATCGTGAACCGCGCCGACGATCCCGCGTACGCCGCGGCGGTGCTCGCCTACGCGCAACGGATGCTCTCGTGGCGCATGCAGCACCAGGAACGCACTCTCAGCGGCATGAAGCTCACCGGTCACGCCGGTCTCGTCGAGCGCCGGGCCCCCCGGAAGTAGCACCGCCCCGCATGGACGCCATCTCCTTCTACGGACTCGAGCCGTCCGGTGAGCCCGGCCGCTGGACGATGCCGATCGTGCGCGGCCTCATCTCGGGCACCGGCGCCCTCTTCGGCGGGTGCGGGCTCGGCGCGTGCATCGAAGCGGCCGAGCAGCTCACCGGGCGACCGCTCGTGTGGGCGACCGCGCAGTACCTCACGTTCGCGCGGCCTCCGGCGGTGCTCGAGCTCGACGCGGCCGAGATCGTGCGCGGCCACCAGATCTCACAGGTGCGCGTGCTCGCCCACGTCGGTGGGCAGGAGATCCTCACGGTCCTCGCCGCGCTGGGCGACCGCCCCCACCCGCTCGCCGGGCAATGGGCCAACCGTCCCGACGTGCCCGCGCCCGACGACTGCCCGCCGCGCGTGCTGCTGGACCACAACCAGGGCACGATCAGCGACCGGCTCGACATGCGGATCGCCCGCGGCCGCAGTGTCGACGAGTTCCCCGCCCCGCCCGGCGACGGCAACTCCGCGCTCTGGGTACGCATGCCGGGTCTGGCCGAGATGTCGGCCGCGGGGCTCGCGATCATCGGCGACTTCGTGCCGTTCGGCATCTCGCAGGCGCTCGGGATGCGCGCCGGCGGGAACAGTCTCGACAACACGCTGCGGATCGCACGCCGCGCCCCGACCGATTGGGTCCTCGCCGACATCCGCGTGCACGCGATCGCCGACGGCTTCGGTCACGGGCTCGTGCACCTCTGGGCCGAAGACGGCACGCTCCTCGGCACCGCCAGCCAATCCACCATCGTGCGCAGTTGGACCGACGAGAAACGAGCATGAACATGACCGAGCGTTGGGGCATCACGGTTCCGTTCGACGGCGTGCCGCTCTCGGAGCACCGAGGTTGGTACGAGGAGGCCGCCGATCTCGGCTACACCGATCTGTGGTCGGCCGAGTCGGGTGGCGCCGATGCGTTCACTCCCCTCGCGCTCGCCGCGGCCTGGACTCCGACGCTGCGGCTCGGCACCGCGATCATCCCTGTGTACACGCGCGGCCCGCACACGCTCGCGTCGCAGGTCGCGTCGCTGTGCCAGGCGGCTCCGGGCCGCTTCGCCGTCGGCATCGGCGCGTCGTCGAACGTCATCGTCGAGCGGTGGAACGACATCGCCTTCGAGAAGCCGTACCAGCGCGTGCGCGACACGATCCGCTTCCTGCGCGCCGCGCTGCGAGGCGAGAAGGTCGACGAGGAGTACGAGACGTTTCGGGTGCGCGGCTTCCGCCTGCTCATCAAGGTCCCGCAACAGCCGCCGATCCTCGTCGCCGCGCTCCGGCCGGGAATGTTGCGCCTCGCCGGGCGTGAAGGCGACGGCGCGATCATCAACTGGCTGTCGGCCGACGACGTCCGCACGGTGGTGCCGCACGTCGGCAAGGGCAAGGAGATCGTCGCCCGGCTGTTCGTGCTGCCGACCGAAGACCGCGATCTCGTCCGCCTGGTCGGGAGCCGCGCGATCGCGCAGTACCTGAACGTGCCGGTCTACGCCGCGTTCCACGAATGGCTCGGCCGGGGCGACATGCTTCGCGACATGTGGGCCCACTGGAAGGCGGGCGACCGCGACAAGGCCACCGCGTCGATTCCCGACGAGCTCATCGACGACCTCATCGTCTGGGGCTCGCCGGAGAAGATCCGCGACCACGTCGATCGCTACGTCGCGGCCGGTGTCACCACACCCGCGCCCGCGATCCTCGCCCCGCCCGAGCAGGCCCGCGCCACGATGCGCGCCCTCGCCCCCGCCAACCGCTAGCTCGCCGCACCCCGCGCACGATCGCGGCTGGGTTACGCGACTTGCTTGAGCTTCGTGTCCTCGTGGCGAACGGTCGCGAGGCCGAAGCGGCGCAGCGCGCGCACCAGCCACCAGCCCGGGTCGAGCTCGCCGTGCAGCGCGAACGTGGCCGAGGTCGGCGCGGCGTGGTGGTTGTTGTGCAGGCCCTCGCCGCCGGTGACGAACGCGAGCAACTGACCGTTGGTCGCCGAGTTCTCCTGCGGCCGACTGCCGTAGGTGTGTCCGACCGCGTTGATCGCGCCCGAGAGCATCACGTAGATCACGGCGTGCAGGCCCGCGCCGAGCAACCCCACCTGCCAGCCCAACCCGACGAGCGACGTGAACGCCATCGCGATCGCGATGCCGATCCCGAGCCCGGCAAACGCGTGGTCGAACAGCGCGCGGTCGAGACGGTCGGCGGGCAGGTCGCGCGCGTAGCGCTTCACCGCGACCTCGTCGCCCGCGACCTTCTTGTACAGCCCGACGTTCCCGAGCTGCACTCGCCAGAAGCCGTGGACGATCGGGCTGTGCGGGTCGTCGACGGTGTCGGTGGCGGCATGGTGCTTGCGGTGGACCGCGGCCCACTCGCGTGCCCGCATCCCGGTCGTGACCCAGAGCAGGGTCCGGAACGCCAGCGCCGCGGGCGGCTTGACCGTGATGGCCCGATGGCTGAGCCCGCGGTGCAGGTACACGGTCGTGGCGAGGATCGTGATCTGGCTGACGAGGAAGCCGAAAACGAGCGCCGGCAGGACGAGGGTGCGCAGCACGTGCATCGGGGCCACTGTAATCCCTACGGACCGGTCGGTAGAAGGGGCTGATCAGGGGTTTCCGGCAGAACTGCCGGGCCTCGCCGGCCACAGCGCCTAGCCTGCGGCCCATGGTGCTTCCCGCGTCGAGCCCGACCACGCGGGAGCAGATCCTCGTGGTGGCCCGCGCCCGCTTCGCCGAGCACGGCTTCGCGGGCACCAGCCTGAACGATATCGCCGACGAGGTCGGCATCCGCCGGCCGAGCCTCCTGCACCACTTCCCGTCGAAGGACGCGCTGTACCGCGAGGTTCTCATCGACGCGTTCGCCGACTGGGCCGACCTCGTCGAGCAGGCCACGACCGGGCCGCGCGAAGGCTGGCGGCAGGTCGAGCAGGTCCTGCGCGCCGCATTCACGTTCTTCGAGGAGCACCCTGACTTCGTGCGGCTCGCGCGCCGCGAAGCGCTCGAGGGCGGGCCCATGCTCGAGGGCGAGCTCACCGCGCTGCTCAAGCCGTTGTTCGACCGTGGCGCCGAATTCCTCCAGCGCGAGATGGACGCCGGTCGCCTGCGCCGCTACGACGCGCGCCAGCTTCTGCTCACCGGCTACGGCGCGGTGCTCTCGTACTTCTCCGACGCGCCGCTCATCGGGGGCCTCCTCGAAGACGCGCCGATGTCGCCCTCGGCATTGGCCGAGCGTCGCGAGCACGTCATCGACGTGTTGCGCAACGCGCTCGAGGTCACCTGAGCAGGTCCGGCGAGCCGTCGTCGGACGTGTCGGCCTCGGGAACCGGGTCGAGCAACTCCGGGCCCTGATTGCCGGGCTTGTTCACGAGTGTCGACACCGGATACGCGAGGAACTCGTCGGCCGGCGCGGGCACGAGCAATCGAGTCAGCGTCGTCGTGTCGTGGTTGTCGGGATCGAGCCACTCACCCCACGCCGTCTCCGGCAACACGACCGGCATGCGGTCGTGGATCGGCGCCAGCTTCTCGTTCGCGTCGGTGGTGACGATCACGCACGAACGCACCCACGGCGCGTCGGCGTCGGAGCGGTCGCGCCACACCTCGTAGAGACCCGCGAACACCATGGGCTCACGATCAGCTCGCGCGATGAAGTACGGCTGCTTCTGCTTGCGGCCCGGGATCACCCGCCATTCGTAGAAGCCGTCGGCCGGCATCAGGCACCGGCGCCGCTCGAACGCGCGGCGGTAGGCCGGCTTCGACGCCAGCCCCTCGGCACGGGCGTTGATCAACCGGTCGCCGATCGACAGATCCTTCGCCCACGACGGCACCAACCCCCACCGCACCCGGTCGAGCACGCGGAGATGGTCCTTCGTCTCCGCGACGATCGGCACCTCCGCTCGAGGCGTGACGTTGTAGTCGGGCTCGACGTCGTCGGCCCGTATCTCGTCGACGCGGAGCCGTTCGGCCAGCAGCGCCGGCGAGGAGACCGAGACGTAGCGACCGCACACGCCGAACGACGTTAGTGGTGCCCGGAGGTCAGGGCCGTCGGGTGCCGAGGCGCGACGCGCGCGACGCCACGGAGCGCTTCGCGGTCGGCGGTCGATCGGAGAGGCGGTAGACGAACCGGAGGCTCGACCACACGTCGTCGACCGCGCAGACCTTGTTGTCGACGAGTCCGGCCGCGAGCCCGATCTCGCGCACGTCGCGCTCGCACAGGTCGGTCGCGACACACGCCGTACGTTTCGGCCACGCGACCCAGAGGCCTCCGTCGTGGTGCAGCACCGCGGCAAGCCGCGGGAACCGACGCGCGAGCTCGGCCCGCCGCGTCACGAAGAACACGACGACGTCGAGATTCGAACGCGGTTGCCTGAGCAGGCGAACGCCGGCCGGCAACGGATCCAACTCACGTTCGAAACCGTCGGGGGCGCCCACCAAGGCCACCCGCGATCCTTCGGTGATGCCGAGCTTCTTCGGCAGCACCGTCCCCGAATATCCCGCCACGATCCGGAGTCAATCGCGCCCACGGCCTCGGGTCAATCTGACGAGGGCCGGGTACGGCACGGATGCGCGGTCGGCGCGGGAACCCGGGCGCAGCCCCGCGCCGAGCGGAGAGAGCACGCGACCGTCAAGGGCGTTCGCCCGCGCGCCAACGCGCGAACTCGGGTACGGCCGACGCGATCACCCCGACCCCGACGAGACACAGCACGCCGCCGCTCACCACCGCGGTGAACGGTGAGAACAGCGAGCCCGCGATTCCGGCCTCGAAGTCGCCGAGCCGCACTCCACCCGCGACCACGAGGATGTTGAGCGCGCTCAACCGGCCCCGCAGCGAGTCGGGGACGATCATCTGCTGCGACGACGCTCGGAAGACCGCCGAGATCACGTCGGCGGCACCCGCGATCGCGAGAAAGCCGAACGCAAGCGCGAGGTTGCGGCCCGACAAGCCGAACCCGAGCACGGCGAGGCCCCACAGCGCAACCGCGGCGAGGATTGCCCGGCCGGGCCTGCGCACGCTGCTCACCCAACCCGACGTCAGCGCCCCGATCAGCGCGCCGACCGACAGCGCGGAGAACAGGAGGCCGACGACCTCGGGGCCCCGATGGAACTGGACGACGGCCAGGCGGGGGAACAGCGCCCGCGGCATCCCGAAGATCATCGCGACCAGGTCGATCGTGAACGTCGACTGGAGCACCCGCCGACCCCGCAGGAACCGGAAGCCCTCCTTGATCGCCTCCCACCCCTCGGGCTCGCCGGCCGCCAGCGGGATCGCCGGCGTCGGGTGCAGCAGGAGCACGAACGCCGCCGCGATGCCGTAGGTGGTGAGATCGAAGCCGTAGGCCCAGGTCAGCCCGAAGCGGGCGACGATGAGTCCACCGAGGGCCGGTCCGGCGATGGCGGCGACGTTCCACATCACCTGGTTGACGGCCGCCGCGGCCGC
This sequence comes from Actinomycetota bacterium, assembly GCA_036787815.1. Taxonomy (GTDB): domain Bacteria; phylum Actinomycetota; class Acidimicrobiia; order IMCC26256; family PALSA-610; genus DATBAK01. The sequence continues at coordinate 6,930 of DAIQOP010000168.1, forward strand.
CAGCATGTCGGGGGGCACGAGGTTCGGTGTCATCGCCGAGCGCGTGGGCATCGACACGGCGACGAAGCCGCCGTTGAGCGCCGCGGCGGCGTAGAGGATCGCGAGCGCCGGATGGCCGGAGTAGGCCGCGAGCAGCAGGATCAGCGACGAGAGCCCCAGCCCGAGCTGCGCGGCGAGGAGCACGTGGCGCCGATTCCGCCGGTCGATGACGGGGCCGATGAGCACCGAGGCGACGATCATCGGCAGGAGCTGCGCGAGGCCGACGAAGCCGACCGCCGCCGTCGAATGCGTGAGCCGGTCGACCTGGACGAAGAGCGCGACCGTCGTGACCTGGCTGCCGGTCTGCGAGATCAACTCGCCGAACCACAGCAACCGGAAGTCACGCGACGCCCGCAGCGGTCCGATGTCGACGGCCAGCTGACTCAGGCGGCGCGGCACTCGGGAATCGTACCGACGCTCCCGCGGTTGCCACGGTGAAATCCGACCCCGAGGGTCGCTTTTCGGGCGAACGCCCGTCTATCCTCGATCCGGCCCCACGACATCAGAGAGAGGTACTGCCCCATGGCACTCCGACTGGGCGATGAAGCCCCCGATTTCACGGCGGAAACCACCGAAGGCACGATCAAGTTCCACGACTACCTCGGCAGCGGCTGGGGCGTGCTGTTCTCCCACCCGAAGGACTTCACGCCGGTGTGCACGACCGAGCTCGGCATGGTCTCGAAGCTGAAGCCGGAGTTCGACAAGCGCAACGTGAAGGTGGTCGGTCTCAGCGTCGACCCGCTCGACTCGCACGAGCAGTGGGCCGGCGACATCGAGGAGACCCAGGGCTCCAAGCTCAACTTCCCGCTCATCGCCGACTCCGATCGCAAGGTCTCCGACCTCTACGACATGATCCACCCGAACGCCAACGACACCCTCACGGTGCGGTCGGTGTTCATCGTCGGTCCCGACAAGAAGGTGAAGCTGATCATCACCTATCCGGCGAGCACGGGTCGCAACTTCGACGAGATCCTGCGGGTGATCGACTCGCTCCAGCTCACCGCCGGCTACAGCGTGGCCACTCCGGTGAACTGGAAGGACGGCGAAGACGTGATCATCGCCCCCGCCGTCTCCGACGAGGACGCGAAGGCCAAGTTCCCGAAGGGCTGGAAGGCACTCAAGCCCTACCTCCGGCTCACGCCGCAGCCCAACAAGTAGCTCGCGTGTCGGTGTCCGCCGCTTCCTAGACCTCCAGGAAGCGGCGGATGCCGATCATCGAGCCGATCGTGCCGATCGCGACGCCGATGATCAGCACGATGATGCCGATCGACAGCGCGTCGGCACTGGTGAGATAGAACGTCGAGAAGAGGTTCTTGCTGCCCTTGAGCACGCCGGCGAGCCACGACTCGAGCAGGAAGACCCCGCCGAACGCGAGCCCGGCGCCGATTGCGCCCTGCACGAAGCCCTCCGCGAGGAAGGGCACGCGCACGAACCAGTTCGACGCTCCGACGAGCTTCATCACCTCGATCTCGCGGCGGCGCGCATAGGTGGCCAA
>DAIQOP010000169.1:0-8442 GCA_036787815.1 Actinomycetota bacterium
GAGCGCGCGCTCGACACCGCCCGGCGCCGGATCGCCGAGCTCGAAGACCAGGTCGCCGCCGCAGGCGCGGCGATGCGCGAAGCCGTCGAGGAGACCCACCGCCACTACCGCCGGGAGCTCGTGCCCGCACCGTCGCGCACACTGGTGCGCCTGCGGGTACCCGGGCGAGGGCGTTCCGGACGGGAACAAAGTTGACAATCTCATTGTCAACTATGGGGAGTCGCAGGCCGAGCACCCCGAGAGGACCCCATGCCCATCAATCCCGACCGCTTCACCCGTAAGACCGCCGAGGCCCTCGGCGCGGCCCAGGCCGGCGCGCGTGAGCAGGGGCACACCGAGGTCACGAGTGAGCACGTGTTGCGGGCGCTCGTCGCCGCACCCGAGGGCATCGTCAGCGGTGTGCTCGAGCGCATCGGTGTCGTGCCCGGCCAACTCCTCACCCGGCTCGACGAGACCCTCGTGGCGCGGCCCCGGGTGAGCGGCACGACGGTTCGCGAAGCATCACTCGCCGCGGAGGCGTTCCGCGTGCTCGAGGCGGCCGATGCCCAGCGCGCGTCGCTCGACGACGAGTACCTCTCCACCGAGCACCTCCTCCTCGCCATGACCGAGGTCGTCGGCGGCGTCGGCGACCTCCTGCGCGGGGTGGGCGTCACCCACGACGCCGTGCTCGACGCGCTCAAGGCCGTGCGCGGCAGCCACCGCGTCACGAGCGACAACCCCGAAGAGCAGTACGAGGCGCTCGAGAAGTACGGGCGCGACCTCACCGAGGAAGCCCGCAAGGGGCGCATCGACCCGGTGATCGGGCGCGACGAGGAGATCCGCCGCGTCATCCAGGTGCTGTCGCGCCGCACCAAGAACAACCCCGTGCTGATCGGCGACCCGGGTGTCGGCAAGACCGCGATCGTCGAAGGCCTCGCGCGCCGGATCGTCGAAGGCGACGTTCCCGAGGGTCTGCGCGGCAAGCGGCTCATCGCGCTCGATCTCGGCGCGATGGTCGCCGGCGCGAAGTACCGCGGCGAGTTCGAAGAGCGCTTCAAGGCCGTGCTCAAGGAGATCCAGCAGGCCGAGGGCGAGATCATCTCGTTCATCGACGAGTTGCACACGCTCGTCGGCGCGGGCGGTGCCGAAGGCGCGGTCGACGCCGGCAACATGATCAAGCCGTTGCTCGCCCGGGGCGCGCTGCGGCTCATCGGGGCAACGACGCTCGACGAGTACCGCAAGTACGTCGAGAAGGACGCCGCGCTCGAGCGCCGCTTCCAGCAGGTCTACGTGGGCGAACCCACGGTCGAAGACACGATCGCGATCCTGCGGGGCCTCAAGGAGCGCTACGAGGTGCACCACGGCGTGCGCATCCAGGACTCCGCGCTCGTGGCTGCGGCGATCCTCTCCGGTCGCTACATCCCCGCGCGCCGGCTGCCCGACAAGGCGATCGACCTCATCGACGAGGCCGCGTCGCGGTTGCGCATCGAGATCGACTCGATGCCGTTCGAGATCGACGTCGTGGAGCGACGCATCCGCCAGCTCGAGATCGAGCGCGCCGCGCTCGCGAAGGAGACCGACGACGCGTCACACTCCCGTCTCGACGCGCTCGAGGCCGATCTCGCGTCGTTGGCCGAGGAGCGCGACGGCATGGTCGCGCACTGGCAGAGCGAGAAGGAAGCCATCGCCGCGATCCAGGAAGCCAAGGAACGGCTCGAGGCCGCGCGTCTCGACGCCGACCGCGCCGAACGTGACGGCGATCTCGAGCGGGCCGCGCAACTGCGGTACGGCCACCTGCCGGTGCTCGAACGTGAGATCGCGTCGATGTCGGACCGGCTCGTGGAGCTGCAGCAAGGCGGCGCCATGCTCAAGGAAGAGGTCGACGAGGAAGACATCGCCGAGATCGTCGCCAAGTGGACGGGCATCCCCGTGAACCGGCTGATGGAAGGCGAGATGGCCAAGCTCGTGCGGCTCGAAGACGTGCTCCACGAGCGCGTCATCGGTCAGGACGAAGCCGTGCACGCCGTCGCGAACGCCATCCGTCGTTCGCGCGCCGGCCTCGCGGACCCGCACCGGCCGATCGGCTCGTTCCTGTTCCTCGGCCCGACCGGTGTCGGCAAGACCGAGCTCGCGCGCACGCTCGCCGACTTCCTCTTCGACGACGAGCGGGCGATGGTGCGCATCGACATGTCGGAGTACATGGAGAAGCACTCCGTGTCGCGGCTCGTCGGTGCACCTCCGGGATACGTGGGTTACGAAGAGGGCGGCCAGCTCACCGAGGCGGTGCGCCGGCGCCCGTACTCGGTCGTACTCCTCGACGAGATCGAGAAGGCGCACCCCGACGTGTTCAACGTGCTGCTCGCGCTCATGGACGACGGTCGTCTCACCGACGGCCAGGGTCGTACCGTCGACTTCACCAACGCGGTGATCGTGATGACCAGCAACCTCGGCGCCGGTGGCGACGAGGCGGTGGTGATGACGGCCGTGCGCGCGCACTTCAAGCCCGAGTTCGTGAACCGCGTCGACGAGATCGTCGTGTTCCACCGGTTGAGCGAGGAGCACATCGCGCGCATCGTCGACATCCAGCTCGAGCAGTTGCGCGAGCGGCTGACGGAGCGCGGGATCGGGCTCGATCTCACCGACGCCGCCCGGGCCTGGGTCGCGCACGCCGGCTACGACCCCGACTACGGCGCCCGCCCTCTCAAGCGCGTGCTGCAGCGGGAGCTCGCGGACCCGATCGCGATGAGCCTGCTCTCGGGCACCTACCGCGACGGCATGACGATCGTGGTCGACGCGACCCCCGACGGCGGCCTCGTGTTCGATGCGGCCGCCGCGGCGGAGATCGTGGCCTGAGCGGTACCTGACCGTCGGTGGCCGATTCTGCGGCCGCCGACGGACCGCTCCGACTACGATCTCCCCAACGTGACTGCCAACGCGTCCGTTACGCCCCGCCGGGAGGTTCGCCGATGCCCGGCGCGGTGATCATCGGTACCCAATGGGGAGATGAAGGCAAGGGTCGGTTCACCGACTACCTCGCCAAAGAGGCGTCGCTCGTGGTGCGCTATCAGGGCGGCCACAACGCGGGCCACACCCTCGTGGTCGACGGCGAGGTGTTCAAGCTCCAGCTCGTGCCGAGCGGCGTGCTCTATCCGTGGGTGGTCCCCGTCATCGGCAACGGCGTGGTCGTCGATCCGGTGGTGCTCATCGACGAGCTCGACATGCTCGCGGCCAAGGGGATCGACACCCGCAGCCTCCGGCTCTCGGGCAACGCCCACCTGATCATGCCGTACCACCAGGAGCTCGATCGGGTGACCGAGCGGTACCTCGGCAAGAACAAGCTCGGCACGACCAAGCGGGGGATCGGCCCGACCTATGCCGACAAGGCGCTGCGCGTCGGCTTGCGCGTGCAAGACCTGCTCGACCCGAAGATCTTCCGCGAGAAGCTCGACCTTGCGCTCCGCGAGAAGAACGGCGTGCTCGCGAAGGTCTACAACCGCCTCCCCCTCGACGCGGCCGACATCGCCGAGCGGTACCTCTCGCTCGTGCCGCGGCTCGCACCCCACATCGACGACACCGTGTACCTCGTGCACGAAGCGCTCGACGCCGGTCAGTGGGTGCTGTTCGAAGGCGCCCAGGCCACCTACCTCGATCTCGACCACGGCACGTACCCCTTCGTCACGTCGAGCAACCCGATCGCCGGCGGTGTGTGCACCGGCGCGGGCGTCGGGCCGCGCGCGATCGAACGCATCGTCGGCGTGGTGAAGGCCTACACGACACGTGTCGGCAGCGGTCCGTTCCCGACCGAGCTGTTCCCCGGTGATGCGGTCGCCGACGCGCTCGTCGACCGCGGCCGTGAGTTCGGCACCAACACCGGCCGGCGTCGCCGCCCGGGTTGGCTCGACGGCGTGATGCTCCGTCACGCGGTGCGCCTCAACACGTGCTCGGAGCTCGCGATCACCAAGCTCGACGTGTTGTCGGAGTTCTCCGAGCTCAAGGTGTGTGTCGCGTACGAAGGCGAGAACGGCGAGCGTTACGAGCACGTGCCGTACCACCAGTCCGTGTTGCACAAGGTGCGGCCGGTGTACGAGACGCTGCCCGGCTGGAAGTGCGACATCGACGGCGTCTCCCGGCTCGAGGATCTCCCCGGCGCCGCGCGCGACTACGTGAGCTTCATCGAGTCGATCTCGGGATGTCACGTGAGCTTCGTCTCGGTTGGCCCGGCGCGCGATCAGACCGTCGTGCTGCCGCGCGCCGCGTAGCCGGTGCGCGTCCTGCTGATCGGGAGCGGGGGCAGGGAGCACGCGCTCGCGTGGGGCCTAGCCCGCTCGGGTGAGGTCGACGAGATCGTCGCGGCCCCGGGCAACCCGGGGCTCGCCGCGCTCGCGCGATGTGTGCCGCTCGACGCGTCCGACCCGGCCGCGATCGCCGCGCTGGCCGACGACCTCGACGCCGGCCTCGTGGTCGTCGGCCCCGAGGTTCCGCTCGTTGCCGGGGCCGTCGACGCGGTGACCGCCCGCGGCCGCCTCGCGTTCGGACCGACCGCCGCGGGCGCGCGGCTCGAAGGGTCGAAGGCCTGGATGAAGCAGGTCTTGCACGACGCCGGCGTTCCGACCGCGCGCTACGGCGTGTTCGGGTCCGGTGACGGCGACGCGGCGTTCGCGTTCCTCGACTCGCTGCCCGGGTTGTACGTGGTGAAGACCGACGGGCTCGCGGCCGGGAAGGGTGTGGTCGTGACCGAATCGCTCGCGGAGGCGCGCGATGCGGTGCGTTCCTTCCTCTCGGGCGACGCGTTCGGCGACGCGGGGCGCACGCTCGTGATCGAAGAGGGGTTGAGCGGGCCGGAGCTGTCGCTGCTCGTGCTCTGCGACGGGCGTGAAGGTGTCGCGCTCGCTCCGGCGCAGGACCACAAGCGGGTCGGCGACGGCGACCAGGGACCCAACACGGGTGGTATGGGTGCCTACTCACCGGTGCCGGTGGCCGGGGCCGCCGTGGTCGACGAGGCGATGGCCAAGGCGGTCCGCCCGACGCTCGACGCGCTCACCCGCCAAGGGATCGAGTACCGCGGCATCCTCTACGCGGGCTTGATGCTCACGGTCGACGGTGTGAAGGTGATCGAGTACAACGTGCGTTTCGGCGACCCCGAGTGCCAGGTCGTGATTCCCAGACTCGAGTCGGATCTGTTCCGCCACTGCTACGAGGCCGCGAGTGGCCGCTTGACGACCGCGGTCTCGTTCTCGGCCGATGCGTGCATCACGGTCGTTGCCGCCGCCGAGGGGTATCCCGTGTCGGTGCGCACCGGTGATCCGATCGCCGGCCTCGACGCCGCGAACGCGTGCGAAGGTGTCACCGTGTTCCACGCGGGAACGAGCCGCGCCGGCCCGGGCGAGCCGATCGTCACGGCGGGTGGGCGCGTGCTCGACGTCACCGCCACCGCCCCGACGCTGCGCGAGGCGCGCGACCGGGCCTACGCCGCCCTCGCGCACATCTCATGGCCCGGGATGCACTACCGGCGCGACATCGCGCACAGCGCCCTGGGGGAGCCCGCATGATCCCGCGGTACTCGCGGCCGGAGATGGCCGCACTGTTCACCGACGAGGCGAAGTTCTCGGCCTGGCTCGAGGTCGAGATCCTCGCGTGCGAGGCGTGGGCGGAGCTCGGTGTCGTCCCGAAGGCCGACGCGGCCGCGATCCGCGAGCGCGCCGGGTTCGACGTGGCCGCGATCGCCGAGCGCGAGCGCGTCACCGACCACGACGTGGCCGCGTTCGTCGACGTCGTGCAGGAACGGGTCGGCATGCCGGCCGGAGCGTGGGTGCACTACGGGCTCACGTCGAGCGACGTCGTCGACACCGCGTTGTGCAGCCAGCTCACGAAGGCGAGCGATCTCCTGCTCGACGCGTTGGGCGGCCTCGACGACGCGATCACCGCGCGTGCGCTTGAGTTCCGCGCCACGCCGATGGTCGGCCGTACGCACGGCATTCACGCCGAACCGACCACCTTCGGTGCCAAGGTTGCACTCTGGGCCCTCCAGATCCGGCGGGATCGGGAGCGGCTCGTGCGCGCGCGTCAGGCGATCGCCGTCGGCAAGCTCTCCGGCGCGGTGGGTACCTACTCCAACGTCGATCCCGCGATCGAGGCGTACGTGTGCGCCGCGCTCGGGCTGGAAGCCGTTCCCGCGACCCAGGTGATCGCGCGCGATCGGCACGCGGAGCTCCTGTACGCGTGCGCGTCGATCGGTGCGAGCATCGAGGCGTTCGCGCTCGAGATCCGGCACCTGCAACGCACCGAGGTGGGGGAGGTCGAGGAACCGTTCCGTGCCGGGCAGAAGGGCTCGAGCGCGATGCCGCACAAGCGCAACCCGGTGAAGTGCGAGCAGCTCTGTGGTCTCGCGCGCGTGTTGCGCTCGAATCTGCAGGCCGGGCTCGAAGACGTCGCGCTGTGGCACGAGCGCGACATCTCGCACTCGTCGGTCGAGCGCATCATCCTCCCCGACTCGTTGGTGCTCGCGCACTACGTGGTCACCACCTTCACCACGGTCGTGCAGGGCATGCGCGTGCACCCCGAGCGGATGCTCGAGAACCTCGACGCGTCGTTCGGGCTCGTGTTCAGCCAGCCGGTGTTGCTCGCGCTCATCGAAACCGGCATGGCTCGCGACGCGGCCTACCGGATCGTGCAGCGCAACGCGATGAAGGCCTGGGAGGAGCGGCGTTCCTTCCACGACCTCCTCGACGCCGACCCGGAAGTCACCGCGGTGCTCGACGACAAGGCGATCGCCGCGTGCTTCGATCTCGATCACGCGGTCGCGAACGTCGACCGGATCTTCTCCGTGCTCGGTGGGGAGGTCGGAGCCGCATGAGTAGCCAGGCGCAGGCCGGAGGCGGGGGCATGCCGGAGGTCGGAGCCGAATGAGTGACGCGACGCTGAAGCACATCTACACCGGGAAGGTGCGCGAGCTCTACGAGGTCGCGCACGACCGGTTGTTGATGGTCGCGAGCGATCGGGTCTCGGTCTTCGATGTCGTGCTGCCCGACGAGATCCCCGACAAGGGGCGTGTCCTCACGGGGCTCTCGTCGTGGTGGTTCGATCAGACCGCGGGGGTCGTCCCGAACCATCTCATCTCTTCGGATCCCACTGACTTCCCCGAGATCACACGCGATGTCGAGGGCCGGGCGATGCTCGTGCGCTCGACGCGCCCCGTGCGCCTGGAGTGCGTCGTTCGTGGGTACGTGTTCGGGCACGGTTGGAGCGAGTACGTGAGCCAGGGCACGATCGGAGGGCAAGCCGCGCCGGTGGGGCTCGCCCAAGCCGGGGTGCTCCCGGAGCCGCTCTTCACCCCCACCACGAAGGCCGAAGCAGGCCACGACGTGCCGCTGACCCCCGAGGAAGCGATCGCGGTGGTCGGTGCCGACCGCTACGCCCGGCTGCGCGACATGTCGCTGCGGTTGTACGAGTTCGGCGCGCGCCACGCGCACACGTGCGGCTTGATCCTCGCCGACACGAAGTTCGAGTTCGGTGAGCGCGACGGCGAGATCCTGTTGATCGACGAGGTGATGACTCCCGACTCGTCGCGGTACTGGCCGGCCGCCGACTACGCGCCGGGTGGGTCGCCGCCGTCGTTCGACAAGCAGTTCGTGCGTGACTACATGGACAGCGTCGGCTGGGACCGCCAGAGCCCGCCGCCGCACCTGCCGACCGACGTGATCGAGAACACGCGCAGCCGGTACGTCGAGGCCTACGAGACCATCACCGGGCTCAGTTTCGACGAGTGGTTCGGGCCCGAATGACGCGAACCCCTCCCACTAGGATCGAACGCATGCAGCGCTCGAAGGGTCCGGCCGTGAGGTTCGCAGCATGAGGTTCGCAGCGTGAGGTTCGAGGCGCAGGTGGAGGTGACCCACCGGCCCGGCATCCTCGATCCGGCCGGAGCCACCGTCGAGCGCGCGTTGCCGGCGCTCGGATGGGCCAACGTGACGCAGGTGCGGATCGGCAAGAGCATCAGGCTCGTCATCGACGCGCCCGACGCGGCGGCGGCGACCGCACAGGTCGACGAGATGTGCCGGAGCATCCTCACCAACCCCGTGATCGAGGACTACGAGTTGCACCTGCAGGAGCTCTCGCGAGCGTGAAGGTCTCCGAGGAGGACGGCCGATGACGGTGAAGGTCGGAATCGTGCTCTTCCCCGGTACCAACTGCGAGCAGGACATCGCCTGGGTGGTCGAGCAGCTCGGCGGCGAGCCGGTCGTGTGCTGGCACGGGGAGCCGACCGTGGGCGATGCCGACGCGATCGTGATTCCGGGCGGCTTCGCCCACGGCGACTACCTGCGCACCGGGGCGATCGCCCGCTTCTCGCCCGTGATGACGGCGGTGCGCGAGTTCGCGGCGCAGGGTGGCCCGGTCGTCGGGGTGTGCAACGGCTTCCAGGTGCTCACCGAGGCCGGGTTGCTGCCGGGTGCGTTGCAGAAGAAC
>DAIQOP010000170.1:0-8436 GCA_036787815.1 Actinomycetota bacterium
GCCGCAGCGTCGCGAACTGCTCGACGCGACCGTCGGGATGCTCGACGCCACCTTCGACGCGCACCTCTTCGTAGCCGAACGCGCTCAGCTTCCGATACTGATGGTGCACCGCGTAGCGACTGCCGTCGGGCCGCTCCAGCAGCATCGGGCTCCACGAAAAACGGAACGAGAGCCGCGCGGCCGCGCCCGCTCCCGCGCCTTCGACATCGACGGGCGGGATCCCCACGTCCTGGCGGACGCCCCACGAGTGATCGCGGGTCGAGAACCATTCCTCGGGCGTGATCTCGTGTCGCGCACCGTCGACATCGACCCAGCCGGACGCGATCCCGATCTGGTGATACCGCAGCACCTCCGCGTCGAGCCGGTACCCGCGGCGCGCGTGCTGCACGTCGCGGCGCTCCAACACCGGCGGCACCACGGCTTGGAAGACCCACTCGAACGCGACGGGTACGACGTCGTTGGGCTCGCAGCGGAACCGAACCCGCCGGTACGGCTCGATCACCTCGTAGCGGATCGGCCCGACCCCGATGCGCTCCGGATCGTCGCTCAGCCGCCGGCTCCCCCGGACCGTCCACTGCTCGCGACCACGCGACACTCCGGCGTACCCGTCGAACACGTTGCGGTTGGTGTACTTGCCCACGCCGAACGCGACCTGCACGCGACCGTCGCGCGAGGCGGCCATCGCGCACACCTTCTCCGTCCACGACCGGTCCGACTGGGCGACACGCGCGTGCGTCTCGACGATCTGGTGCGTGAAGGATTCGTCGGCGGCGACGAGCGGCCCGTCATCGGATGGCATTCGAGGCTCTCCCTTCGAGCGGGCGATTCTGTAGCATCCGGCGCCGGATGACAACCGAGCGACGACGAGCACCGTCCCATGATCACCGCCCTGTGAACACCACCCAGTGACCACACTCGGGCAGCGCGACGACGGTGAGCTCGCGCGGGGCATCGCGCGGTGGTGCGCGCAGCGGTGGCCGGAGGCGGCGCCCGTGGTCGCGGAGATCACGCGGCCGAGCTCCGGTTGGTCGAACGAGACGCTGCTCGTGACGATCGTGGCGGGCAACGGCAACGAGGCAACGCGCGAACGCCTCGTGGTGCGGCTCCCGCCGACCGTGCCGACGTGGCCGGCCTACGACCTCGGAGCCCAGGCACGCGTGCTCGAAGCGCTCACGGAGAGCGGGATCCCGGTGCCGCGCGTGATCGCGTACGAAGAAGCCGAAGAGTGGCTGGGCGCGCCGTTCCTCGTGATGTCGCACGAGTTCGGACGGCCCGGCGCCGAGATGCCGGCATTCGATCCCTGGATCGTCGACGCGCCGCTCGGCGAACAACGCCGGCTGCACGAATCGTTCGTCAGGATGCTCGCGTCGATCCACCGCGTCGATTGGCGTGCGGCCGCGCTCGATCACACCCTGCGCGGCGGTGAGGGTGCGATCGGGGCCGAGATCGCGTGGTGGCGGGAGTACGTCGAATGGGCCGCCGACGGCGAGCCCACGCCCGCGCTCGCAGCGGCGATCGCCTGGTGCGCCGCCAATGCTCCGGCTGTGGAGCCGCCCGCCTCCCTCTGCTGGGGCGACCCGCGCATCGGCAACATGCTGTTCGCCGACGACCGCTCCGTCACCGCGGTGCTCGATTGGGAGCTCGCGACGATCGGGCCCGCCGAATCCGATCTCGCGTGGTATCTCGCGCTCGACGAGCTCACGGTCGCGTTCACGAAGCGCACGGTTCCCGGGTTCCTCGATCGCGCGGCGCTCGTCGCGTGCTACGAGCACGCGCTCGGCCGGGAGGTCCGCGACCTCGAATGGCACGAGATCTTCGCGGTGACGCGATCGATCGCGATCAACGAGCGCCAGGCCCGCCTGGCCGCCGCCACGGGTGTCTCCTATCCCGGCGTCGCCGGCGAGGAGAACCCGGTGCTCCGGCGGCTCACCCGCAGGATCGACGGGTTCGCGACCTGAGGCGAGACTGGGTCGGTGAAACCGGTGCCCCCGCCAAACCGACTCGGGGCGCCCGGCGTCTGTATGGCATGACCGTCCGGCGATGGATGCGGTGGTGAGCAGTCCCGACACGGTGGACGCCGACGTCGCCACGTTCTGCCGGCGCGAATGGCCCCGGCTCGTCGGCTCGCTGTCGCTGTTCACCGGCGACCGCGACCTTGCCCAGGAGCTGGCCCAGGAGACCCTCGCGCGCGTGTGCCGAGACTGGCGCAAGGTCTCGACCCTCGACGCGCCGGGCGCGTGGGCCCATCGCGTCGCGCTGAACCTCGCCCGCTCCCACTTCCGCCACCGCGCGGTCGCGCGCCGGCACGCGAGCCGGCTCGAGGCGCTCGCGCACACCGACGAACCCGACGCCGCGAGCGCGATCGCGGTGCGGGCCGCCGTCGCGAGGCTGCCCCTCCGTCCGCGCACCGCGCTGGTGCTCCGATACTTCGCCGATCTCTCCGTCGCCGAGACCGCGGAGGCGATGCGCTGCCCCGAGGGCACGGTCAAGACCCTCACCCGCCAGGCGATCCTCACACTGCGCACCGCGGGCCTGATCGCCGGCACCGAGACCGAAGAGGAGTCGATGGCAGATGTCGAATGACGTGAGACACCTTTTGCATGGCGCCGCGGCCAAGCCTTCGACCGAAGCCGACGTCGCCGGTGCCTGGCGCCGCGGGCACCGCATGCGCGTGCAGCGGCGCGTGATGAGCGGCGCGGCCGCGGTCGCGATCGTCGCCGTCGGATCCCTCGCGATCGCCAACCTCACGTCGCGCGGGAACGGCAACGGACCGGCCGCGCCGATCACCACCGCGGGGTCGAGCTGCCCCGCGCCGAGCACGGCTGCCGACTACCCGGCCTGGGCGGCCTCGGCGCACCCACCGGTGTCGGTGCCACACCTGGTGTCGCGTGACCGCAACGTCGTCGCCGTCGTGTTCGCCGACCCGATGCGGTCAGGATCGCCGACCGACCGGTCGAACAAGATCCTGTGGATCGTGCGCCTGCCGCGCGGCGGCACGCCGCTCGAGATCACGGCCACGTTGCCGCGCTCCGACGCGCATCCCGTGCACGTGACCTTCCCCGCCGACTCGGCACCGGGCGAGATCTACCCGTCGACGGTGAACGTGCCGGCGCCCGGCTGCTGGCACTTCGCCCTCTCCTGGAACGGGCACCGCTCCGCCGTCGACCTCGCCTACGAGCCGCCCGTCGCGACCACCACGTCGGTCCCGTCGCCGACGGTCCCGGTCACGACCTCCACGACCCCGGCCCGGCCCGGCCCGTGCCGTACCGCCGACCTCGTCGTCACACTGAGCGCGCCCAACGGCTCGGCGGGCCACATGAACTACGAGATCGGGTTCCGCAACGCCGCCCCTGCCGCGTCGTGCTTCATGACCGGCTATCCCGGCGTGGCGTTCCTCGACGGATCGGGCCATCAGATCGGGGTTCCCGCGCAACGCAACCCGCTCTCGTACGCCCCGGTCACACTCGCTCCGGGTGCGAGCGCGTATGCGCACCTCAGCGTCACCAACCCGAGCGTGCTCGGCGGATGCGCGGCCACACCCGTGCAGCAGCTTCAGGTCTTCCCACCCAACGAGACCGCGGCTGCGACCGTCGGGGCCGCCGGCATCACCGTGTGTGCGACGCAGGTTGGCGCGACGATCGACCCGGTGCTCGACCACCCGCTCGGCTGAGCTATCCCTCCGCCGCGACCGGGCGCGCCCGGTCGATGATCGAGCGCAGATCGAGGCCCGGAGGCAGGGTGCCGAACGCTCGCCAGGTGTCGTCGCCGAGCCGAGAGGCGCAGAAGGCATCGGCGACGGCGGGCGGAGCGGTGCGCACGAGGAGTGCTCCCTGGAACACGGTGGCAAGCCGCTCCACGAGGCGCCGCGCGCGCGTCTCGACGAAGTCGGTGTCGTCGAGCTCGGCCCGCAACGCCGGCACGCTCTCGTCGAGTCGGTGGTCGGCGCCGGCCGCGAGGCCGACCTCTTCCCAGTAGGCGTCGAGCACGGCGGGCTCACGCGCGAGCGCTCGGAGCACGTCGAGGCAGATGACGTTCCCCGAGCCCTCCCACACGCCGTTGAGCGGGCTCTGGCGGAAGAGCCGAGGGAGATCGGTCTCCTCCACGTAGCCGGCACCGCCCAGGCACTCGAGCGCCTCCGCGGCGTGTTGCGGCGCGCGCTTGCAGGTGAAGTACTTGATCACCGGTGTGACGAGCCGCTTGATGCGCTGCTCGTGCTCGTCTTCGGGCTCCGCGTCGAACGCGCGGGCGAGCCGTAGCGCGGCCGCGGTCGCGGCTTCCGATTCGATCACGAGGTCGGCGAGCACGTTGGCCATCAACGGCTGCTCGTCGAGCACCGCGCCGAAGGCCTCGCGGTGATGCGTATGCCACGTTGCCTGCGCAACGCCCTGGCGCATGATCGCCGTCGAGCCGAGCACGCAGTCGAGGCGCGTGTGGTTCACCATCTCGATGATCGTGCGGACACCGCGGCCGACGTCGCCCACCAACGCGCCCCATGTGTCGACCAGCTCGATCTCGCTCGACGCGTTCGAACGATCGCCGAGCTTGTCCTACAGCCGCTCGATGCGGATCGGGTTGCGGGTGCCGTCGGGCCGCCACCGCGGCACCAGGAAGCACGACAATCCCTGCGGAGCCTGGGCGAGCATGAGGAACGCGTCCGACATCGGCGCCGAGCAGAACCACTTGTGGCCGGTGAGCAGGAACCCGCCGTCGTCGCTCGGGCGTGCGACCGAGGTGTTCGCCCGCACGTCGGAGCCGCCCTGCTTCTCGGTCATCGCCATGCCGCAGGTCGCGCCGTCCTTCTCGCCGACCGGACGGTTCGACGGGTCGTAGGTGCGCGACGCGAGGCGGGGCTCCCATTCGGCGGCGAGGTCGGGTGCGTGCCGCAACGCGGGCACCACCGAGTAGGTCATCGAGATCGGGCAGATGTGGCCACCGTCGACCTGGTACCAGGTGATCACCTTCGCGGCGCGCGCGACGTGCGCGCCCGCACGCGCCTCGGCCCACGGCGCCGCGTGCAACCCGTTGCCCACCGCGACGGTCATGAGCTCGTGGTACGCGGGGTGGTAGCTCACGACGTCGACGCGGTTGCCGTAGCGGTCGTGCGTGCGCAGCACCGGCGGGTTCTCGTTGGCCTGCCGGCCGAGCTCGAGCGCACGGAACGAGCCCGCCTGCCGGCCCAGCTCGTGCAGCTCCTCGACCGCCCACCCCGCGCCTTCGCGCCCGACCGCTTCGACGAGCGCCGCGTCGGCGCCGAAACCGTCGTACCCGCTGAGCGGCGGCGGCTGGTTGACGACCTCGTGAGTCTCGAACCGCGTTGTCATGCCCGTGAGGTTAGGCAGGCAATCGCCGAGTTCCTACTTCGCGGCGGCGGAGATCCGTTCGTAGGCGGCGTACGACGGCTTGTGCGTGCCGTCCTTGCGCAGCAGGCCCATCCAGGCGCCGCCGGGATCGGTCTGCACGTTGCCGCCCTTGTCGTCGTACGTGAACCAGCACATCTCGGCCACCCACGCGTACTGCGACGCGCGCTGGAATCCCGCGGTCAGCAGGCCGGCCTGCTGCTGCTCGGTGAGCATCTTGCCGCCGCCCTTGCCGCCGTCGGTCGGACCGCCGAACTCGGTGATCCAGACCTTCTTCGCACCGTCGCCGTTCGCGACCATGATGCGGCGGGCGTTGAGCATGCGGTCCCACCCGTTCGTCATCCCGTACGGATCCTTGTGCTCGGGATTCGGGTCGAACACGCAGATCGCCGCGCTCGGCGCGCACGGGAGCTGGGGCGTCGAGTACGCGTGGTACGACACACCGTCGAACGAGCCGCCCGCGCCGTAGGCGTAGAGGTACAAGAGGTAGAGGTCGGCGGCCATGCGCTGGTTCGCGACCGTGCGAGTGCCGCCGATGCCGCCGACGAGCACGGTCGCGCCGATCTTGAGCGCGTGCACGGCCGCGGTGGTGAGCTTGAGCAACTGCGCGTACCCGCACGGGTTCGGTGTGGGCCACACCGCGATCGGGTCGGCGTGCTTGGGGCTGCGGCGCCCGATGTTCGGCGAGTTCTCGAGCTCGAAGACGTGCGCATCCGACTTGAGGTGCGTCGCGAGCGCGGCGATCGCTCGCGCGTACGACGGCAGGTCGAACGGCGCCGGATCGGCGCACGCGATGTGGCCGATGCGGCTCGGGACCATCGCCCATGCCGGCGGGCCGTCGACCTGCACGATGAGGCTGAAGTGGCCCTTGTACTTCGGTTCGCGCAGTGTCGCGACGAGCGCGTCGACACCCTTCCAGTTGTACTGGGGCGCGCCCTTGGGCAGCGCCTTCGGGTCGTCGGGCTCGAAGTTCTGCCACGGGATCGACGAGCGGATCCAGTGCACCCCGAGCTTCTCGAAGTCGTCGAGACCTTTGCGGATGTGGGCTTCGTCGAGGAAGAAACCGGTACCCGGGGCGAGACCGAGGTTCGCCTTCTGCACCACGTACGCGGCAGGTTGGGTGCGTCGGGACGGCGTACCGGCGGAGGCGAGGTTGGCGCCGAGCAGGCTGGAAGCGAGGCAGGCGATGAGCGCGATCGTCGCGACGCGAGATGCGCGGGGTCTCGTCGGGGGTACGAGTCTCATGGTCTCCTTTGACGCGGGTGGCCACGGCCGGGCGGAGCGGGGGTGCGCTCGAAGCGGCGAGCGACGCCGAGCAGAGGCCGACCCTACGCGGCGCGTCCCGCCGGGGGGCGCATGGGTCGCGGCCCAAAATGTCGAAAATAGGCAGGAAAACAAGGGAATGTCGGCCCCCAAAGTGGCACGAAGGGTCGGAACCGACCAGTTGACTTTTTCCACTTCAACAACATCCACCACAACAGCGGATGACCGGTCGATAACGTCGGCGCCGATGGTGCGATGACCGACGACGGCCGATCCGATCCCTCCCGATCCGATCGCTTGTGGCGCGCCGATCCCCTCTCGGTGCTCGACGCCACCGTCGCCGGCCTCGGCGGTGAGCGCCGCGAGGGCCAACGTGCGCTGGCGACCGCGGTGACCGACGCGATGCGCGCCGGGCACCACCTCGTCGCCGAGGCCCCGACCGGCTCGGGCAAGAGCCTCGCCTACCTCGCACCCGCGGTGGCCTCCGGTCTCCGGGTCGTCGTCGCGACCTCGACGATCGCGCTCCAGGGCCAACTCATGACGAAGGACCTGCCCGCGATCGCACGGCACGGCACGGTGCGGTTCACGTTCGCGTTGCTGAAGGGCCGCTCGAACTACCTGTGCCGTGCGAAGTTGCGCGCGGCCGCAGAGCCCGACGCGCTCTTCGAGCGGCCCGTGGCCGCCGCGTTCTCGAAGCACATGGAGCACTTCACCGAGCTCGCCCGGTCGTCGGAGATCGGCGACCGCGCGTCGCTCACGGAACCGATCGCCGACTCGTCGTGGGCCGCGGTGAGCTGCACGAGCTTGGAGTGCCCGGGCCGGACCAACTGCGCCGACGGCACCGAGTGCTTCGCGGAGCTCGCCCGCGGTCGCGCGCACGACGTCTCGATCCTCGTCGTCAACCACGCGCTCTACTGCATGCATCTCGCGGCGGGCGGCAACGTGCTCCCCGACCACGACCTGGTGATCATCGACGAAGCCCACGCGTTCGCCGAGAACGCGACCAACGCGTTCGGCGCGGACCTCGCGCCCGAATCGCTCGGCCGGCTGGCCGGCATGCTCGGGAAGGCCGGCGCCGACGCGCCCGCGCTCACGGCACTCACCGATTCCGCCGCTGCCCTCGCGAAGCTCGTGGCCGATCGGGCCGGGCGCATCGACATGGGCCGGGATGATCAGCTCGCGGGCGCGCTGCACGCCACGGCCGAACGGCTGGCGACCGCGAACGCGAAGCTGGCGCGCGCCGACAACGAAGACGCGAAACGCACCGCCGTCCTCAGCACCGCGCGCCTCGCCGTGCTCCGGCGCCTCGCCGCGCCGGGCGACGACGATGTGGTGTGGGTCGAGCGGGTGCGCAACACCGATCGGGTCTGCATCGCGCCGGTCGGGGTGGGCGACATGCTCGGCGCGGTGTTACTGGAGCAGCGCCCGGTCGTCGCCGTGTCCGCGACCCTCGGTGGGCACCCCCCGTTCGCGGAGTTCGCGAGCGCGATGGGGTTCCGGCCGACGGCCGCACCCGGTACGTGGGGCGATCGCGACGACGAAGACGGCGGCGGATCCGAGACCGGGCGAGTTGTCCCGGCGGGCTGCATCGCCGCCACCAGGAACAGCATCGCGACAGGTCCACCCAGCGCGATGCGACGACCGAGCTCCATGGAGCTCCTCCTCCGGCGGGGATGGGTTGGAGGCGGGAGGAGGCGGGGCTTGGAGCGGGTCGGGCGGTCGGCATGGCGAGGCGGCCAGTGTCGCTGCGGCCGTGTATTCACCACTTATCCCGGATCCACCGACCGCCTGGCGTGATTCACGATCCGGGACAGAC
>DAIQOP010000171.1:0-8338 GCA_036787815.1 Actinomycetota bacterium
GAGCGGAGGGAGTGGGATTCGAACCCACGGAGGGTTGCCCCTCACACGCTTTCCAAGCGTGCCGATTCGGCCGCTCTCGCATCCCTCCCGGGAGGGGCGATCGTACCTGTACGCTGACGCTCTTCGATGAAGGCGGTCATGCCGGGGGTGCGCCTCCGAGGTGGTTCGCCCGCAACGTGGACGGGTCCGGCGCGACGGGATCCCGTGAACCGAGTCAGGTCCGGAAGGAAGCAGCTCTCAGCGGGTCATCCCGGGTGCCGCCGGGTCGCCTGGTCACCGCGCGGGCGAGCCACCTGGGCGGCGGTGGCTTTCTGGTCGGGCTCGCAAGCTCGCCCTCTGCGACGCGTGCGGGAGTGGGCGAGGTCGCCTGCTCGCTTCGCTCGCGGCTCGCCGGCGACCAAACCGGTCCCAGTCGCCGGGAGAGAACGTCGGAGGCGGGCGGTAGTGTCGAGCCGTGGCGTCGCAGTCGTTGTACCGCAAATACCGTCCGCAGCGGTTCGGCGAGATCGTCGGCCAGCAGCACGTCATCACCGCCCTGCGCAACTCGATCCGTGAGGGTCGCGTCGGCCACGCGTACCTGTTCTCCGGCCCCCGCGGCACCGGCAAGACCTCCACGGCCCGCCTGCTCGCCAAGGCGCTCAACTGCCTCGACCTCCAGCCCGACGCCGAGCCGTGCGGCAAGTGCGAGAACTGCGTCGCGATCGCGCAGGGCGCGTTCTTCGACCTCGCGGAGCTCGACGCGGCGTCGAACAACGGTGTCGACAACGTGCGCGATCTCGTGCAGAGCGTCAACCTCGGGCTCGCCGGGTCGGCGAAGCGCAAGGTCTACATCGTCGACGAGGTCCACATGCTCAGCGCGGCGGCCGCCAACGCGCTGCTGAAGACGCTCGAGGAGCCGCCGTCGCACGTGGTGTTCATCCTCGCGACCACCGAGCCCCAGCGGGTGCTGCCCACGATCCGGTCGCGCACCCAGCACTTCGACTTCACGCTGCTCTCCATCGAGGAGCTCCAGGGCCACCTCGCCTGGATGCTCGCCGAGGAAGGTGTGGAAGCCGCGCCCGAGGCGATCGCGCTCGTCGCCCGCCGCGCGGCGGGTTCCGACCGCGACGCGCTCTCGCTCCTCGATCAGGCTCTCGCGCTCGGCTCGGGCCGCCTCGACACCGAGCAGGTGCTCGGCATCTTCGGCGACACCCCGTTCTCGCGGCGCGTCGAGGTGCTCGAGGCGATCGCGGCCGACGACGCCGCGGGCGCCGTCGCCGCGGTCGACGCGGCGATGACCTCGGGCGTCGACGCGCGGCGCCTCGCCGACGATCTCCTGAAGACGCTGCGCGACGCGTTCGTGCTCGCCGCGGGCGCGGGCCGCGTGCCCTACGACGGCCCGGCCGACGAGATCGAGCGGCTCCGCGAGCTGGCGACGGCCTTCGGCCCGGCGGGCCTCACCCGCGCCATCGAGATGCTCGGCCAGACGATCGTCGACGTGCGCGGTCCGGCCGCACCCGATCCGCGCCTGCTCCTCGAGGTCGCGATCGTGCGGCTCGCGCGTCGTGAATCGCGCACCTCGCTCGAAGCGCTGCTCGAACGGGTGGAGAAGCTCGAACAGCGCCTCGGCGAGTCGGGCGGGTCGGCGCCTGCCGCGGCGGCGGCACAACCGTCGGCGACCCGAACGCGCACCGCGCCGACGCCGAGCGTGGCTCGGGGCGAGCGTGGCGCGTCCACAGCTCCCGCCGCGGAGGCGCCGGCTCCGCCGCCCGCCGCAGCCGACGCACCCGCCGCGCCGCCGGCGGCAGGCGGTGATGCCGGCCCGCATCTCGGTCGCCGCACCGCCGCGCCGCGCGCAAGCGCACCGGCACCCGCGGAAGCAGCCGCGCCCGCGCCCGAGACGGCCGCGTCGACCACACCCGTCGCGACCGGCGTGGTCGAGCGCGCCTTCGATCTCGACGACGTGCTCATCGCGTGGAGCGCCACCCTCAACAGCCTCACGCCGCCGGTGCGCGCCGCGATCCAGGACGCGCAACCGATCGCGGTCGACGGCATCACCATCATCTTCGGGGTGCGCCCCGTCCGCCTCGACGCGATCTACAAACGCTTCCGGCAGGAGGCCGACGCGATCAAGGCGTCGCTCGCGACCGGCCTCGGGCAGATGCCGCAGTTCGTGTTGAAGAAGCACGACTTCGACGCCCCCGACGCGCTGGTTCCGGTTGCCGGTGGCGCGAGCGGCTCGGGCGGTCGAGCTGCACCGGCGCCCGCCGAGCCGGAAGTGCTCGAGGAGAACGAGATCGATCTCCGCGACCTGGAGGACGCGCCTCCGGGGGACGCGCCGCTAGATTCGCAAGCCCGCCTCATCGAGGCCTTCGGCGCGCAGGTCGTCGAAGAGCGCCCCCGCAACTGAGCCGCCCCGACCGAGACCGGCCCGTCTCGAGCCGGCCCGATACGACGATGGAGCAACGCCGTGGCATCGCCTGACCAGATGAAGATGATGCGCAAGGTGCAGCAGATGCAGGCCGACATGGCCGCGGCCCAGCAGGCGCTCGCCGCCGAGACCGTCGAAGGCAGTGCCGGTGGCGGCATGGTGAAGGTGGTCGTGAGCGGTTCCGGCGACGTGCAGCGGGTGAGCATCGACCCGTCGGTCGTCGACCCCGCAGACATCGAGACCCTCGAAGACCTCGTCGTCGCCGCGGTGGCCGACGGGCTCCGCCGGGCCGCCGAGCTGCAGTCGGCCCGCCTCGGCGCGGTCACGGGCGGGCTCGACCTCGGGTCGCTCGGCCTCGGTCTCGGGTAGGTCGTCGCCCATCCCATGTCGCTCTACGAAGGGCCGGTCCAGGCTCTGATCGACGAGCTCGGGCGGCTGCCGGGCATCGGCCCGAAATCCGCGCAGCGCATCGCGTTCTACATCCTGAAGACGGCACCCGAAGACGCGAAGCGTCTCGCTCGGGTGATCGTCGAGGCGAAGGACCGCGTGTCGTGGTGCCGCACCTGCTTCAACATCGCGGAGGGCGAGCAGTGCGCGTTCTGCCGCGACGAGCGGCGCGACCCGACGATCATCTGTGTGGTCGAGGAACCGCGCGACATCGTGTCGGTCGAGCGCACCGGCGAGTTCCGCGGGCGGTACCACGTGCTGCAGGGTGCGATCTCGCCGATCGAAGGTGTGCTGCCCGACCAGCTCCGCATCAAGGAGCTGCTCGCGCGCATCACCGCCGAATCGGTGAAAGAGGTGATCCTCGCGACCAACCCCAACGTCGAGGGTGAAGCCACGGCGATGTACCTCGCGCAGCTGCTGCGCCCGCTCGATCTGCGGGTCACGCGCATCGCGAGCGGCCTGCCCGTCGGCGGCGACCTCGAGTACGCCGACGAAGTCACCCTCGGCCGCGCCTTCGAAGGCCGCCGCGAGCTCAGCTCGCTCACACCGACACCTCCCGCACAGGAGAGCGCCTGAGACGTGACGCCCGACGCCGCGATCTCGGTCGTGCCCGCGAACGAAGCGTCGTGGGCCGACCTGCAGACGGTGCTCGGCACGCGCGGTGATCCGTCGAGGTGCCAGTGTCAATTCTTCAAGATCCCCGGTGCCGAGTTTCGCTCGGTGCCCGTCGAGGAGCGGGCCCGGCGCCTGCACGAGCAGACCGGTTGCGACGATCCGGGCTCACCCGCGACGAGTGGTCTCGTCGCCTACCTCGACGGCGAACCTGCCGGCTGGTGTGCGGTCGAGCCCCGAACCGCCTACCCGCGCTTGCTGGGCAGTCGCATCCCGTGGAGCGGGCGAACCGAAGACCCGACCGACGACGGCGTGTGGGCCGTCACCTGCTTCGTCACTCGGGTGGGCTTCCGGCACCGCGGCGTCAGCCGCGCGCTCGCGTGCGCCGCGGTGGGCTTCGCACGGGAACGCGGCGCGCGTTCCCTCGAGGCGTACCCGATGATCACGCAGCCCGAGCAGGAGATCTCCTGGGGCGAGCTCTACGTGGGGAGCCGCAGCATCTTCGCGGCCGCCGGGTTCACCCAGGTCACGAAGCCCACCGTGAGGCGGGTCGTGATGCGGATCGACTTCTCGCGCGGTTAGCCGGCGAGCGCGCGGCGCACGATCTTGCCGACGGCTTCGTGCTCGACGAGGAATCCGTCGTGACCGACGTCGGATTCGATCACGTCGACACCCGTCGCACCCGGGAGCAGCTCCGCGATCTCGTGCTGGAGCCGTAAGGGGTAGAGGCGGTCGGAGCTGATGCCCGCGACGGTCACCTCCGCTTCGACGCCGGCGAGCGCGGCCGCGACACCACCGCGCCCGCGGCCGATGTCGTGGTGGTTCATCGACTCGCTGAGCACGATGTACGTGTTCGCGTCGAACCGCTCCACGAGCTTCTCGCCCGTGTGCTCGAGGTACGACTCGACCGCGTACCGGCCGCCGGCCAGCGGTTGCTCGTCGCCTTGATGGCGGCGCCCGAACCGCGCGTCGAGCTCGTGCTCCGACCGGTAGCCGACCTGCCCGATCCCGCGCGCGATCTCCATGCCGTGCACCGGCCCGACGGGTAGGTCGTAGTAATCGCCGCCGGCGAAGTGGGGATCGGCGCGGATCACGCGCGCCTGCAGCGAGCACAACGCGATCTGTTCGGCGGTCGCCGCCGCACCGACCGCGAGCACGACGGCCCGGGTGACGCGCTGCGGGTACCCGACGGCCCACTCGAGCACCCGCATGCCGCCCATCGAGCCGCCGACCACCGCGGCCCAGCGTTCGATGCCGAGGATGTCGGCGAGGTCGGCCTCGACCGCGACCTGGTCGCGCGGCGTGACGACGGGGAAGCGGGAGCCGTAGGGGCGCCGGTCGGGCGCGAGCGACGCCGGCCCGGTCGTGCCCTGGCAGCCGCCGAGCACGTTGGGTGCGACCACGAAGAGCTCGTCGGTGTCGATCGGCGCGCCGGGCCCGATGATCGACGCCCACCACCCCTCCGTCGCGTGACCGGGCCCGGGCGGACCGGCCGCGTGCGAATCGCCGGTGAGCGCGTGCAGGACGAGCACCGCGTTCGAGCCGTGCGCGTCGAGGGAACCCCACGTCTCGTACGCGACGTCGACGTGCTCGAGGCGCCCGCCGGCCTCGAGCGCGACGGGCGAGGTCAGGGTGGCGAATCGGCGGCGGCCGGGCTCGTCGCCCGGCCGCCAGACATTGCTCAGGAGCTCTTGGCGGCGCGGAAGCCGGCTTCGAGGTCGGCGAGGATGTCGTCGAGCGTCTCGATCCCGACGCACAACCGCACGAGGTCGGGCGTGACGCCCGTCGTCGCCTGCTCGTCCTGCGTGAGCTGCGAGTGGGTGGTCGACGCGGGGTGGATCGCGAGGCTGCGGACGTCGCCGACGTTCGCAAGGTGGCTGAACAGCTCGAGCCCTTCGATGAACCGCCGGCCCGCATCCATCCCGCCCTTGATGCCGAACGCCATGATCGCCCCGCCGCCGTTGGGGAGGTACTTCTTGACGCGCGGGTTCCACTTGCTCGACTTCAAGCCGGGGAACGCGACCCACTCGACCTCGTCGCGCGCTTCGAGCCACTCGGCGACGGCCTGCGCGTTCTGCACGTGCCGCTCCATGCGCAGGCTCAGCGTCTCCAGACCCTGGAGGAACAGGAACGAGTTGAGCGGCGCGATCGCGGCACCGACGTCGCGCATGTACTGGAGGCGGGCCTTGAGGATGTACTGCGCGGGGCGCAGCGGCTCGGGGAGTTGCGAGAACACGAGGCCGTGGTAGGAGGGGTCGGGCTCCGTGAAGTTCGCGAAGCGGCCGCTCGCCACGTAGTCGAAGTGGCCGCCGTCGACGATGACGCCACCGATCGAGGTGCCGTGCCCGCCGATGAACTTCGTCGCCGAGTACACGACGATGTCGGCGCCGTGGCGCAGCGGTTGGCACAGGTACGGCGTGGCGACCGTGTTGTCGATCACGAGCGGGATGCCGTTGTCGTGGGCGATCTCGGAGACGCCCTCGAAGTCGAAGACGTCGCCCTTGGGGTTGCCGATCGTCTCACCGTAGAAGGCCCGCGTCTCGGGCCGGACCGCCGCCTTCCACGCCGCGAGGTCGTCGGGGTCGTCGATGAACGTGACCTCGATCCCGAGCTTGGGCAGCGTGTAGTGAAGGAGGTTGTACGTGCCGCCGTAGAGCGACGCGGAAGCGACGATGTGGCCGCCACCCTCGGCCAGGTTGAGCAACGCGACCGTCTCGGCCGCCTGGCCGCTCGCCGTCGCGAGCGCACCGACACCGCCGTCGAGCGCGGCCATGCGCTCTTCGAACACGGCTTGCGTGGGGTTCATGATGCGCGTGTAGATCATGCCGAGCTCTTCGAGCCCGAAGAGCGCCGCCGCGTGCGCGGTGTCGCGGAACACGTAGCTCGTCGTCTGATAGATCGGCACCGCGCGGGCGCCGGTGGTGGGATCCGGCACCGCTCCCGAGTGCACCTGGCGCGTTTCGAAGCCCCAGTCGGCCATGAGCGTTCTCCTCGACTCGGCGCCCGTCGGGCGCGACCGCCTGGAGGGTACGGGCCAATACCCGACCGATCAAGTAGGATTTCGATCCTCGCGCGTCGAACCGCCGGCCGTACGCTGCCTCTTCGTGGTCGCGCGCCGAGCAACGAGGTGAGCGTTCCGCCGCTGCTCCGGCGCGCGTCGAGCGACGAGTACGCGCCGCTGCCGTGGACCGCACGTGACCGGCGCGCGCTCACCGAGCTCGGCCGCTCGCTCCCGGAACGGGCGCGGATCGTGGGGATGAGCGCGGAGGAGTACCGGTTCGACCGGCGGGGTACCGCGTCGACGTTGCAGGCGCTCGACGCCGTGCACGGCGGCGGCTTCTTCGACGTGCCGGATGCCGCAGCCTTCGACCTGGCCGCGGCGGAGGCCGCGTTCGCGGGTGCGGGCCCGGTCGTCGACGTGCAGACCCACCTCGTCGATCCGCAGCGCTGGTCGGGATCGCACGCGGCCGCGCTCGCCGGCTTCCTCACGATGGTCGACCCCGAGCGCTGGCCGAGCGGTGTCGATCCGCACGCCATCGATGCCGGCGCGTGGGCCAGCCTCGTGTTCGGCGCGAGCGAGACCGCGGTCGCGCTGCTCACGTCGACTCCGGGCCCGGCCGAGAGCAACGTGCTCACCAACGCGCAGATCGCCTCCGCCCGCGAAGTCGTCGATCGCTACGCGGGTTCGGGGCGCGTGCTCACGCACTCGATCGTGCACCCCAACCTCGGTGAGGCCGAGCTCGACGCGATGGCGGGATGGAGCGAGACCCTCCGGCCGTCGGGATGGAAGTGCTACACGCTCTGGGGGCCGCCGACGCACGCGTCGCCGACGGGTGGCTGGTTCCTCGACGACGAGGAGATCGGCTTCCCGTTCCTCGAGCGCGTGCGTGCGTTCGGTCCGCGCGTCGTCGCGACCCACAAGGGTCTCGGCGGGCCGATCCCCGACGCGTCGGTCGCGGCCGCGTCGCCGCGCGACATCGGGCCGGCCGCGGCGGCGTTTCCCGACATCGACTTCGTCGTGTACCACTCGGGTTACGAGCGTGATCCCGACGGAGCCGAGGGCCATTACGTTCCGGGGCGCGCGACGCGCGGGGTCGACCGGCTCGTCGCGACGCTCGCCGAGCACGCGATCGGGCCGGGCGCGAACGTGTACGCGGAGCTCGGCACCACCTGGTTCCTGATGCTGCGCCGGCCGGTGGAAGCCGCGCACGTGCTCGGGAAGCTGCTCGTCGCGCTCGGGCCCGATCGGATCCTGTGGGGCACCGATTCGGTCTGGTACGGCTCACCGCAGCCGCTGATCGACGCGTTCCGTGCGTTCCGGATCCCCGAAGCGATGCAGGAGCAATTCGGCTACCCGCCGCTCGACGCCGATGCGAAGGAGCGCATCCTCGGTGTCAACGCGCGACGTGTCTACGGCATCGCCGACACCACACTCGAACGCGTGGCGACCGAGCGCGATGCGAGTTGGGTCGCGAACGCGGCTCCCGCGCTGGCGCGTGCGCTCGCGACCGCGCACTGAACGGCGCGCGCGTACTCAGTGGAAGGTGGGATTGAAGCCCACGTTCCATGCCCACAGCAGCGCGACGCCGACGCCGAGCACCCAGGGCGGCACGCGAAGGCGTTCGAGCTTCACGCCCGCGAGCAACGCGAAGGCGAGCATGACCACGAGGATGCCCGCGGGATTGAAGCGCAGGGACTCGAGTGGGTGACCGTGCAGCGCCGCGACGACGGCGCGCGTCATGCCGCAGAACGGGCACGGCACGCCGGTGATCGTGCGCATCGGGCACGCGAGCGGAGGATGCACCGGGAGCCGCGACCACGCGAGCCCGGCGCTGAGCAATGCCGCGGCACCGATGCGGGCCTCGCGGG
>DAIQOP010000172.1:0-8179 GCA_036787815.1 Actinomycetota bacterium
ATCAACAAGACCCAGGGCGCGCAGGCCGCGAGGCGCTCGTCAAGGCGCGTCGCGGGCACGAACTCGGCCTCGACGACGATGCCGTCGGGGTCGTCGACCGACAGGACACCCTCGAACTCCGCGACCCTGTAGACCTCGCAGCGCATGTGCCAACCCATGTCGGGGGCCACGGCGTGCACCTCGTAGACCGGCCCCTCCCACGCGGTGACCCGCAGCCCGGTCTCCTCGAGCACCTCACGCTCGAGGCCCGCGAGGACCGACGCGTCTTCGGCGTCGACGACGCCACCGGGAGTGCTCCAGTCCTCGGCACCCCCACGACGGACGTTGCGCACCATCAGGAGCCCCGCGTCGGTCTCGAGCAGTGCTCCGGCAACGGTCCATTCCTGCCAGGACTCACTCATGACGGACCAGTGTGGCAGGTCGAGTGAGTCCGTCGTCAGGGCCCGCAGATACGATCCGGCGCATGGAGCCGGCCGGGGGGAATGTCGAACCAGACCCCCCCGACGAGTTCGTCGTGCACCCCAACATCCCGCGGCGCGGCCCGCTGATCGGCGCCTTCGTCGCGGTCACGGTGTGCGGCGCGCTCGGAGCGTTGATCGGGTACGGCCTCGTCGACACCAGCTGCCAGGAGCAACCGTCGCTCCTCGAACGCCTGCTCGAATCGGTACGGGGCTACCACGCGACCGCGCATCACTGCGCGGTCGCCCGCGCCGGTGGTTCCGTCGTCGGCGGCGTGCTCGCGGCGATCGGGGCCGGCGTCGTCGCCGTCCTGATGCTGCGCGCGATGGCCGAGTGGCGCGTGCACCGTCCTGACTAGGGAACGGCGTCGAACGCGTCCGCGTAGCGGAAGGCACCGCGCTCGTCACCCGTCGCGCTCGTGAGGATGCGAACCTGGAAGGCATCGCCGGGCCAGTCGTGCATTGGCTCGATGCCGTGGCGCGCCGCGGGCTCGAAACCGAAACGTCGGTAGAACGCGGGGTCGCCGAGCAGCACGATGAGCGGCTCGTCGAGCGCGTCGGCGGCGCCGACGACCGCGTGCATCAGCGCACTGCCGACCCCGATGCGTTGATGATCGGGCACGACCCCCAAGGGCCCGAGCCCGAGCACTGCGAACCGATCGGCGATCGTCGCCCGGGTGCACACGACGTGGCCGACGATCCGGTCGTCGGCGATCACCACGACCGACAGTGCGGGCAGCCACGCGTCGGACGCGCGCAGCTCGTCGACGAGGCCGACCTCGGGCGGTTCCCCGGCTCCCGATTCGGGTCGGGGGAACGCCGACGCGTGGACCGCCGCGATCGCCGGTTCGTCACCCGCGCGTTCCCTCCGCAAGAACATGGCATCTGTCTAGCAACCCGAGCCCACGCCCGCACCACTGTGGGCCCAGCCGCCGTCGAGGCGAGATCGGTACGCTTTCGGGCGTGTTGCTCCTCGTCGCGCTGCTGCTCGCGTGGGTGGCCTTGGGGGTCGAGAGCTCGAACCGCACCGCCCTTCGTGAGTCCCTGGTCCGACCGGGGCGACCGAGGGAGCGCGTGCGGGGCGGCGTCGGCCCGCGCTACCAGGTGAGGCCGAGGGTCTCGCGCATCGTGGCTTCGAACGTGGCGTCGTCGAGCTGCGCGCGCACGCTCGTGACCAGCTCGGCATCGGCACCGACCGGGTGACGGAGCGTGTGGTCCTTCGCCTCGATCGCATCCGCAATCGCCGCGGCGACGGTCTCGGGGCCCGCGGAGGTGTCGTTGGCCGGCAGCTTGCCGCGCGACGCCTCCCACTGGGTCGAGAGCTCCTCGTACGGCCCACCTTCCCGGCCGAAGACCGCTTCGTTGGCGACGAAGTTGGTCTCGAACACGCCCGGCTCGATGAGCACGCAGCGAATGCCGAAGTGGCCGACCTCGTAGTGCAGCGCCTCGGTGAGCCCCTCCACACCGAACTTCGTCGCCGAGTAGAAGCCGTCGAACGGCGGGGCGACCCGGCCGGCGAGCGACGAGACGTTCACGATCGTGCCCGACCCCCGCTCGCGCATCTGCGGCAACACGCCCTGGATCATGCGGATCACACCGAACACGTTCGTCTCGAACATGCGGCGCACCTCGGCGAGCGGCACGTGCTCGACCGGGCCGACGACACCGAAGCCCGCGTTGTTCACCAGCACGTCGATCGGCCCCGCCGCGGCGATGGCCGCCGCGACCGACTCGTCGGAGTCGACGTCGAGTGCGAGGGTCGCGGCGACATCGAGATCAGTGAGGGTCTCCGGCCGGCGTGCGGTCGCGACGACGTCGAAGCCGCGCTTCGTGAGCTCTACCGCGGTGGCGCGACCGATGCCGGTCGAACAGCCGGTGACGAGGGCACGGGACATGGAGACCTCCGGGTCGGGGTTCAGAGCTCGCTGATCGCGCGACAGGCGCGCGCGAGCGCGTCGTCGTCGACATCTTTGTGGGTGACGAAGCGGACCGTCGAGGGGTCGAGGGTGCCGGCGAGGACGTGGGAGTCGGCGAGGCGCTCGAGCGCGTGCTCGGGCAGGGCGTCGAGCGGGCAGCAGACGATGTTGGTGCGCACTCCGGCCGGGTCGAGCGAGCCGGGGAAGCGATCGACGATCGCCTCCGCGAGGCGCCGGGCCCGGGCGTGATCATCGGCCAACCGCTCGACCATCGTCTCGAGCGCCACGATCCCCGCGGCGGCGATGATCCCGGCCTGGCGCATCGCGCCGCCGAGGGTGTGCCGGTGCGCCCGCGCCTCCTCGATGGCGGCCGCGCTTCCGCACAGCACCGATCCGACGGGCGCGCCGAGGCCCTTCGAGAGGCAGAACATCACGGTGTCGCAGCCGGCCACCAACTGCGCCGGCGGCACGCCGAGGGCGATGGCCGCGTTCCAGATGCGGGCGCCGTCGCAGTGCACCGGGAGCCCGTGCACGCGGGCGGCACCCACGACCGCGCCGACCTCGGCCGCCGCCAACGGCCGCCCCTGCGCGGGCATGTGCGTGTTCTCGATCCACACGAGCGAGACGCGAGGGAGGTGGTGGTCGCGGCCGATCGCGGCCCGCTCGATCTGCTCGGCGGTGACGAGACCGTCGGCGTCGGCGAGCGGATGCAGCTGCACGCCCGAGTTGAGCGGCGCGGCGGCGTTCTCGTAGCGGTACACGTGGGATCGCTCAGGGACGAGCACTTCGGTGCCCCGTTGCGCGAGCACGCGGATCGCGATCTGGTTCGCCATCACGCCCGACGGCACGTAGAGCGCGGCTTCCGTGCCGAGCAACGCGGCCGCGAGCGTCTGCAGACGATTGACGGTCGGGTCCTCGCCGTACGCGTCGTCGCCGACCTCCGCGGCCGCCATCGCGGCGCGCATCTCGTCGGTCGGTCGGGTGACCGTGTCGCTGCGGAGGTCGACGACGGCGTCCACCGTCACTCCCCCTTCGCCTTCGCGGGGCGGACGATGGGGCGCATCAAGCCCTCCTGGATGACCGTGATCGCCAGCCGGCCCTCACGCGTGTAGATGAAGCCCTCGGCCAACCCGCGCGCGCCATGGGCCGACGGACTCTTCTGGTGGTAGAGGAGCCACTCGTCGGCACGGAACGGACGGTGGAACCACATCGCGTGGTCGAGGCTGGCGATCATGAAATCTTCGTCTTCGTAGTTGATCTGATGCGCCATCACGGCGGTGTCGAGCAGCGTGAGGTCAGAGGCGTACGCGACGACGCACGCGTGCAACAGCGGGTCGTCCGGCAGCTCACCGTTCGCACGGATCCACACGTGCTGCTCGGCCTCGCGCGGCGTCGGGTCGATCCAGCGCGGCGCCTCGACCGCGCGCGAGTCGATCGGCCGTTCCCGTTCGATCCACAGCGAGAAGTCGGCGCTGAACCGGTCCTTGAACGGTTCGAGGCGCTCGCGCAGCGTCGGGAGATCTTCGGGCGGCGGAACCTGCGGCATCGGATACTGGTGATCGGGGCCGGGCTCGTCGATGTGGAACGACGCCGCGAGGTTGAAGATCGCCCGACCGTGCTGGATCGCGACGACGCGTCGGGTGGTGAACGAGTTGCCGTCGCGAATGCGATCGACGTCGTAGATGATCGGCACGTGCGGATCGCCCGGCCGCAGGAAGTACGCGTGCAACGAGTGCACCCGGCCGCGTTCGACGGTGCGGCCGGCCGCGACGAGCGCCTGCCCGGCGACCTGCCCCCCGAACACACGCTGGCGCTCCTCGTCGGGGCTCACCCCTCGGAACAGGTTGAGCTCGAGCGGTTCGAGCTCGAGCAACTGGATGAGATCGTCGAGCGCCGCGGTCACGCGAAGAACACGGCCGCGGATTCGAAGAGCCCGAGATCGACCGTCTTCGACTCGGCGACGCCGTCGGCGATCGGGACGCGGACGATGTCGGTGCCGTGCAGCGCGACCATCTTCGCGAAGTCGCCCTCGTGCGCCGCATCGATCGCTTCGAGCCCGAAACGGGTCGCGAGCACACGATCGAACGCGGTGGGGGTGCCGCCCCGCAGCACGTGGCCGAGCACGGTGACCCGGGCCTCGAAGCCGGTGCGGCTCGCGATCTCCTCCTGCAAGCGCATGCCGATCCCGCCCAGCCGCACGTGACCGAACTCGTCGGTGTCGCCCGACTGCAAGGTCATCGTGCCCTCGACCGGCACCGCGCCCTCGGCCGCCACCACGATCGAGAACGCCTCGCCCTGGGCGTGCCGGTGGCGCAGGCGCGCGCACAGCTCCTCGATGTCGAACGGCTCTTCGGGCACCAGGATGATGTCGGCCCCACCGGCGAGCCCGCAGTAGGTCGCGATCCAACCCGCGTGCCGGCCCATCACCTCGACGACCATGACCCGGTCATGACTCTCGGCCGTCGTGTGCAGGCGATCGATCGCGTCGGTGGCAACCTGCACGGCGGTCCAGAACCCGAACGTGTAATCGGTGGCCGACAGGTCGTTGTCGATCGTCTTCGGCACTCCGACGACGCCGATGCCCGACTCGCCGAGCTTCTGGCCCACGCCGATGGTGTCGTCGCCGCCGATGACGATGAGCGCGTCGATGTGGTCGCGCTTCAGTGTCGCCGCGACGCGCGCCGGGCCGTCGTCGGACTTGTACGGGTTCGTGCGCGACGTGCCGAGGATCGTGCCGCCGCGCGTGAGCAGCCCCCGGGTGGTCTCGATGGAGAGCGGCATGCTCCCGCCTTCCATCACCCCCCGCCATCCGTGGCGGTACCCCACGAAGGTGTGCCCGTAGACGCCCTCCCCCTTGCGCACGGCCGCGCGAATGACCGCATTGAGGCCGGGGCAGTCGCCGCCACCCGTCAACATGCCGATTCGCATCTGCGTCTCCTTCGCTACGAACACTCGGTATCGCAGGTCTCGTGCCCTATCCTGCCGCGAGTCCGAGGCGTCCCGGGGGTGCCATGTCACGCGAGGCAACCGAGCGACGGCTGCGTGCCGCTGGATTCGCTCGGCTCGAGCCCGACGAGCAGATCGTCATCTGGTGCCGGGCGTGGGTCTCGAAGATCGGCCGGTTCCAGCGCTTCGCGCCCCGTTGGCGCGATGTCGCGGTGCTCACCGACCGGCGACTCCTGCTGTTCGGGGTCGGGCACTTCACCCGGCGCCCTCGGCGCCGCGTGCTCGCCGATCGGCTCGACGAGCTGGCCGTGGCCGACGTGGGCCTGCACCCGGGCCGCGGTCTGCAGTGCTCGCGACCCGGCCGCTCCCCCATGCTGATCGAGCTCGGCAGCGACCCGTGGAGCCGCAAGGTCGGCCAGGAGCTCCAGGAACGCGCCGGCCGCCAGCCCCAGGCCGTCGCCGATCCGCCACCCGTTCTCGGTCCGGCGCCCGCCGAGGAACCGGTCGCGGCGATCGAGACACCGCCGGCGGTCGACGGGCCCGCCGAGGAACCGGTCGCGACACCGCCCGCGGTCGACGAGCCGGTCGAGGTCGCCACCGAGACCGAGGCGGCCGTGCCCGAGGAAGCCCCCGCGGCCGAGGCGACCCCGGTCGGTGGAGCCCCGGTCGCCGAGGCGGCCGCGCCCGGGCCACCCGACGAGTCGCCCCTTCCGTGATGGCCGGCGTTCGATGGGGCGTTCGATGGCGGTAGTGCTCGCGATCGACGCGGGCACGACCGGCGTCCGCACCGTCGCGTTCGACGCGGGCGGCCGGCCCCGGCACGCGTCGTACCGCGAGTTTCCGCAGCACTTCCCGCAGCCGGGTTGGGTCGAGCACGACCCCGACGACATCTGGTCGGTCACCGTCGACACGCTCGCCGATGTCGCAGCCTGGGCGGCCGGCAACGGCGAGACGATCGCGGGCATCGGCATCACCAATCAGCGCGAGACCGTGGTGGTCTGGGATCTCGCCACGGGTCGGCCGCGGCACCGCGCGATCGTGTGGCAGGACCGTCGCACCGCGCCACGCTGCGACGCGCTGCGCGAGGCGGGGCACGAGCCGGCGATCCGCGCCGCGACCGGCCTCGTGCTCGATCCCTACTTCTCCGCGACCAAGCTCGAATGGCTGCTCACCGAAGGCGGTGTGCAGGCCGACGCGAATCTCGCCTTCGGCACCGTCGACTCGTGGCTGCTCTGGCGGCTCACCGGCGGGCCCGGGCGCGGCGTGCACGCGACCGACCCGTCGAACGCGAGCCGCACGATGCTCTTCGACATCAACACGCTCGCGTGGTCGGACGACCTGTGCGCGCGCTTCGGTGTACCGACCGCGTGCCTGCCCCGGGTCCTTCCGAGCAGCGGCCGGTTCGGGACCACGGTTGCCGGGGAGGCGGCCGGGCTCGCGGTCCCCGTGAGCGGGATCGCCGGCGACCAGCAGGCGGCGCTCTTCGGTCAGGCGTGCTTCGAGCCGGGAATGATGAAGAACACCTACGGCACCGGCTCGTTCGTGCTCGTGAACCTGGGAACCAAGGCGCCGGCCCCGGTCGACGGTTTGCTCAACACCGTTGCGTGGACGATCGGCGCCGAGACCACCTACGCGATGGAGGGCGCGATCTTCGTCACCGGCGCGGCGGTGCAATGGCTCCGCGACGGCCTCGGGATCATCGCCGACGCCGCGGAGACGGGCCCGCTCGCGCAGAGCGTTCCCGACACGGGAGGGGTGCACTTCGTGCCCGCGTTCACCGGGCTCGGCTCGCCGTGGTGGGACCCGTACGCACGCGGCACCGTGGTCGGTCTCACACGCGGAACCGGGCGCGCGCACCTCGCGCGCGCGGTCGTGGAATCGATGGCCTTCCAGACGCTCGACGTCGTCGACGCGATCTGTGCCGCGAGCGGCACGCATCCGGCCGAGATGCGCGTCGACGGTGGGGCGTCGTCGATGGACCTGCTCTGTCAGTTCCAGGCCGACCTGCTCGGGGTCGCCGTGCGGCGCGCGACGGTGCAGGAGACGACGGCGCTCGGCGCCGCGTACCTCGCGGGCATCGCCGAGGGCGTATGGGGCTCGCCCGGCGAAGCGGCCCGGGCGTGGTCGGCCGACGCGTCGTTCACCCCGACGATGGAACGCGACGAACGCGACCGTCGCGTCGCGGTCTGGCACCGCGCGGTCGAACGATCGCGCGGCTGGGAGTAGCCCGTTCAGCTCGCCCGGGCCCGGGCCCGGGTCTCGCTGAGCGTCGCGACCCGTCCGATCTCCGCGGGAACGTCTTCGGCCTGGCGGGTCATGTAGCTGTCGACGTACTCGTAGCCGCAGAGCTGCGCGATCTCGAACATCACCTCGTCGGCGACGTCGCGCAGCGCGAGACGGTCGTCGTCGCGACCGGCGTAGCGATCGAGATCGATCGGCTCGCCGAAGCGGATCTTCACCGTCTTGAACAGGCGCGGCACGCGCGAGTCGATGGGCTGCACCTCGTCGCTGCCGATGATTCCGACCGGGACGATCGGCGCGCCGGTGCGCAGCGCGAGCCGCGCCACACCCGTATGCCCGCGGTGGAGCTTGCCGTCGCGGGTGCGCGTGCCTTCGGGGTAGATGCCGAAGACGCCGCCGGCTTCGAGCACCTCGGTCGCACTCTCGAGCGCGCGTTCGCTCGCAGTGCCCCCCTCGCGCCGGATCGGGATCTGCCCCGCCCCGCGGAAGAACCAGGCGATCCGTTTGTCGTCGAAGTACTCGGCCTTCGCCACGAAGGTGACGCGCCGCGACACGACGAGCGGGATGAAGAACGAATCGAGGAAGGAACGGTGGTTGGCGGCGAGGATCACCGGGCCC
>DAIQOP010000173.1:0-8097 GCA_036787815.1 Actinomycetota bacterium
TGCGGATCTCGATCACCGATCGCTGCAACTTCCGTTGCACCTACTGCATGCCGGTGGAGGGCATGGAGTGGATGCCGCGTGATCAGCTGCTCACCTACGAGGAGATCGCCTCCATCGCGCGCGTCTGCGTGACGCGTTTCGGCTTCGAGTCGATCCGGCTTACGGGTGGCGAGCCTCTGATCCGCGCGCACATCGTGCGGCTCATCGAGCTCCTGTCGCCTCTCGGCGTCGACCTCGCGCTCACGACCAACGGCGTGAAGCTCCCCGAGCTCGCCCACGACCTCGCGGCCGCGGGCCTCGAGCGCGTGAACATCTCGCTCGACTCCCTCCGGCGCGACGTGTTCCTCGCCCTCACGCGCCGCGACGAGCTCGACCGCGTCCTGGCCGGCATCGACGCCGCGCTCGACGCGGGCATGCGTCCCGTGAAGGTCAACTGCGTCGTGATGCGGGGCGTCAACGACGACGAGGTCGTCGACCTCGCCGCCTTCGGCCGGGCCAAAGGCGTCGGGATGCGGTTCATCGAGTTCATGCCCCTCGACGCCGACGAGGCGTGGAGCCGCGACAAGGTCGTACCCGCGAGCGAGATCCTCGAGCGCATCGACGCGGTGTTCCCGCTGGATTCCACCCCAACGACCGAGGTCGACATCGAGACGCCGGGAGGGCACATCGAGCCCGCGGCCCGGTACCGGTACCACGACGGCGTGGGCGACGTCGGCGTGATCGCGTCCGTGACCGAGCCGTTCTGCGACAACTGCGACCGGGTCCGGCTCACGGCCGAGGGCAAGCTCCGCACGTGCCTCTTCGCCCTCGACGAGACCGACTTGCGCGTGCTGCTCCGCGGCGACGGTGCTCCGGGCGAGATCGACGACCGGCTCGCGGACGCGATGGTGGGCGCGGTCGGCCGGAAGTGGGCCGGGCATCGGATCGGCCAGGTCGACTTCATCCGCCCCGATCGCTCGATGAGCCAGATCGGCGGTTAGCCACACGCTCGCATGCTCGGGCCGAACGCTCACCTGCTCCATGACACGGTCGCATGCTCGCTCGTCGCGGCATGAGGCTGCGACGTCGTTCTCGGGGTGAACGCTCACCTGCTCCATCGTGGCCCGAGGCCGTGGGCCCGTAGACTCCCTGCCCATGCCGGCCTCGGAGTTCACCCACCTCGACCCGCTCGGACGCGCCCGGATGGTCGACGTGACCTCCAAGGACGCGACGCACCGGCGGGCGGTCGCCCGCTGCCGGGTGTACATGCTCCCCGACACGGTCTCCGCGATCGCTTCGGGCGCGATCACCAAGGGCGACGTGTTCGCGGTCGCGCGCATCGCCGGGATCCAGGCGGCGAAGCAGACGTCGAACCTGCTGCCGCTGTGCCATCCGCTGCTCGTCGGCTCCGTCTACGTGAACTTCCGGATCGAGGCGAGCCACGTCGAGATCGAGACCCAGGTCGACACGATCGACCGGACGGGTGTCGAGATGGAGGCGATGACCGCCTGCTCGATCGCGGCGTTGACGATCTACGACATGTGCAAGTCGATCGACCGGTCGATGACGATCGGCGAGTTGCAGCTGTGGGAGAAGAACGGCGGGCGCTCGGGAACGTGGCGTCGCCCGCGCTCGGAGCCCGACGACTTCAACCTCTAATGCGGTCGCGTGCTCGCGCTGATCGGCGCGGCGCGGACTGCTCCGGTGCAGGTCAGCGGGGCGCGGTTTGACTCGCCCCCCCGCCGGGGCACAAGACTGGCGGGAGTCGGGGTCCACCGGTTTCCGCGCGTCCCGCAATAACGTCGTCGACACGAGAGGGGCAAAGGAGTCTTGCCGAAATTGTTTCTTGGAGTTCTCGCGGTCGCCTGGATCGTCGTTCTCGTCCCTCCGGTGCTGAGGGCGCGCAACGATTCTCGGAGCCGTGGCGACTCGATCGGCGACTTCCAAAACCGCCTCGGAGTGCTCGGTCGCACCCATGGTTCGCGTCATTCGCGCCGCGCCGCCCGCGCCGGCGGCCTGCGCCCCACCCAGGGTGCTCGGGCCGATCTCCGTCCGATGCCCGGCGTCGCGTCCGCCCTCGGTGCCCGCCGGTCGCCCACCCGTCGACTCGCGCGCACGCCTTCGGCGCGTCCCCTCACCGGCCCGGTCGAGCCGATGCGCACGCGGGGAGCGGAGCGCTCGGCCCGCAGGCGGCGTGAGGTCGTCACGGTGCTCTTCACGGCCACCATGCTCACGGCCGCCGTCGCGTCCGCCCTCGGCGGGAGCACGTTGTGGGGACTCCAGATCCTGTGCGACCTCCTCCTGCTGGCCTACGTCGGCGGGATGGCGTGGTTCCGCAGCAACGGAATCGACCGGGCCCGTACCGTGCACTACCTGCCGCAGGTGCGCCCGCGGCCCGTGCCGGCGTACGCCCTGCGCCGTACCGCGTCCTCCTGAACGCCTCCCGTAGCGTCGTGGACCGGGGCATGACGGCCGAGTAACGTCGGCTCGGATTTGCGTTCCGGGCTTTCGCGCCCGGGTCGGGGGGAGCTGGACATGCAGGCTCGTTTTCGCCGTCGTCGCGGCGCGATCTTCACGTCCGTGGCGCTGATCGGTTCGTTCGTCTTCGCCGCCCCCGCGACCGCAGTCGACCTGCCGTCGGCGCCCGTGAACGTCGCCGTCACCGCGGGCCCGAAGGTCGGCCAGATGGTGCTCACGTGGTCGCCGCCCGCCACCGGCGGGCTGGTCAAGTACCTCGTCAGCATCGCTGCCGACGGCGGTGCGTTCGGAAGCCCGATCAACACCAACAAGTCGACGCTCAAGGCGACCGAGGTCTGCAGCGGCGTCTCCGGCTGCGACTTCCGCGTCTCCGCGTACAACGCCGCCGGCACCGGTCCGCCCTCTGCGGTGACGACGGGGACGTGGGCTGCGCCCTCGGCGCCCACCGTGTCGAAGGTCAGCGGCGGACCGGGCGCGAACCAGATGACCGTGCAGTGGAACGCCCCGAAGAACAACGGTGGGCACGCCGTCACCGGCTTCTCGTACGAAGTCGAAGTCAACGGCAGCAACACGTGGACGGGTCCGTTCGCCATCGCGGGCGCCAACCCGACAGGGACCATCCAGAGTGCGCGGCTGGCGTGCTCGAGCTCGTCGGGCACGGGTGGCTGCACGTACCGCATGTACGCGCAGAACGACATCGGTGAGAGCGTCGTGAGCGCCCCGAAGTCGGGCTCGTACGCGATCCCGGGGCCACCGACACTCGGCGTCGTGACCGCCGGTCCGGCGACGGGCACCGCGACCCTGAACTGGCTCCCACCGACCAACTCCGGCGGGCTGCCGGTCCTCTCCTACACGTACGACGTCAGCACCGACGGCGGCGCGTTCGTGACCCAGGCCGCGCATCTGTCGGCGTCGCCGCTGCGCGCCACCGTTCCGTGCACCGCCGCCACGTTCTGCTCGTATCGCCTCCAGGCGGTGACGGCGAAGGGCACGAGCGCGGTCTCGAACGTGCGGACGGCCGCGTACGTCTCCCCCGACCGGCCGCGAACGGTTTCGGCCGCGGTCGCTTCCTCGAACGCCGGGAGCGGGTCGTCGGCGGTCACGGTCACCTGGCTGGCCCCGCTCAACACGGGTGGAACGCCGATCACCGACTACCAGGCGCAGGAGTGCGACGGCTACTGCTCGAACGCGTCACCCGACTGGTCGACGGCACCCGTGCTCTCGCTCGGTGCCGGGTCGACGACGTGGTCGCCCACGTGCGCTGCCGGTCTCCTCTCGTGCAGCTACCGGATCCGCTCCGTGAACCCCTTCGGCCAGAGCGAATGGGCCTTCGCCTACCTCGCTCCGTTCGCGGTGACCGACGTCACGGCCACCACGATCCCCGCGAACGGTGATCTCAGCGTCACGTGGGACGGGCCGATCGAGAGCGGCGCCGGCATCGCGTCGATCTCGCTCCTCGTCTGTACGACGAGCTGCAGCGATTCGGGCAACTGGTCCGACAGCGGCGTGTCGATCCCGGCCAACGCGCAGAGTGCGACGCATCACTGCGGCGCCGAAGTGTCGTGCACGTATCGCGTGCAGGTCACCGACAACGCGTCCCACAAGAGCCCGATCTCCGCAAGCAGCACCGCGACCGCAGCCGCGCTGCCGACCGCGCCGCAGAACCTCGCAGCCGTCACGAGCGCGACGACGACGCTCGGCGCCGTCGACCTCACCTGGCAACCGCCCCTCGACACCGGCGGCTACCAGGTGACCGGCTACACGCTCGAACGCTCCACCGACGGCGGCGCGACCTGGCCGACCTCGACCAGCGTCGGCAACGTGCTCGCGTACACCGACAACGCGTGCGGCGCCGGTGTGGTCTGCACGTACCACGTCGCGGCGATCAGCGCGGTCGGCACGAGCCCGTTCAGCAACGTCGCGCAGGCGACCGGCTCGAACGTGCCGGGCACGCCGCTCAACCTCACCGCGGCGACGCCGACCACGGGGGTCGGCTCGGTCTTCGTGCAATGGCAGGCACCCGCCAACGACGGCGGGCACGCGATCAGCGGGTACACGCTGCAGCGGTCCACCGACGGCGGATCGACGTGGCCGACGACACTCAACCTCGGCACCGGCACGAGCTACACCGACACCGCGTGCGGCGCGCGGGTCGCGTGCACGTATCACGTCGCCGCGGTCAACAGCATCGGCTCGAGCGGCTACGGCAACACCTCGACGGCCAACGGAGCCGACGTCCCGACCGCGCCCGTGCTGAGCGCGTCGACCTCCACCTCCACGCTCGGAGGTGTCAGCCTGAGCTGGACGGCGGCCGACGGCGGCGGCAACGCCGTCACCGGTTACGAGATCAGCGTGAAGGTCGACGCCGGCGCGTTCGGCGCGTACTTCTCGGTCGGAAACGTCACCAGCTACACGGATGTCTGCGACACGAGCAACAACTCCGCGCCCGACAGCACCTGTACCTACCTGGTGCGCGCGATCAACTCGGTCGGTACCGGGTCGTCGAGCAACCAGGCGAGTGCTGCCGCGCTCGTCGACCACGTCGCACCCACGGTCACCATCGCGGCTCCGGCCGACGGCTCGTTCCCGATCACCAACAAGCCGGTGATCTCGGGTACGGCAGGAACCGCCCTCGGCGACGCGACGACCGTGAGCGTGACGATCAAGCAGGGAACGACCGTGGTTCAGGGTCCGTTCACCGCGACGGTGACCGCCGGATCGTGGTCGGTTCCCGCCACCGCGTACACCGCGGGTCTCCCCGACAACGCGTACACCGTCATCGCGACCCAGCTCGACTGGGGCCCGAACACGGGGAGTGCCACCAACTCGATCACGATCGAGACCAACCCGCCGACGATGGCGTTCACCTCGCCGCACGCAAGCGACTTCTTCAACAACGCGGGTTGGAACAGTTGCTCCCCGGCCGGATTCTGCGGCACCGCGGACGACGGCGCCGGCTCCGGTGTGAAGTACGTGAAGGTGTCGATCCGCCAGGGAACCGGGAACTACTGGAACGGCTCGTCGTTCGGGAGCGCCACCGAAGTCTTCTTCACCGCGACCTGTGCTCCGACCGCGTGCCCGACGGGTTCACCGTCGGGATCCGAGACGTGGAACCTGCCGTTCGCGGCGACCAACTTCCCGGCCGAAGGTTCCTACACCGCGCACGCGATCACCGAGGACAACATCGGGAACCAGGATCTCGTCGGCCTGTCGCGCACCTTCAGCATCGACCGCACGAACCCGACCGCGACGATCACCGGACCGGTCGCGAGCACGCTGTACGACAGCGCGGGTGTGTTCGATACGTCCTGGCCACCCGCGGGCTGCTCGAACGGTCATGAGATCTGCGGCACGGCCACCGACCCGACCTCGGGCGGCGTGGCTTCCGGTGTCGCGAGCGTCAACGTGTCGATCCAGGCTTCCAACACCGCGAACACGGGCATCAACGGCAAGTACTGGAACGGCTCGGCCTTCGCGAGCTCGACCGAGTCGTTCGTGCTCGCGAGCGGCACCACCACGTGGAACGTCCCGTTCGCCGTCGCGAACTATCCGGCCGGTGGCACCTACATCGTGCACGTGACCGTCACCGACGTCGCGGGGAACGCCAACACGACGGGCACGTCGGCGAGCTACTTCGTCGACGAGAACCCGAGCGACACGACGTTCGTGTCGGCGAGCGGCAACGATGCCAATTCGGGTCTCACCCCAGCGTTGGCGAAGCTCACGATCGCGGCAGGCGTGCAGGCGGCGCAGGGCGCCGGCCGTTCCCGCGTCGTCGTCGGCGGCGGCTCGTACGGCGCGGTCGCGCTCACGAGCGGCACGCACGGCAACAACAAGGTGATCCGAGGCGGCTTCGATCCGAGCACATGGCTGCACAAGGCCGTGGGTACGCAGACGGTCACCGTGTCGGCAGCGGGCACCGCGTTCAGCGTCATTAGCGATACGGGGATCACGCTCCAGCAGCTCACGATCACCGGCACCAACAGCGGCCTGGGGGCCGGCAGCAGCGTGTACGGCCTGCGGGCGCTCACTGGCGCGAGCGTCACCCTCGACCGCGACACGGTCAGCGCCCAGGCGGGCGTCGCAGGTGCGGCCGGGAGCGGTGGTGGGGCCTCGGGTTCGGGCGGGTGCACCGGAGCCGACGGGGCGACCTTCAACACCGGACAGGGCGCGTCGTGCGGTGGCTCGGGTGTCGCCGCCGGCGGCACGGGTGGCTGTGGCGGCAGCGGCGGTTCGTTCTTCAGCTCGGGGAGCAACGGGTGTGCCGGTGGTAACGGCGGTGGCGGCGCGACCGGCACCGGTGGTGGTGGCGGTGGCGGCGGCTACTGCGTCTCGCCTTCGCCCGGCAACGGTGGCGGTGGCAACGGTGGGAACACGGGTGGCGCAGCCGGTGGCGCCGGTGGCGGCGGTTCGGCCTCGACCGCCGGAGCCGGTGACACGTGGGCCGGCCAGACCGGCACCGCGGGCGGGAGCGGCGGCACCGGCCACGGTGGTGGCGGTGGCGGCGGTGGCGGCGGCACCTACTGCGCCGGAGCCTCGAGCGGTGGTCGCGGCGGTGGCGGCGGCGGTGGCGGTACCGGCGCGACGGGCGGCAACGCGGGAGCGCCGGGCGGTGGCAGCTTCGCCGTCTACGCCAACAACTCCTCGGTGACGATCACCAACACCGGCAACTCGCTGACGGCCGCCGCGGGCGGCGCCGGTGGCACCGGTCAGGCGGGCGGTACCGGCGGAAGCGGTGGTACCGGCGGTCACGGCGAGGGCCAGAGCTCCGCTGGAAACAGCGGAAGTGGCGGCGGCGGCGGCGGTGGCGGCGGTGGCGGTGGCGGCGGTGGCGGTGCCGCAGGCCCGTCGATCGCGGTCTTCCACATCGGTACGGGCACCCTGACGGTCTCCGGAGCGACGCTCGCTCGTGCCGTCACGGCGGCGGTGGGCGGCACGGCCGGCGGGGCCGGACCCGCCGGCGCGGCCGGGGCCAAGGGCACGTACGTGTCGAACGGTCAGAGCGGTGGTGGCAACGACGGCAGCAACGGCGCGGTCGGTGCCGCAGGTGCGGGCGGTGTGGCGGGCGCCAACGGTCTCCTGTGCACGAAGTACGACGGGACGACCTGCACGCCTTGACGGCCCGCGGCACGCGCGTCACGGGAGCCGGTCCGTTGGGATCGGCTCTCGGTGTCGTGCTCGCGGCGATCGTCGTCGCGGCCGGCTGCTCCGCGAAGACCGATCCGGTTGCCCTGCGTTCATCGACGAGCGTCACCGCGAGGCCGGACGCGAGCTCGACGAGCACCGCCGCCCCGGCCACGACGAGCACCACCTTCGACAC
Source organism: Actinomycetota bacterium (assembly GCA_036787815.1). Taxonomy (GTDB): domain Bacteria; phylum Actinomycetota; class Acidimicrobiia; order IMCC26256; family PALSA-610; genus DATBAK01. The sequence continues at coordinate 7,778 of DAIQOP010000173.1, forward strand.
CAGCGGGCTGACGCCCGAGCAGACCGGGGTGTGGAAGCTGACTGCACCGAGCGCGACCGCACTCGTCGCGCTCGGGGAGCAACGCGGCCTGCCGCCGGTGCAGGTGATCACGGGCCGCCCCGGGCCGCACGTCGAGGTGGGGCCGGAGCACGAGCTGGCGGTCGCGGCCGCAGATCGGCACGCGCTCGATCTCGAGCTCGCGGCGGCGCGCCGCGCGGCGACCCGGCTCGCGACTCCCGCCGCGGCGGCCGCCGACGGCTACGTGCCCTCGGCTCCCTTCGCACCGGGTGACGGTGTTCATTGAATCCGCTGGGATCTCG
>DAIQOP010000174.1:0-8072 GCA_036787815.1 Actinomycetota bacterium
GATGTGCTCCACGACCGCACGCGTGCGCCCGCCGGTGAGGCGATTGCCCTCGGGTGCGATCTCGTCTTCGATGTCATCATCGTCGTCGACGTCGTCGTCGCTCACTCGGACGCCTCTGATGTTGCACCCGCGGTGGCGTTGGACGCGGCGACCGCGGTGCGGGCCTTCGGTGCGGCGGCGGCGGCGGCGCCGTGCTTGGCGCGGTACTGCTCCCACACCCCGCTGATCTCGAGGAGCTTGCCGACCTGCTCGGTCGGCTGGGCACCCTTCTCGATCCAGGCGAGGGCACGCTCACCGTCGATGTTGACGACCGACGGCTCGGAGCGGGGGGCGTACTGACCGAGGATCTCGATGAATCGCCCGTCGCGAGGGCTTCGCGAGTCGGCGACGACGACCCGATAGGTCGGCTGCTTCTTCTTGCCGACGCGCATGAGACGGATCTTCACAGACACAGTGCGAACAGCCCTTCTTTGCCTGGACGGTGTTCACTCAAAATTGCGAACAGTCGATTCTAGGCCACGGCCGGGCCGCGGCGCCCACCGGTGCGGCCCCGCGGGACCGGCGCTCAGCTGCCGGGAAGGACCGGAAGCCGGCCGCGCTTCGCCTTCTTGCCCTTGCCCTTCTTGCCCTTCCCGCCGATGCCCATCGACCGCATCATCTGCTGCATCTGCTTGAACTGCTTGATCAGGTTGTTGACGTCGCCGGTGGTGGTGCCGCTGCCCTGGGCGATGCGCAGCCGACGCGAGCCGTTCACGATGGTCGGATTGCGCCGCTCGTCGAGCGTCATCGAGCGGATGATGGCCTCGACCTTCGCGATCTCGCTGTCTTCGATCTGCGCGTTGCGGACCTCCTTGGGGAGGCCGGGCATCATCCCGAGCACACCCTGGAGTGGTCCCATCTTCTTGACCTGCTGCAACTGATCGAGGAAGTCGTCGAGCGTGAACTGGCCCGACTGCAGCGACTCCGCGGCCTTCTGCGCCTGGTCGGTGTCGAAGACGGCCTCGGCCTTCTCGATGAGCGTCATCACGTCGCCCATGCCGAGGATGCGCCCCGCCATGCGGTCGGGGTGGAACGCCTCGAAGTCCTCGACCTTCTCGCCGGTGCCGACGAACAGGATCGGCTTCCCGACGACCTCCTTCACCGAGAGCGCCGCGCCACCGCGCGCGTCGCCGTCGATCTTCGTGAGGATCACGCCGTCGAGACCGACGGCTTCGTGGAACGCGGACGCGACGTTGACCGCCTCTTGGCCGGTCATCGCGTCGACGACGAGCAAGGTGTTGTGCGGTTGCACGACCTCGCGGATCTGGCGCAACTCGTCCATGAGCGCGGTGTCGATCTGCAACCGGCCCGCGGTGTCGACGATGACGATCGTGCGCCCCAGCCGCGCGGCCTCGCTCATCGCAGCGCGCGCGACAGAGACCGGATCGGTCGGCTCCGAGTAGAACGGCACGTCGATCCGTTGCGCGAGCACGCGCAACTGCTCGACGGCGGCCGGCCGCTGGAGGTCGGCACCGACCAGCAACGGTTGCATGCCCTGGCTCTTCAGCAGGCGGGCGAGCTTCGCGGCCGCGGTCGTCTTCCCGGAACCTTGGAGGCCCGCGAGCATCACGACCGTCGGTGGCTTCGGGCTCGTGGCGAGCTTGCCGCTCACGCCGCCGAGGGTCTCGACCAACTCGTCGTGGACGATCTTGATGAACTGCTGACCCGGCGTGAGGCTCTCGGACAGCCGGGCGCCGACCGCGTCCTCCTTGACCCGGGCGATGAACTGCTTGACGACACGGACGTTGACGTCGGCCTCGAGGAGGGCGAGACGGATCTCGCGCGCGACCGCGTCGATGTCGGCCTCGTTCAGCCGGCCCCGGCTGCGGACCCGGTCGAAGATCCCTTCGAAGCGGTCTGAGAGCGCGTCGAACACCCGAACTCCTTGCGTGGGAAACGCGAAGTCTACTGGTCGCACTCGCTGCGCTCGCCGCTCCGCGACGCGGGATGGGAACGAGCTCGGTCGCTCGCTCGCTCCGCTCGCCGCTCGGCCCGTTCCCCCTCGGCGGGACGTCGGCTGATCGCCCGGACCTACGTGTCGAACAGCGCGGCGGCGAACTCGGCCGCGTCGAACGGCACGAGGTCTTCGACGCCTTCGCCGACCCCGACCACCTTCACCGGAAGCCCCAGCTCCGACTGGATCGCGAGGACGATGCCGCCCTTCGCCGAGCCGTCGAGCTTCGTGAGCACGATGCCGGTGACGGCGACGGCCTCGGCGAACTGCCGGGCCTGCGTGAGGCCGTTCTGCCCCGTCGTCGCGTCGATCACGAGCAGCACCTCCTTGAGCGAGCCCGGCGTGCGATCGACGATGCGCCGCAACTTCTTCAGCTCCTCCATGAGGTTCACCTTGGTGTGCAACCGGCCCGCGGTGTCGATGAGCACGAGGTCGACGCCCCGCCCCGAGGCCGCGCTCATCGCGTCGAACACGACCGAACCGGGATCCGCGCCTTCCTGACCCCGCACGGTCTCCGCGCCCACCCGCTCACCCCACATCGTGAGCTGCTCCGCGGCGGCGGCCCGGAAGGTGTCGGCCGCGGCGAGCAGGACCCGCCGGCCGTCACCGACCTGCTGCGCGGCGAGCTTGGCGATCGTCGTGGTCTTGCCGACGCCGTTGACCCCCACGAACATCCAGACGTTGGGCTCGCCGACGACGAGATCCAACCCGCGTTCGGGCGTGGCCGCGAGGAGCTCGACGACCGCCGCGCGCACGAGCCCGCCGAGCTGCTCGGCGTCGGTCACGTTCTGCTCGCGTGCGGCTGCCTGCACGCTCGCGAGCAGGCGGCTCGCGGTGGCGGAGCCGACGTCGGCGAGGATGAGCGCCTCCTCGAGGTCGTCCCAGACGTCCTGGTCGATGCCGCCCCGGCCGGCGAGGACGCGCGAGAACGCGGCGCGCGTGCGCCCGAGCCGATCGCGCAGGCGCGGTCGCTCGGCGACCTCGACCTCGACCTCGACCGGCTCGGCGATCGCCGGTTCGGCGACCTCGACCTCCGGCTCGGCGACCTCGACCTCGACCTCCGCCTCGGCCGGTGCCGCCGGAGCGGCCGCCCGTGGAGGGGGCGCCGGCGGCGGCAGCTCGACCGCGATGCCACGGGGTTCGGGCGCTGCGTGGCGTCTCGAGCGGACGACGACGAAGCCGATCGTGCCGGCGAGCACGACGACGGCGATGGCGATGGCGATGACGAGCAGGAGGAGGATCATCGAACCGGCGATGCTAGCGGCGCGACCCGATCACGCCGCTTGCGCCGATCGTGGCGACGAGCCCTAGATCTCCTCGTACTCGAGCTCGCGCATGCGTTGGCTGACGACGCGACTCGAGCCGCCGGGAGGCAGCGACACCCCGTAGAGCACGTCGGCCGCCTCCATCGTGCGCTTCTGGTGCGACACGACGAGGAGCTGGGCCTCGTTGCGGAACTCGTGCAGGAGGTCGAGGAACCGGTGCAGGTTCACGTCGTCGAGCGCGGCCTCGACCTCGTCCATGAGGTAGAAGGGCGAGGGCCGGGCGCGGAAGACGGAGAAGAGGTACGCGAGCGCGGTGAGCGAACGCTCGCCACCGGAGAGCAACGAGAGCCGCCGCACGTTCTTGCCCGACGGGCGGGCCTCGATCTCGATCCCGGTGCTCAGCGGATCCGACGGGTCGGTGAGGGTGAGCCGGCCCGAACCGCCTGGGAACAGCGTGGCGAAGAGGCCGGAGAAGTTCTTCGCGACGTCGGCGAACGCAGCTTCGAACACGATGACGATCTCGGCGTCGACCGAACGGATGACCCGAGCGAGCTCACGGCGACTGCTCTTCACGTCGTCGAGCTGCGCCTCGAGGAACTCGTGGCGTTCCTGCAGCGCTTCGTACTCGCCGAGCGCGAGCGGGTTCACGGGGCCGAGCAACCGCAACTCGCGCTCGAGCTCGCGCGCGCGGCCGGCCGCGGTCGTGCCTTCCGGGAGCTCCGGTGCGCTCGCCGCGATCGCGATCTCCGGTTCGCACTCGAACTCGCGCCGGAGGTTCTCGACCGCTGCTTCGAGCCGCATGCGAGTCTCGGCCTCCTCGAGCTCGAGCCGGTTCAGCTGCTCGCGCAGCTCGGCGAGCCGGCGCTCGGCTTCGGCCCGTTCGGTGCGGAGACCGTCGAGCCTGCGCCCGGCGGCGCGCGCGACCTCCGACTCGCGCTCGCGCCGCTTCCGCAAGCGCTCGGCCAGCGCGTCGCCCGTGCGCAAACGGACGCGGAGCCGCTCACCGAGCACCTGCACGGCCGCGGCGCGCGACTGGAGGTCGGCACGACGCCGCTGGGCCGCAGCCTCCTCGTCGGGCCGAGCCGCGAGCCGCTGCTCGATCTCGGCGAGGCGGCGAACGAGCAGACCTCGCCGCTCGTCGACTCCGGCGGCGCGCACCTCGGCCTCGTGGCGGAGGCGATCGGCTTCTCCGCGCGCCTCCTCGTAGCGCGCTTCCGCGGCGCGGCGCGCCGCGGAGGCTTCGCGCTCGACCGTGACCGCGGCGTCGACCGCGCGGCGTGCACGAGCACGCTGCGCGTCGGCTTCGGCGGTGCGGCGCTCGGCTTCGGCCGCACGCGCGGGGAGGTCGAGGAGCCGCGGCTCGAGCTCGGCGAGGCGGCTCTCGAGCGACGCGCGGCGCTCGGTCGCGCTCGCGAGCGCGACCTCCGTATCGCGCACGGCGCTCTCGGCGGCGGCGAGGGCTCGACGCGCGTCGTCGTACTCGACCTGGCGGGCCCGGCGCGCCTCGGCTTCGGCTTCACGCGCGGCATCGAGGCGCCGGCGGGCACCGGCGAGCGCGTTGCGGCTCGCGACGGCACCGACCTCGGCGTCGTCGGCACGCGCCCGGGCGTCGGCGAGGGTCGAGGGCGTGACCGCCGACTTGCCGGCCGGGCCGATGCGCCACGGTGTCGAGCCACCGAAACGATCTCCGTCGCGGGTGACCGCGACGATGTCGGGATTGTCGAGCGCGAGGTCGAGCGCGGCGCGCCATCCACCCTCGACGAGGACGACTCGCGCGAGCAGCGCCCGCACCAATGCGTCGAGATCGGCGCGACGGCTGCGCACGCACTCGAGCAACGGGCGACCGTCGGGCGGATGGGTGAGCGCCGAGGCCGTCGGGCGGAGGAACCGGTCGGCGACCAGCAACAGCGCGGAGGCCTCGCCGTCGCGCAGGCGCTCGACCGCAGCCCGGGCCGCCGGACCGCCGTCGACCACGAGGGCGTGCAGTTGCGGCCCCATGGCCGCCTCGACCGCGGCCTCGGTGCCGGGAACGACGTCGAGGTGATCGAGCAGCGGACCGAGCACACCCGGCAGTTCCCGAATGGCCTCGCCGCCCGCGGCGGCCTGCTCCTCGGCGAGGGCCGCCGCCAACGTGTCGGCCCGCGCGCGCCCACGGGCCGCTTCGGCCTCGTCGTCACGCACGGCGGCGTTCGCGGTGTCGTGGGCCTGCTCGGCGGCCCGCCGCTCGTCGCCCTGCGGACCGTGCTCGGGCTCGACCATCGCCTCGATCGCACGGAAGGCTTCGGCAGCGGTGGCTCGCGCGGCGTGCGCGCGTTGACGCTCGGGCTCGAGCGCGTCGAGTGCCTGCTCGGCCGACGCGAGTTGCTCGCGCACCGACGGCAGATCGACGGTGAGCGCGTCGATACGCGCCCGCAACGCGTCGGAATCGGCGAGCGCCTCGCGCCACCGTTCGGTCGCGGCTTCGAGCTCCTGCTCGGCGGCGCGTCGCGCGTCCGGCGGAGGTCCGCCGGCATCTTCGAGCGCGGCCCGGCACTCCTCGGCGCGCGCCGCCGCGGCACGCGCGGTGTCGAGCAACGGTCGCAGTGCTTCGCGGTCGGTGTCGACGATCACCAGCTCGTCGCGCACCGACGCCGCGTCGGCGACCAGGGTCTCGACGACACCTTCGTCGGCCGCGGCCGCGAGCTCGCGCTCCAAACCGCGTGCGCGCTCGACGACGAGCGCCTGCAGCCCCCGGCCGCGCTCGCGCGCCGACTCCACGCGCATGAGCAGGTCGGCAACGTCGTCGTCGCCGGGCCGGCTGAGGTCGTGCTCCGCGCTCGCGACATCGGCGTCCAGCACCCGCAACCGCGCGCGGAGCTCCGCTTCGGTGGTACCGAGCTCGTTGCGCCGTGTGCGCCGGCGGTCGAGTCGGGTGGTGAGCACCTCGATGTCGCGGCCGGCGAGGAACAACCTGATGTCGCGCAGCGACTCGGTGAGCCCGTCGTGGCGCCGCGCGGCGTCGGCCTGACGCTCGAGCGGGCGGAGTTGGCGGCGCACCTCACGCAGCAGATCGGTGAGCCGGAGCAGGTTCGCCTCGGTCGCTTCGAGACGCCGCTCGGCCTTCTCCTTGCGCTTGCGGTACTTGAGCACCCCCGCGGCTTCCTCGATGATCGCCCGGCGATCCTCGGGGCGCGCGTTGAGCACCGCGTCGAGCTGGCCCTGACCGACGATGACGTGCTGCTGGCGGCCGATGCCCGAGTCGGAGAGCAGGTCCTGGATGTCGAGCAGCCGGCACGGTGCGCCGTTGATCGCGTACTCCGACTCCCCCGTGCGGAACAGGGTGCGAGTGATCGTCACCTCGGAGAACTCGATCGGGAGCAGGTGCGAGGCGTTGTCGATGGTGAGCGACACCTCGGCGCGTCCGAGCGCGGGGCGGTCGGCGGTCCCGGCGAAGATGACGTCGTCCATCTTCCCGCCCCGCAGCGCCCGCGCGCCCTGCGCGCCGAGCACCCACGCGACGGCGTCGACGAGGTTCGACTTGCCCGACCCGTTCGGCCCGACGACGACGGCGACGCCCGGCTCGAACTCGAGCGTCGTCTTCTCCGCGAACGACTTGAACCCTTTGAGGGTCAACGATCTCAGGAACATGATCTCACCGACAAGACGGCCCCTCCTCCACCCCGGATCGTAGGCGCGGCACTCGGTGAAACGGGCGGATGAGCCGGGTTACACCTGGCAGGCCTCGCAGAAGAACAGGGGCCGGTTCGAGACCCGCACCTTCACCAGGGGCCGCCGGCAGCGCCGGCAGGCCTCGCCCTCGCGCTCGTAGACCTTGAGGTGGTGGGGCTCACCCGAGGCCGAGTGGTCGATGCCGTTGTCGTCTCCCCGCGACCCCGCGTACTTCACCGCTTCCTGCACGGTCTCGACGATGGCACGGTAGAGGCGCCGCACCTCCTGGTCGGTGAGCGAATCGCTCTCGCGGTCCCAGCGCAATCCGGCGGCGAAGAGGATCTCGTCGCTGTAGACCGGACCGATACCGGTGATGACCGCCGAATCCATGAGCAGCGACTTCAACTTCGCCCGGCGTGAGGCGATGATCCGGCCGAAGTCGATCCACGAGATCGACGCCTCGAGCGGATCGATCCCCGACGTCGCGAAGTCGCTCACCTGCTCGGCGATGCCCTCGAGAGGCGTGACGAACATCTCGCCGGCGGTCTTGGGGTCGGAGTACCGCAACTGCCCGCCCTGCGTGAAGGTGATCACGACGTGCGTGCCCTTGGTGACCGACGTGCGCGCCGTCTTCGAGCGCACCAACGAGCCCGTCGGACCGAGGTCGACGAGCAGCACGTCGGGACCGTCGAGGCGGAGCAGGAGGTAGCGACCGCGCCGCTCCACGCCCGTGATCTTGCGGCCGTCGAGCGCCCCCACGAACTGCTTCTTCGTGCGGTGCCGGCGAATGGGCTTCAGCCCGTCGACCTCCACCGACTTGATCTTGCGGCCCACGATGTCGCGCTCGAGATCTCGGCGCAGCACCTCTATCTCAGGTAGCTCCGGCATCCTGGCCCCCCTCCTGCAAACCCGACCAGGCGATCCACGCCGCCGCCTGCTCGGCTTCCTTCTTCGAGTTCCCCTCGCCGGCACCCGACGCTTGACCGTCGAGCAGCACGACCGCGAAGAACCGCTTCGCGTGGTCGGGGCCCTCGTCACGCACCTGGTAACGCGGCCGGCCGACGTTGCGCGCCGCCGCCAACTCCTGGAGGCGCGTCTTGTAGTCACGTCCGCCGGGGCCGGTGGCGGCCTCACCGATGCGAGTGCCGAAGCGAGTCAGCACCAAC
>DAIQOP010000175.1:0-8038 GCA_036787815.1 Actinomycetota bacterium
CGAGCGCGTCGAGGTCGTCGAGCTCGACGACCAACCCCGTGATGCCGTCGTCGACGACCTCGCGGGCACCCGGAACGTCGGTGGTGACGACGGGCAGACCCGCCATCCCGGCCTCGATCAGGACGCCCGGCATGCCTTCGTTCGGCCCACTCGTGAGCACGAGCACATCGCTCGCCGCGAGGAGCGCCGGAACGTCGGTCACGTTGCCCCGCACGTCGATGCCGAGCGTTCGGCCGTCCGATCGCACCTGCTGGAGCAGCGGTCCCCCGCCGGCGACCGTGGCCGTGATCGCGACGCCGTTCTCGCGCAGCGCCCAGACGAGCTCGACGAACCGGAGTGGTCGTTTGGCGTCGTCGAGGTGCCCGACCCACACCAGCCGGGCCGGTGCGCCGGGTTCGGGCACTCGGCGTGGCGGGTAGCCGGCCGGGTCGCGCCCGTTCGGGATCACGCGCAGGCGATCGCCGTCGACGCCGTAGGCCCGCGCCTCGTCGGCGGCGGACCGCGACACGGCGGCAACCAGGCCGGCGCGGGAGAGCAACGAGCGGTAGATCCACTTGTGCAGCCCGGTGAGCCGGGTGTGCCCGGCCCCGATCTTGTAGCTGACGAGCCGGGCCCGCGGCACCCCGGCCAGCACCGCGTACTTGAGTGGCTCGCTGCCGTGGGCGACCACGACGGCCGGGCGCTCGGTGCGGATCAGTCGCCGGAACCGGGCGAGGGCGCGGGGGTCGAAGCCGCCTCGCCGCAAGAGGCCGGGCTCGACGTCGAGCGCGTGGTCGGGCTCCAGCGCGCCGCTCGACCGGAAGAGTGTGACGGTGCGGTGGCGGGCGTCGTCGCCGTCGAGTCCGGTGCGCAGCTCTCGGGCGTAGACCTGCGCCCCCCGGGAGAGGTCGACCGGCAGGACATGGAGCACGAGGGGCGGCGACACCCGGGGAGTCTGTTCGGGGTGCGTCGATCGGCGCAATCAGGGGTGGCGGCGGGGCCTCGCCGGCGGGAGGCGACGCGAAGGTGACGGTCAGTGGGCGGCGCCATGGCGCGCTCCGCGGGCGACCGGCCGGGCGGGATCCGGCCCGAGCGGCCGCCGAGCGGCCGCGAACCGTCAGATTATGAGAGGGATCGCCGCGCTCAGTAGCCCGTCGATCGCGCGGAGAGCGCGATTTCTGAGAATCCTTGGAAGCAAACAGGGTGAGAATTGTTGGGAACACCCTGGCGCTGACCACTCCGTGCGCGCGAAGATTCTCCGGCGGGCTCGCCTCTCTCGAACTCGGGAGAGGCCTGGTAGGGCGGTGTCATGCCGGGGGGCAAGAGTATGCGAGGCGGGCCGAGCAGAATCAGCCAGGCTGTCGTACGGGTGCGGGCCAGCGTGCCCCTCCTACCGCTCGACATCCTCCTGTCAGCGGCGGCGTATTCGCTCGTCCTCCTCCTGCGCTTCAACGGCGACGTCCCCAGCCGGTACTGGCACGCGTTCCGCCTGTTCCTGCCGGTCGCGATCGTCGTCCACATCGCGGCCAACTGGCTCGCCGGCCTCTACGGCCAGGTGTGGCGCTACGCGAGCATCGCGGAAGCTCGTCGTGTGCTCGCGGCCGGCTTCGGATCCGGTGTGGTGCTCTTCTTCGCCTCCTTCCTGACGAGCAGACCGATGCCGCGGTCGGTGATCATCCTCGGCGCGCTCGTCGTCACCTACTTCCTCGGCGGTCTGCGCTTCCAGTCCCGTCTCTTCGCGTTCAACCGCGCGATGGTGCGCTCCGACTCCGGTGTGCGCGTCGCGATCGTCGGTGCCGGAAAGGCCGCGGCGTCGATCGTGCGCGAGATGCTCGACCACCCCCAGGAAGGTCTGCTCCCGGTCATCGTGGTCGACGACGACCGCCGCAAGCACGGCTTGTCGCTGCTCGGTGTCCCGGTCGTCTGCGGAACCGACGGTCTCTCGGACGCCGTCAAGCGCTTCGACGCGCAGCAGGTCGTGCTCGCGGTCACGGCCGCCGACCGCGCGCTCGTCGAGCGTGTCGCCGCGCAGGCCGAGATCGCCGGCCTGCCGCTCAAGGTGCTCCCCGGTGTTCGCGAGGTCGTGCGCGGCGAGCCGACCGTCAAGGACGTGCGCGACCTCCGGATCGAAGACCTCCTCGGTCGCAAGCAGGTCGTCACCGACCTCGAGGCGGTCCGCGCATTGCTGTGCGGACGCACGGTCCTCATCACGGGCGCCGGTTCGATCGGCAGCGAGATCGCGCGGCAGGTGTCGCAGCTCGAGCCCGCATGCCTCGTGCTGCTCGACCACGACGAGACCCACCTCCACGACGCCGCGGCCGACCTCGACGCGCCGACCGTGCAGGTGCTGGCCGACATCCGCGACCGTGAGGTCATCTTCGACGTCTTCCGCCGGTACCGGCCCGACGTCGTGTTCCACGCCGCCGCCCACAAGCACGTCCCCCTGCTCGAGGACCACCCGAGCGAGGCCGTCAACACCAACATCGGCGGCACCGCGAACGTGGTTGCCGCGGCCGCGGCGATGGGCGTCGAGCGGTTCGTGTTCATCTCGACCGACAAGGCCGTGCGCCCCGCCAGCGTGATGGGTGCTTCGAAATGGGCGGGCGAGCAGATCGTGCTCTCGGCCGCACCGGCCGGCGCCAAGTTCTGCTCGGTGCGGTTCGGGAACGTGCTCGGAAGCCGCGGCAGCGTCATCCCCACCTTCGCCCGTCAGATCGCCGCCGGCGGCCCGGTCACCGTGACGCACCCCAACATGACCCGGTTCTTCATGAGCGTCCACGAAGCCGTGCAGCTGGTGTTGCAGGCGGCGGTATTCGTGGAGGGTGGTGAGGTGTTCATGCTCGAGATGGGCGAAGCGGTCAACATCCGCGATCTCGCCGAGCGCATGATCCGCCTCTCCGGTCACGCGGTCGGTACCGAGATCGCGATCCGGATCAACGGCCCCCGTCGTGGGGAGAAGCTCGTCGAAGAGCTACGCGCCCCGTCGGAACGGGCGGAACCAACGGCGCACCCGTCGATCCTGCGTCTCATTCCGGTCCCGCTGCCCGGCGACCGTCTGGACGACGGTATCCTGCAACTCACCGAGTTGGCCTCGTGTCGACGCGACGACGACGTGTCCCGGGTGCTGTTCGAGCTGGTCGTCACCGCGCCCACCGACAGCGAATCGCTTGTCGACCTGGCCGCCATGGAACGGAGCGAGTTGTGGAGCCCATCGAATTCCTGAGGGTCTTGCGTCGCCGCTGGCGCGTGATCATCGCGTGCGTGCTGGTCGCCGTGATCGCCGCGCTCGTCGTGAACCCGGGAAGCGGCAGGTCGCCCAAGGCCGGCCGGCACTTCAAGGCCTCAGCGACGCTGCTCGCGGACGCGCTCAAGCGCAACAACAGCAGCAACAGCCAGATGACGCTCTCGCAGGACGCGCTGGTCATCAAGATCGGGGTCGTCCCGCGTCGCTCGGCAGTCCAGCTGGGCTTCACCGGGAACCCACAGCGCCTGGTCTCCCAGATCACCACCACGATGGACCCGAAGGTCGGAACGATCGCGATCACGTCGACCCAGCCCACCGCCGCCCGGGCCGTCGCCGTCGTCAACACCTTCGCCGAGCAGCTCATCGGCTACCTCCGCGACGTCGCCCAGGGCGCGTTCAACCTGCAGGTCGTCGCGGCCCTCGGCCACCAGCGCACGCTCGAGCGGCTGTACGCGCAGGTGCAGTCGCAGGTGACGGCCCAACCGAACAACGCGATCCTGCTGGCTCGGAAGGACTCGGTGATCACCGAGTACCGCCTCGCCGCCAAGAGCTATCAAACTCTGGTGAACGGCGGAGTCGACACGTCGCGCTACCGCGTGATCGAGGCGACGAACGGCGTGCCGATCGCGAAGTCCGGCCTCACCACGAGCGCGCTCGGTGGTCGCTCGACGCGGGCGATGCTCGCGGTGCTCATCGGTCTCGTCCTCGGTGCCGGCATCGCGATGCTGCTCGACCGCTTCGACCTCCGCGTCCGTACCAAGGAAGACGCGGAAGACGCGTTCGGTCTCCCCGTCGTCTCCGAGATCCCGGCCCTCTGGTATCCGACCCGTCGCAAGCGTGAGGTGATCACCGCGGTGCGGCCGATCTCGCCGTACGCGGAGGTCCATCGGATCCTGCGCCATTCGCTGCTGTTCGCGCACATGAGCCCCTGGTCGGCCGTCGACACCTCGGTGCACGGCGGCGTGAACGGCAACGGCAACGGCAACGGGAGCGACGGCCCGAAGACCCCCTGGCACGCGGCGAACGCGAAAGGTCGCCAGGTCATCGTGGTCACGTCGGCGGGTTCGGCCGAGGGCAAGACCACGACGGTCGCCAACCTCGCCGCGAGCTTCGCGGAGTCCGGGCAGTCGGTGCTCGTGATGAGCTGCGACTTCCACGGACCGCGCATCCAGGAGATGCTCGGTGCCGGCGACGCACCCGGGATCGCCAACGTGCTGCACGGTGGCGCGAACGCGCCGTCGCTCGCCGACGTCACGGTCGAGACGAGCATCCCCGGCGTCTGGCTCGCCCCGAGCGGTGACGGCATCGACAACCCACCCGAGCTCGCCTCGTCGGTCGGGTCGTTGATGACCGCGGCCCGCCAGTTGGCCGACGTCGTGATCGTCGACACGCCCGCGTTGCTCTCGGTGAGCGCGGCGAGCGAGCTCCTGCCCGCCGCGGACGTCGCGGTGATCGTCGCCCGCAGCTCCCGGACCACGCGGGAGGCCGCCGTGCGCGTGCACGAGCGCCTCGAGTTCCTGGGCGCGCCGGTGCTCGGTGTCGTGCTCGTCGGTCCGCAGATCCCGAGCGTGAGCCGCGAGTACTCGGGCTACAGCCGCCCGCCGGGTGGGTGGCGCAAGCGCCGCAAGCTCATCCGCAAGCGTGGGGTCCAGATCGGTGCGCGCGCCGAGACGTTGGAGCGCACCCACAAGTCGCTCGACCTGCCGGTGTTGGGTGGTGGGCGGACCACGACGGCGGTCTTGGAGCACACGGTGGCGGACGCGGCGAACGGCGACACCGAGACGCCCGCCGGCGATCTCACCGCCAAGCCGCGGTGGCGCCGTCGCGAATCCCACCGGGAGGAATAGCGGTGACGATCACCGACCCGGTCGCGCCGGAGGCGTTGGTGCTGTGGTGCCGGGCGGATCGGGTCTTGTGGCGCCGCACGCTCGGCGGCGTCGTGGTGCTCCCGACGCAGCGGACGACCGAGCCGGTCGCGCTGCGCGGACCGGCCGCGATGATCTGGGAGCTCCTGGCCGAGCCGTTGCGCGCCGCGGATCTCCTGGAGTCCCTCGCCGCGACCTACGGCGTCGGCGCGCACGAAGTGGCCGCCGACGTCGCCGGCGCGCTCGATCTGCTGTTGGAGCTCGGCGCACTGTGCCGGGATTGACCGCCGAACCACTGGCGGGTGTCGTCCCCGCCCTCGAAGCGGTGGCCGCGTACGGACTGGTCGGCACTCGCCGCGAGCTGCCCACCGAGCCGCTCACCGAGCCGACATGGTCGGCGTTCCTCGACGCGGCGGCGGGCGAGCGGCTCGTCGGGTTGCTCGCGCTCGCGATTCTCGACGGCGCGTTCCCGGCCACCGCGGGCCAGATCGAAGCGGTCGCGAACCTCGAGACCGACGTCGCGGTCGTCGCCCTGATGCTCGAGCGGCTGCTCCTCGCGGTCGCCGACCGCTTCGGCGGCGCCGGCATCGACTTCCGCGTCCTGAAGGGGCCGTCGGTCGCGCACGTCGACTATCCCGAGGCCGCGTTGCGGTCGTTCGGCGACCTCGACCTGCTGGTGCGCGGCGCCGACTTCGCCGGTGCCGTCGCGGTCCTCGAGGCCGACGGAGGGCGCCGCGCGGTTCCGGAGCTGCGGCGCGGATTCGACCACCGGTTCGGCAAGGGCGCCACGATCTCGATGCCCGGCCGGCTCGAGGTCGATCTCCACCGCACGTTCGTTGCCGGACCGCTCGGCATGATGATCGACCTCGACGGCCTGTTCGAGACATCGACCGGGTTCGTGCTCGGCGACCGGCTCCTGGTGGGCCTGGGCACCGAGGAACGCTTCCTGCACGCGTGTGTGCATGCCGCGCTCGGGCGGCCGACACGCCTGAACTCACTGCGCGACATCGCCCAGATGGCCTTGGCCGGCGAGCTCGACCTCGCTCGCGTCTACGGGCTCGCGGATTCGTGGCGCGCGCGGGCCGTGCTCGCCCGGGCCGTGAGCCTCGCGTGGACGGTGCTCGACATCTCCGACTCGGTCGCCCTCTCGGCCTGGGCGGCGCGCTACCGGCCCGGACCCGAAGACCGTCGGCTCCTCGCCGCGTACATCGGCGGCGACCGGAGCTACACGCGTCAGGCGATCGCGACCTTCCGGGTCATCCCGCGCCGTCGCGACAAGGTCGCCTACGCACGCTCGTTGCTCTTCCCCGAACGGCCGTACCTCGAGGCCCGCAACTCGCGGCGTCTCGACCACGTCCGCCGGGGCAGCACGCATCTGCGTTGGGGTATCCCGAGATGACGATGACCGCGCCGTCGCGCTTCTCGGCGTCGAAGTCGACCCCGCCGCCGAAGAAGGCGCCACCGTCGGTGCTCGTCACGATGTTCGGCTTCCTCATCGGCACCGCGTACGTCCTCTCTCTGCTCTACGCGCTCATGAGCGCGAGCGCCGCGGTGTGGGGCGGGCTGCTGCTCGTCCCCGTCCTGATCGGGATCACGCTGCCCCTGCTCAGGGCGGCGGCCCGCCAACAGGACGACCCCCGTCTCGCGCGCCTCCTGGTGGTGGCGCTCGTGCTCAAGATGTTGGGCGCGGTCATCCGCTACGGCGTCGCGTTCGACGTCTACGGCGGGCAGGCCGACGCGAAGGCCTACGACAAGGCCGGTCGGGTGCTCGCGCAGGGCTTCCGTTCCGGGCATCTCCTCTTCGGGCACGGCGCGATCAGCAACACGCACTTCATCGAGATCGTCACCGGCGTCGTGTACACGATCATCGGGCCGACCCAGCTGGGAGGCTTCTTCGTCTTCTCCTGGCTGGGCTTCCTGGGTCTCTTCTTCTTCTATCGCGCGTTCGCGCTCGCGGTGCCGCACGGCGACCAGCGGCGGTACGCGCGCTTGCTGCTCTTCATGCCGTCGTTGCTCTTCTGGTCTTCGGCCATCGGTAAGGAAGCGTGGATGACCTTCACGCTCGGCATGGTCGCCTACGGCGCCGCGAAGGCGTTCACCCGTACACCGCTCGGATTCGTGTACCTGGCGCTCGGTCTCGAGGGCACGGAGCGGGTGCGCCCGCACATGGCGTTGCTCATCCTGGGCGGGCTCCTCCCCGCCTACCTGCTCCGTCGCGCACCGAAGTTCTCGGACCAGAAGAAGAAGCAGTCACTCAAGATCATCGGCATCTTGGCGTTGATCGGAGCGATCGTCGTGACGCTTGGCGGAGTCGAGCAGCGGTTCAAGGTCAGCACCGCAGATTCTGCCTCGGTGAACGCTGTGTTCGACACGACCGCGGCCCAGACACAGCAGGGGGGGTCGAGCTTCACGCCCACCCGGGTGCACTCTCCGGTCCAGTTCCCGATGGCGTTCCTCACGGTGATGTTCCGCCCGTTCCCCTACGAGGCGGGATCGACACAGGGGGTCGTCTCAGCGCTCGAAGGCACGTGCCTGCTGCTCATCATGTTGTTATCGGTGAAACGGCTGCGCCAGATCCCTCGCGAGCTGGCGCGCACGCCCTACATCGTCTTCGCGCTCGTGTACACACTCGTGTTCGTCTTCGCGTTCTCGACGATCGGAAACTTCGGCATCCTCGTGCGTCAGCGCGTGCAGGTGTACCCGTTGTTCTTCGTGCTGCTCGCGTTACCGCGACCGGTTCTCGGCCGGAAGAAGGGTGCGCGGGGCGGGCGACGGTCATACGCTCGATGACGTCGGCCGAGAGGCTGCGCCGCGCGGTGCTCGCCCTCGGGATGCTCGTGCTCGCCGGATCCGTCGCCTGGTCGTGGTCGGCCGGGTCGACCGGGTCGACGAGGTCGACCACGGTCGCCCCGGCGGTCGGGTCGGGCGGCGGCGCGCCCACCGGGGTGGG
>DAIQOP010000176.1:0-7990 GCA_036787815.1 Actinomycetota bacterium
CTCCCGAACCTGCGGCTCGACCCCGACGAGCCGCCGCCGGTGATCGGGGGCTACGCGTTCCGCGGGCCCGACCGGATCCCGGTGCTGTTCGACCGGTCCTGATCCAACCGCTCTGATCCGACCGTTCCCGATTCGACCGTTCCCGATCGCCTGCCCGGTTCCTTCAACTGCGCCTTCTTGCGGCCGAAGAACAAGCAAGAGTCCGGGCGGAGCCGGGAGGGTGAGCGATGAGCGCCAAGCGCGATTGGGAACGGGTGCGGTCACCGCACGCGCGATTCCTCGAAGGCCTGGAGGCCGCCGTCGCCGCCCATCCGTCCGCGTACGGACGCGGAGGGGCCATCGACGGATCACGCCCGGAGAGGGCACGACTCAGCGTGGTCGACTCGACCACCGACAACGTGATCCCCATGCCGACCGATCGAGGCTCGGAACGGCGCCGACCGCGCCCGAACCGTCGCCCCGATCGCGGCGGCTCACCCGCCGCCTGAGCTCGCTCGCCCGGCGTGCCCCGCCGGCGGCGACGGCTCGCTGCCCATGAGCTGACGGAGCTGGGCGACCAGCGCGGCCGGCTCGTCTTTCACGCGGCGCCAGGTCGCCCAGACGATCCGGTATCCCGTCGCCCCGCGCGCTCTCGAACGCGATCTCGAGCTGCTCGCCCCGTAACACACCGGCAAGGTCGATCAACGTGCGCTCGGGCGTCGTCGTCGGGAAGCGGCGGGGGGGAAGGGGACGGAACCGGGGGGTGGGGGTTACGAGTTGCCGAACATCATGAGCCATTGCTCGCGGGTGCGGGGGCGGAAGACGACGTTGCGGCGGCGGGTCTCGGCCATGGTGGCGGAGTCTTCGGGCGAGTAGTGATGGCCCGGGTAGAGCACCGTGTCGTCGGGGAGCACCGCGAGCTTCTGCGTGATGCTGTCGTAGAGGGCCGCGGGGTCGCCGCCGGGCAGGTCGGTGCGTCCGCACCCGTCGAGGAACAGCGTGTCGCCCGACACGAGTCGCCCGTCGACCAGGAAGCACTGGCTCCCCGGCGTGTGGCCCGGCGTGTGCACGAGGGTGATCTCGATGTCGCCGACGGTCACCGTGTCGCCGCCGCGGTGGCGCACGAGATCCGATTCCGACGCGCCCGTGACCTTCATCACCCCGGCGGCTTCTTCGTGCTGCACGTGGATCTTCGCCGCGAACCGGTCGAGCGCGAGCAACTCGCGCACGCCTTCGATCCGCCAGCCACCGAGGTCGCCGCCCACGTGGTCGGGGTGGTAGTGCGTGACGAGCACGCCGGTGAGCTGGAGACCGTCGGCGTCGAGGATGTCGACGAGCTCCTGCACGCGGTACGCGGGGTCGACGGCGACGGCCTCACCGCGCTCGCGATCGCCGATCAGGTAGCAGTAGTTGACCATCTGCTGCGCGATCGGGTCGTCACGCGCGAAGTCGTGACCGGCGAGCAGCTGGCGGAAGTAGAAGCGGTCGGTCATGAGCGTGCGGTCATCCAGGGTGGGTCCAACGCGGCGATGCGTTGCGCGACCGGGCACGAGGGATCGTGCGCGCCCGGAAGGTATCCGGTGCTCATGAGGAACTCACCCGTCACCTCCGGCCCGGTGAACCGGAACGTCGACTTGAACAACTTCACCCATTGCTCCTTGCCGAGCGGGTGGTGTGCGTCGAGCCAGTTGGCGAAGGAGCCGTGCTCGACCCGCAGCCCTTCGACGATCTGCGCGTTCGCGATCGCGGCGTCGACCTTGGCGCGGTTGCGGATGATGCCCGCGTCGGCGAGGAGGCGCTCGCGGTCGTCGGGGCCGAATCGGGCGACGACTTCGGGGTCGAAACCCGAGAACGCAGCGGAGAACGCGGCGCGCTTCTTCAAGACGGTGAGCCACGACAACCCGGCCTGGTTGATCTCGAGCACGAGCCGCTCGAAGAGCACGGCGTCGTCGCGGGTGGGGAAGCCGTACTCGTCGTCGTGGTAGGGCCCGTGCCACGGGTCGGAGGGGGCGAGCTCGCAGTAGCTCATGGGTCTCGGAGAGTATCGGGCCCGCTCGGGAGCGCGTACGGTGGCGACCGGCCGGCGGCTCGACGTTCGGCCTCGACCGGGGGGACCTCGAATGACGATCGCGTTCTCCACCTGCCCGTTGTGCGAAGCCACGTGCGGGCTCGAGCTGCACGTGGAGGGCGGCGAGGTCGCGCTCGTACGGGGCGACCGCGACGACGTCTTCAGCCACGGGTACCTCTGCCCCAAGGGCACCGCGATCCGAGCCCTCGACGCCGATCCCGACCGGCTGCGGGTCCCGCAGATCCGCGTCGGCGACCAGTGGCACGACGCGAGCTGGGACGCCGCGTTCGAGCTGATCGACGAGAACCTCTCCCGCATCGTCGCGGAGCACGGTCCCGATGCGCTCGGTGTATACCTCGGCAACCCCACGGCCCACAACCTGTCGGGGCTGCTCTACAACCGCGTGCTGCTCCAGGCCGCGCGCACCAAGAACGTGTTCTCCGCGAGCACCGTCGACCAGATGCCGAAGCAGGTCTCGGCCGGCCTCATGTTCGGCGGCGCCCTCAGCATTCCCGTTCCCGACGTCGACCGCACCGACTACCTCCTCGTGCTCGGCGCCAACCCGTTCGCGTCGAACGGGAGCTTGATGACGGCACCCGACATCCCGGGCCGGTTGCGCGCGCTGCGCACGCGCGGCGGGCGGCTGGTGGTCATCGACCCGCGCCGCTCGAAGACGGCCGAAGAGGCCGACGAACACTGCTTCATCCGGCCCGGCACCGACGCGCACTTCCTCGCCGCGCTCGCACAGGTGATCTTTGCCGACGGTCTCGTCGACCTCGGGACGGTCGGCGCGTGGGTCACCGGTGTGGCGGAGGCACGCGCGGCCGTCGGGCCGTTCACGCCGGAGATCGTGGCACCGGTGTGTGGCATCCCCGCCGAGACGATCCGGCGCATCGCGCGTGAGCTGGCGGCCGCGCCGACTGCAGCGGTCTACGGGCGCATCGGCACGTGCACGCAGGAGTTCGGCACGCTCGCGTCGTGGCTCGTCGACGTGCTCAACGTGATCACCGGCAATCTCGACCGGCCGGGCGGCGCGATGTTCGCGAAGCCCGCGACGGGCCCGTCGACCACGGGCGCGCCCGGTCGCGGCCACGGTGTCCGCTTCGGCCGCCGTCGGTCGCGCGTGCGCGATCTGCCCGAGTTCTACGGAGAGATGCCGACGGTGTGCTTCGCGGAGGAGATCGAGACACCGGGCGAGGGCCAGATCCGCGCGGTGCTCACGGTCGCCGGAAACCCGGTGGTGTCCAACCCCGACGCGCGGCGTCTCGATCGTGCGTTCGCGTCGCTCGACTTCATGGTGAGCGTCGACATCTACCGCAACGAGACAACCCGGCACGCGAACGTGATCCTGCCGCCCGAGCGGATCCTCGCGCGCGGGCATTACGACGTTGCGCTGCTGTCGCTCGCGATCCACAACGTCGCGAACTACTCACCGCCCGTCTTCGAGCTCGAGCCCGGCGAGATGCCCGAGTGGCAGATCATGTTGCGCCTGGCCGCCATCGCCGGAGGGCAGGGCGCGCACGCCGACATCGGTGCGCTCGACGACCTGGTGGTCGGCGACCTGGTGCGCAGGGCGGTGACGCGCAGCGGCGGCCCGGTCGAGGGGCGCGACGCCGACGATCTGATCGCGACGCTCGCGCCGCGCCGGGGGCCGGAGCGCCTCCTCGACCTCATGCTCCGCACCGGACCGTACGGCGACGGCTTCGGCGCCGATCCTGCGGGCTTGTCGTTGCAGACGCTGCTCGACCATCCGCACGGTGTCGACCTCGGGCCGCTCGCACCGCGGATCCCGGAGTGCCTGCGCACGCCGTCGGGCATGGTCGAGCTCGCCCCCGAACCGCTCGTCGACGACGTCGCGCGCCTCCGCGGGTCGCTCGCCGAGCATCGGGACGGCTCCCTCGTGCTCGTCGGCCGCCGCGATCTGCGCTCCAACAACTCGTGGATGCACAACGTCGACGTGTTGGTGAAGGGCAAGGAACGCTGCACCGTGCACGTGCATCCCGACGACGCGTCCCGTGCCGGCATCGCCGACGGTGCCGCGGTGGTGGTGACCTCGAGCACCGGGTGTGTGGAGCTCCCGGCCGAGGTGACCGACGCGATCATGCCGGGGGTCGTGAGCATTCCCCACGGTTGGGGTCACGACGCCGAAGGCACGCAGATGACGATCGCCGGGCGCCGGCCGGGCGTGAACAGCAACGTGCTCGCGGGCACCGACCGTTTCGATCCGCTCTCGGGCAACGCCGTGCTCAACGGAATAGCCGTGAGCATCACGTCGCGCGCTCGGTGACGCTCACTGCGACGACGCTCGCTGCGCCGGCGCGGGATGGGAGCTGGCCGGGTCGCGTGCTCGCTCCGCTCGCCGCCGTGCGAGGGGATGGAAGCGAATGCGTCAGCCCATGCCGACGATGGGGCTCGGCGGCCGTCCGCCACCGAGGCCGCCGAGGAACTCCGCGTCGCCGAAGCTGAAGATGCCGCCGTCGGACGCGACGAACCGGTAACCCGAGCCCGTGGGCGAGGTTGTCATGCCGACGATCGGGCTCTGCAGGTGCAGCGCGCCGGTGGAGCCGTGGAAGCGCGCGTCGCCGAAGCTGAAGATGCCGCCGTCGGACGCGACGAGCCAGTAGCCCTTCCCGGTCTTGGTGGGAGCCATCCCGACGATCGGTTCGTTCAGATGCAGCGCTCCCGTCGATCCCCAGAAGCGCGCGTCGCCGAAGCTGAAGATGCCACCGTCGGCGGCGACGAACCAGTATCCGTGCCCGGCACGCGTCGATGCCATGCCCACAACCGGTTGTTGCAGGTGGAGGTGGCCGGTCGATCCGTAGAACGACGCGGCACCGAAGGTGAACACGCCACCGTCGCGGCCGAGAAGCCAATAGCCGGCGCGATCGGGCTTCCGCGTCATCCCGACGACCGGTTGCGCGAGGTGGGCGCCCGAGAGGTCGCCGTGGAAGCCGGCGTTGCCGTACGCGTGCACGCCACCGGCCGCGTCGACGAGCCAGTAGCCGTCGTGCGCGTTCGTCGAGGGAAGGAACTTGTCGGCCACGAGCACACCCTGATCGGGAAGCTCGTCGACCGGGTCGGTCTGGGTCTTGGGCACGACCCCGGCGTTCCAGATCAACCGGGGAGCGTTCCCCAACGCCGTTTCCGAATAGGTGAGCGCGAGCGCGGTTCCGCTCGCGGCGAACCCGGCGGGCGAGACCGTCGTCCACGTGCTGCTGTCGCACGTCGGCGTCGCGACCAACACGCCCTTCGGGGCGCCGTGGCTGTCGAACACACCGGCCACCAGCAGGTCGAATCCGTCGCAACCGTTGCTCGGGTTGTTGTCGGTGTCGATCTCGCTCGCGAGGCTGTCGAACGTGGCGGCGTCGACGGCGTGCGTGAGCGTGACGCTGAGGCGCCAGGTCGAGGTCTGGCAGTCGTAGGTCAGCCGGTACGCGATCGCGTCGATCGGAGCGTCGCCGGCGGGATCGGTGTAGTCGCGCTGCCAGCAGAGCGAGAACGGAACGATGGCAGCGGCCGTCGGGCCGCCTGCGCCGGCGGTCGACGCCAGTTTCCGAATCGTCGTGGCGGCAGCGCGCAGGTTGGTCGCCGCTCGCGGAGATGTTGCGGACGCCGACGGCCGTGACGCACCGACCGCGCCCGCGCTGCCGAGCGCGATCGCGAGCGCGATGCACAGCGCGACAGGAACCCGGCGAAACGCCATGGAGGCCACCTTCCGACGGGGCGCCGCAGTCGGGCGCCCGGTTCGCGAACAGATCACGGGGCTGCGTGACCTCCCCACAACCTAGTGGCGTGGTCCATGGGCCCCGGCCTCAGGGCCGTGCCGACTCAGGACCGTGCCGATTCAGGGCCGTGTCGATTCAGGGCCGTGTCGATTCAGGGACCGGGCCACATCTCGCGTGCGGGCCTCAGGAGCGCGCGCTCTGCGCGAACGCGGCCATTCCCCGCAGGTAATCGTCGCAACTCTGGTGCTTTGCGACCGCGATCGCCTTGGCGTCGACCCCACCGGGGAACTGCGCCGGCACGTAGTACTCGAAGCCGCCGTCCTCGATCGCGGCGGCGATGCCCGCCGCGCAATCGGCCGCCGGCACCTTCTCGATGTCGAAGAGCGCCGATTCGTTCTCGGGCTGGTCCCAGATCTCCGTGTCGATCGGTCCGGGGAGCACGAGCTTCACCTCGACCCCCGTCTGCCACAGGTCGAGGAACATCGCTTCGCTCCAACCACACATCGCGAACTTGGCGGCGTTGTACGCGGCCTCGTTCGCGATCGGGATGCGGCCGCCCATGCTCGAGACGAACATGATCATCCCCGAGCCCTGCTCGAGCATCTTCGGGAGCACGGCGAGGCTCATGCGGACGGGCGAGTGGAAGTCGACGTCCATCACGTGCGTGACGTCGGCGGCGGTGAGCTTGGTGACGGGTGTTCGCTTCGGGATCGCCGCGTTGTTCACGAGCCCGTCGAGCCCTCCGAACGCATCCCACGCCTCGAGGGCCACGGCCTCCGCGCGGTCGAGGTCGCCGAGGTCGGTCGCCCACATGCGCGACTCGGGTGCGGAGCGGCGACACTCGGCGAGCACGGCTTCGAGCCGCTCCGCGCGGCGGGCGACGATGCCGACGGTCGCGCCCGCGGCCGCGAGTTGCGGCGCGAGCGCGGCGCCGATGCCCGACGACGCTCCGGTGACGAGGATCCGCGAACCGGCGATCTTCACGTTGCCCCCTGTGCCGCCGTGGCGGCCTTCGTGACCGCCGTGAGGAGGTCGTCGGTCGTGACACCCATGGTCGCGTCGGCCTGATGGACGGTGGGTCGGTCCCACACCCCGCCGATCCGGACGCGGAGCGCGTCCCGGTCGCCCACGTGGACACCGACGAGCGCGGCGGCAACGCGGTCGAGCGTGTCGGGCGGAGCCACGTGCATGTCGCCGGCCATCATCGCCGCGACGATCGTGCCGTCGGCGTCGATCGAGAGGCCGGCGCGGCAGAGCTTCCTCCCCTTGTGGTTCGCCAGCCCGACCCGGCTCCCGGCCGGAGCCTCGGAGCGAAAGCGTTCCGACGAGATGCGCCGCACACTGTCGTCGGAAGCGATGCGGTTCGAGATCTTGGTGAGCGCGGCTTGCTCGATGTCGGTGAGCGGCTCGTCGACGAGGTCGATGCCCGCCGCGCGCACCGCTGCGAGCAGCGCGTCGCGGAACTGCTCGTAGGTGACCGCGCGGCCCGCCACCTCCTCGGCCGTGCACACGACCTCGCGCATGTCGGAGACGAGCTTGTCCTTGAACTTCTCGTCGGGAACCCGCACGACCTGCAAGTACAGATCGAGGTCGGGCGGACGGATGTTGAGGAAGCCGCCGACGCTCACGACCTTGCCGAAATCACCCGACGACACGCCGCCCAGCTTGCGATCGCGATCCCAACGCAGGTCGGCCGAGCCGCGGAACGTGACCTCGCCGAGCCCGACGCGGCCGAGCGCGTCGAGCACGATCGGCTTGACGCGCTCGATCTCGGCGTCCAGATCGTCGTGGCCCGCGCCCTTCGGGTACAGCACGCCCCACATGAGCGTGCACCCGGCGTCGTAGAACGCGGTACCGCCCCCTGCGAACGGGCGGCGGATCACCTGCACGCCGAGCTCGGCGCAGCGGGCGAGATCGAGGGTGTCGTCGACGTCGTCGAACCAGCCGACGTTGAGGTGTGTGCGCCCCCACACGCTCGTCTGCAACGTCGGCCGCCCCGCCTCGGCCGTCGATCGCGCCAACACCGCCATCTGCGCGTTGTTCGCAAACGCGTCGACCGCACCGAGATCGATCGCTCGCCAGGTCTCCCTCACGGCGTCGGAGTGTATGACACGTGCGTCAGATTCGACTCGAGAACAAGCACCGGGGCGGCGGTTGAGGCGTCAGGAGCGGTGAGCGACTCGAAGGACGACCTCGAGTCATCCCTCTTCGCGAGCGA
>DAIQOP010000177.1:0-7988 GCA_036787815.1 Actinomycetota bacterium
AGCGACTCTCCGGACAACGGCGAAGCCCCGTGCCGAACGAGCGAGCGCGACCATGGGCACCGGAGCGGCGAGCGACTCTCCGGACAACGGCGAAGCCCCGTGCCGAACGAGCGAGCGCGACCATGAGACCGCAACGTCACTTAGCACTCTCGATGACCGAGTGCTAACGTCACGTCCGGCCTCAGTCAGGCCATTCGGCCGAGTTTCGGGCCGTCTCTGAGATCTCGAAACGCCAATCACGCCCGTAGTAGGAGGCCACCCGATGAAGTTGCAGCCGCTGGAGGACCGCATCGTCGTCCGCACGGCAGAAGCCGAAGAAAAGACGTCGAGCGGTCTGGTCATTCCCGACACCGCCAAGGAGAAGCCCCAGCAGGGCGAGGTCCTGGCCGTTGGTCCGGGTCGCCGCTCCGAGCAGACCGGCGAGATCATCCCGATGGACATCGCCGCGGGCGACACCGTCGTCTACAGCAAGTACGGCGGCACCGAGATCACGCTCGACGGCGAGGACTACCTGATCCTCAACGCCCGCGACGTGCTCGCCAAGGTCGGTTCGGGCAAGGGCAAGAAGTAGCCCGAGATCCACGTACGCGAGAGAAGGGGCGGTGCCACGGCACCGCCCCTTCTTCGCGTTCGTCGGTCGTGTGTGAACGCCTCGGTCAGCCGGCGTCCGGCGCGTCGCGCACGGTGTCCTTGGCCCAGCCGTAGTCGGCCTTGCCGTTGGGCCCGCGCTTGATCGCGTCGACGAACACGATCTTGCGGGGACGCTTGTAGGGCGCGAGCGCCCCGAGCGCGCCGGCGATGTCGTCGGCATCGGCGTGCTCGCCCTCGTGCAGCCCGACCACCGCGGTGACGGCTTCACCGAACCGCTCGTCGGGGATGCCGACGACGAGCGCGTCGGAGACCGACGGGTGACGCTTCACGGCCTCCTCGACCTCCTCGGGGAACACCTTCTCGCCTCCGGAGTTGATGCACACCGACCCGCGGCCGAGGAGGGTGATCGTGCCGTCGGCGTCGACGGTCGCGAAGTCGCCGGGCACCGACCAGCGCCGGCCCGCGAACACCCGGAAGGTCGACGCGCTCTTCGCCTCGTCCTTGTAGTAGCCGGCGGGGATGTGGCCGCCGACCGCGAGCACGCCGATCTCGTCGGAGCCGGGAACGACCTCTTTCCCGTCGTCGGCGAACACCTTCGCGTCGTCACCGATCGTGAAGTGCGCCGTCTGGGTCGCCGAGCCCGGTCCGCTCATCGAGTTCGCCATGCCGACGGCTTCGCTCGAACCCAACGAGTCGAGCAGGAACATGTTGCCGCGCTCGACGAGCTTGGCCTTCACCTCGGTGCTCCACATCACGCCCGACGAGATGATGAGCCCGAGCGACGAGATGTCGTACGGGCGCCCCTGGGCCTCGGCATCGTCGAGGGCCCGGAGCATCGGCTTCGCGAACGCGTCGCCGACGATCGCCATCTGCGTGACCCGACGCCGTTCGACCACCTTCCACAGCTCGTGCGGGTCGAACGCCCGCGATTCGAGGGTGACGACCGCGCCGCCGACCGTCATCGCCTGCAACGAGGTGAACGCGCCGGTGCCGTGCATCAGCGGCGACGCGGGCAGGTGCACCGTGACCCGCCCGGAATCCACGATCCGCTTCGCGATCGCGCCGGCGTCGCCGGGGTGCTCGAGCATCGCCTCGCCGAAGAGCGGGTAGATGCTGCCGAGCAGCACACCGACGAGATCCTCGTTGCGCCACATCACGCCCTTGGGCATGCCCGTCGTGCCGCCGGTGTACAGAAAGTAGTAGTCGTCGCCGCTGCGCTCGACGCGTTCCATCGGGTCGTGCGCGGCGAGCAACGACTCGTACTCGACCGCGCCGTCGATGAGGGGCGCGCCGTCGTCGACCTGCACGAGCAGCTTCAGCTTCGGCGTGCGACCGGCGGTCTTGGCGACGTGCTCGCTCAGGCTGCCGTGGAAGAGCAGGGCCTCGGCGTCGGAGTTGTCGAGGAGGTAGACGAGCTCCTCCTCGAGGTAGCGGTAGTTGACGTTGACCGGCACGGCCCGGAGCTTGAACGCGCCGAGCAGGCCTTCGATGTACTCGTTCGAGTTGTAGAGGTACGACGCCACCTTCGAGTCGGGTCCGAGCCCCGCCGCGCGCAACGCGCCGGCGAGGCGGGCGGCGCGGTCGTCGACCTCGCTCCAGGTGCGGACGCGCTCGCCCTGGATGAGTGCCGTCCGGTCGGGCAGTGCGTCTCCGACCGACTCGAAGATCGAAGCGAAGTTCCAGTCCACGTTCGTGTCCCCCTCGGTAACCGGGCTGGCGAGCCGGCGCAGGAGCGCAGTATCGCCGACCGGTAGATTCGCCGCGATGCAGGGGCCGGCCGGACCGTCACGCGCGGACGAGCCACGCGGGGGCAAACAGCGCATCCCGAGACCGGCCGATTGGCAACCCGCCGACCCCACCCCGTGGCACGTGCGGGAGGAACCCGTGCCGAAGCTGTCGCTCGCCGACGTGCGGGGTCGCCTGGCCGACCTTCCGCCGCCCCGACCGGCGCCGGAGGCCCCGGCCGACCTGGTGGGTTCTCCCCGGCCCTCGGCGGTGCTGCTCGCGCTGTTCGAGGCCGACGGTGAGGCGCGCATCATCCTGACGAAGCGGCCGGAGACGATGCCGACGCACCAGGGCGAGATCGCGTTCCCCGGCGGGAAGCTCGACCCGCTCGTCGATACCGACCTGCGCGCCACCGCGTTGCGCGAGGCCGAGGAGGAGATCGGTCTGGAGCCGGGCCTCGTGGAGATCGTCGCCGAGCTCGACGGCATCGGCACGCTCGCCTCGCGGTTCGTGATCGCGCCCTTCGTCGGGCTCCTGGCGTCACGGCCGGTGCTGACGCCCGATCCCCGCGAGGTCGTGAGGGTGTTCGACGTTCCGCTCTCCGAGTTGCTCGCGCCCGGGGTCCACCACGCCGAGCATTGGCCGACACCGAGCTCGGCGATGGAGCTGCACTTCTTCGACCTCGCCGACGAGACGGTGTGGGGCGCGACAGCCCGGATTCTCTACGGTTTCCTGCACCATCTGACGCGAGCGATAACCTGAGCAGTTCCAGCGGACACGGACCAGCGGAGGGTACGTGGAAGTAGAGATCGGGATCGGCAAATCGGGCCGCCGAGCCTACGGGTTCGACGACATCGCAATTGTTCCCAGCCGCCGCACTCGCGATCCCGAGGATGTCGACATCTCCTGGGATCTCGACGCGTTCCACTTCGACATTCCGATGATGGCCGCCGCGATGGACGGCGTCGTCTCTCCCGCGATCGCCGTCGAGGTCGGTCGGCTCGGTGGTCTCGCGTGCCTCAACCTCGAGGGGCTGTGGACCCGCTACGAGGATCCCGAGCCCGTCTTCGAGGAGATCGCGACGCTCGCGCCCGAGAAGGCGACGCGGCGCATGCAGGAGCTCTACATGGAGCCCCTCAAGCCCGAGTTGATCGGCCGGCGCATCCGCGAGATCAAGGACGCCGGTGTGCACGCGTGCGCGTCGCTCACGCCCCAACGCGTGGAGCAGTACGCGCAGCTCGTGCTCGAGGCCGAGCTCGACGTGCTCGTCGTGCAGGGCACGGTCGTGTCGGCCGAGCACGTCTCGAAGGACCCGGCGCGCCAGCCGCTGAACCTCAAGCGTTTCATCCGTGAGTTCGACCTTCCCGTGATCGTCGGTGGTTGCGCCTCGTACAGCACGGCGCTGCACCTCATGCGCACGGGCGCGGTCGGTGTGCTCGTCGGTGTGGGCCCGGGCCAGGCGTGCACGACGCGCGGCGTGCTCGGGATCGGCGTGCCGCAGGCGACGGCGATCGCCGATGCTGCGGGTGCCCGCATCCGTCACCTCGACGAGACCGGCGTCTACGTGCACGTCATCGCCGACGGTGGCATGCGTACCGGAGGCGACATCGCCAAGGCGATCGCGTGCGGCGCCGACGCGGTGATGATCGGATCGCCGCTCGCCGGCGCGTACGAGGCGCCCGGTCGCGGGTACCACTGGGGCATGGCGACCTTCCACCCCACGTTGCCGCGCGGTGCGCGGGTGCACGCGGGGCGGCGGGCGACGCTGTCGGAGATCCTCGTGGGTCCCGCGCACGAGAACGACGGCAGCCTCAACCTCTTCGGTGCGCTGCGTACCTCGATGGCCACCACCGGGTACGAGACGGTCAAGGAGTTCCAGAAGGCCGAGGTGATGGTGGCCCCGGGTCTCCAGACCGAGGGCAAGTCGCTCCAGCGGGCCCAGGGCGTCGGCATGGGCAACAAGTAATGGGCAACCAGTAAGCGGTGCCCGAACTTCACCCGGTACTCGTCGTTGATTTCGGGGCCCAGTACGCGCAGTTGATCGCACGGCGCGTCCGCGACGCGCACGTGTACTCGGAGATCGTGCCGCGGTCGATGCCGATCGCCGAGATGCTGGCGCGCAAGCCCGCGGCGATCATCTTCTCGGGCGGTCCTGCGTCGGTGCACGTCGAGGGCGCACCGACGATCGACCCGGCGATCTACGACAGTGGAGTTCCGCTGCTCGGCATCTGTTACGGCGCGCAGCTCATCGCCCAACAACTCGGTGGCGAGGTCTCGAAGACCGGACGCGGGGAGTACGGGCGCACCGACCTGCACGTCGGTGCCGCGTCGGGTCTCTTCCACGAGCAGCCGCTCGAGCAGGTCGTGTGGATGAGCCACTTCGACACGCTCACCGCGGCGCCGCCGGGCTTCGCGGTGCTCGCCTCCACGGACACCACGCCGGTCGCCGCGCTCGCCGATGCCGAACGCGCGATCTACGGCGTGCAGTTCCACCCCGAGGTCGCGCACACCGAGCGCGGCATGGACATCCTGAAGGCGTTCCTCCACGACGTCGCCGGCTGCCCTCCCACCTGGACCAACGTCTCGATCATCGAGCAGGCCGTGGCCGAGGTGCAGGCTCAGGTCGGCAAGGAACGGGTGGTCTGCGGGCTCTCGGGCGGAGTCGACTCCGCGGTCGCCGCGGCGCTCGTGCACAAGGCGATCGGTGATCAGCTCACGTGCGTGTTCGTCGACACGGGGTTGCTCCGCCACGCCGAGGCCGAACAGGTCGAGGAGACCTTCCGCAAGCAGTTCGCGATCGACCTCGTGCACGTGAAGGCCGCCGACCGGTTCCTCAATGCGCTCGACGACGTGATCGAGCCCGAGCGCAAGCGCAAGATCATCGGCGAGACGTTCATCCGGGTGTTCGAGGAGACCGCACGCGACCTCGCGGCCGACGCGGGTGCGCCGGCGCGGTTCCTCGTGCAGGGAACGCTGTATCCCGACATCGTGGAATCCGGGGGGGGCGACAACGCCAACATCAAGTCGCACCACAACGTCGGCGGGCTTCCCGAAGACATGGACTTCGATCTCGTCGAGCCGCTGCGCCACCTGTTCAAGGACGAGGTGCGGGCGGTCGGCGAGGAGTTGGGCCTGCCCGAGGAGATCGTCTGGCGCCAGCCGTTCCCCGGCCCCGGACTCGCGGTGCGCATCATCGGCACGATCACGCCCGAGCGCATCGACATCCTCCAGCGGGCCGATGCCGTCGTCGTCGAGGAGATCAAGCGGGCCGGCCTGTACCGGGAGATCTGGCAGAGCTTCGCCGTGCTGCCTGCGGTCCGGACGGTGGGCGTGATGGGTGACGACCGTACCTACGCCTACCCGATCGTCATCAGGGCCGTCACCTCCGACGACGCCATGACGGCCGACTGGGCCCGCCTGCCCTACGAGGTGCTCGAGCGGATCTCGTCCCGGATCATCAACGAGGTGCCCGGTGTGAACCGGGTCGCGTACGACGTCACCTCGAAGCCCCCGGGGACGATTGAGTGGGAGTAGCGCCGGTGGTGCAGACTCAAGGCCTTCTCATCTGAGTCTGTTGGAGGTTCGACGATGAACGTCTCCGAGCTGAGCGCGACTGCCCGGGCCCTGGTTGCACCGGGCAAGGGCATCCTGGCGGCCGACGAGAGCAGTGGCACGATCAAGAAGCGGTTCGATTCGATCGGCCTCGAGTCGACCGAGGATCGCCGCCGCGCGTACCGCGAGATGCTCTTCACGACGAAGGGCGCGGCCGACTTCGTGAGCGGTGTGATCCTCTTCGACGAGACGATCCGCCAGACCGCCTCCGACGGCCGCACGCTCGTGCAGGTGCTCACCGACCAGGGTGTGATCCCGGGGATCAAGGTCGACAAGGGAACGCACCCGCTGTCGGGCGCGCCCGGCGAGCTCGTCACCGAAGGTCTCGACGGGCTGCGCGAGCGGCTCGTGGAGTACCGCGCGCTCGGTGCGCGCTTCGCGAAGTGGCGCGCGGTGATCACGATCACCGACGACATCCCGAGCCCCTACTGCCTCGACGTCAACGCGCACGCGCTGGCGCGCTACGCGGCGCTCTGCCAAGACGTCGACATCGTGCCGATCGTCGAGCCCGAGGTCTTGATGGACGGCGGGCACACGATCGAGCGGTGCCTCCAGGTCACCACCGACACGCTGCACGCGGTGTTCGGCGCGCTGTACGACCAGCGCGTGGTGCTGGAAGGCGCGCTGCTCAAGCCGAACATGGTGTTGTCGGGCAAGGACTGCAAGGTACAGGCGTCGGTCGACGCGGTTGCCGAGGCGACGATCGCCTGCTTCCGCGAGACCGTGCCCGCGGCGATCCCGGGGATCGTGTTCCTCTCGGGCGGCCAGAGCGACGAGATCGCCACCGCGCACCTCGACGCGATGAACCGCCGCGGACCGCACCCGTGGGAGCTCTCGTTCTCCTACGGGCGCGCGCTGCAGGCGCCGGCGATCAAGGCGTGGGGCGGCTCCGACGACAAGGTGGCGGCCGGCCAGGCGGCGCTCCTCAAGCGGGCCCGGCTCAACGGCGCGGCGCGCAGCGGCTCCTACACGGCCGATCTCGAGAAGACGGCGTAAGCCGCTCGTTTCAGATCGGGCTTCACCAGGGGCTCAGGCGGTCGGTACGGGTGAAGTTCGGCTCCCCGGCCTAGGGTGCGGGGATGCGGGCGCTCGTCCAACGAGTCACCCAGGCCCGGGTCACCGTTGCGGGTGAGTCGGTCGGCGAGATCGGGACCGGCCTGCTCGTGTTGGTCGGTGTGACGCACGACGACACTCCGGCCGTCGCAGCGCGGCTGGCGGACAAGGTGGGGAACTTGCGGGTGTTCGACGACGCCGAAGGGGTCATGAATCGGACGCTCCTCGACATCGGTGGAGAGGCGCTCGTGGTCAGTCAGTTCACCCTCTACGGCGACACGACCCGCGGCCGCCGGCCGAGCTATGTCGCCGCCGCCGCGCCCGAGGTCGCCGAACCGTTGTGCAACGCGTTCGCCGCGGCGCTGACCGATGTTGGGGTGGCGGTCGAGACCGGGCGCTTTCGTGCCGATATGCAGGTAGCCCTCGTGAACGACGGTCCGGTGACACTCATGCTCGAGATGGCGGCATCGCGGTGACCCAGGACGAGCTCGCGGGCGCGCCCACGGTCGCCGCGCCGGCTCCGATGCTCGACGTGTCGGAGATGTTCCGGCTCGAGTCGTCGAACAGCATCTGGTTGTTCGACTCGGAGCGGATGCGCTTCCGGCGTGTGCCGCGCGATGCCGATCCGAGCAGTCCCTCGGTCGCCGCGGATTGGCAGCCGTACTTCGGGCTCGACATCGACCCCGACGCGGGCGCGTTCACGGTCGCGCTCAACGAGGACGGCACCCGCCGCCTGCGCGCGGTACGGGTCGACGACCCCGTGCGCGACGACCGCACCGCCGAGCTCACTCTCCGCCCCGACGCCGAACCCGTCTGACCGCGCTCGCCCGGCGGCACCACCGGCAAACCGCCCGAACCTTCGTGCGGGGCCTTCCGCGCACCCTCTCGAGCGGCCCTGGTACTGCATCTGCGTCGCATACGACGCAGATGCAGCACCAGGGCGTCACGAGCGGCGGGCGATCGCGCGGGCGATCGCGCGGGCGACCTGGCGGAAGGCGCGGTCGTCG
>DAIQOP010000013.1:0-26794 GCA_036787815.1 Actinomycetota bacterium
ACGCCCCTCCCCCTTCCCCGGCACCAGCTGCTTCGTCGTCGCCGGCTTCCTCGCCGGGCATCGGCTCGACGTCGACGAGGCCGGGCCACGGCTTCACCTCGCGGGCGAGGAGCGGGAAGTCCTTGCGGAGCGGGTGCCCCTCGAACTCGGCCGGGAGGTAGAGGTGGCGCAACGCCGGATGGCCGACGAACGCGATGCCGTACATCTCCCAGCACTCACGCTCATGCCAGTCGGCCCCCGGATAGACCGAGCACCACGAGTCGATGCTCATCGTGTCGGTCGAGACGTCGGTCTTCAGCGTGAGGCCGGCGCCCGCGTTCGTCGAGTCGACGCGGGCGAAGACCTGGAACCGGCCCTCGGAGCCGGCGACGCCGTAGGTGGTCTCGCGGGGCTGGACGGGCGACGACGTGTCGCCCGAACCTTCCTCCGCTCCGGCGACCTCGGGCGTGGGCATCCAGTCGATGCCGGAGACGAACGAGAGGTAGTCGCAGCCGAGCTCGCCGTGCACGACCCGTGCCGACTCGAGCCACGCGTCGGGCCGCACCCGCACGACCGCATCGCCGTAACAGGCGTCGGACTCGATGACCGCGTCACCCATCCGGGCGAGGAACTTCTGGAGCAGCGCGGTCGCACCGGGCAGCATCGTCGTGCGCGGTTCGGCGACCGCGGGCGCCTCGGCGACCTCGGTCGGCGGTGCCTCTTCGGCTGGGGCGTCAGCGACCAACGACGATCGGCTCCCAGTGCTCGCCGCGGTTCCGTGCGGCGGGGTCTTCGTCCATGATCCGCTGCTGGAGCAACGTGATGCCCTCGATGAACGCCTCGGGACGGGGCGGGCAGCCGGGCACGTAGACGTCGACCGGGATGATCTGGTCGACGCCCTTGGTGACGGAGTACGAGTCCCAGTAGGGGCCGCCGCAGTTGGCACACGATCCCATCGAGATGACGTACTTCGGGTCGGGCATCTGCTCGTAGAGCCGGCGGATCGACGGCGCCATCTTGTCGGTGACGGTGCCCGAGATGACCATGAGGTCGGCCTGGCGGGGGCTCGCCGGGAACGGGATGACCCCGAGGCGCATGACGTCGTAGCGCGGGCTCGCCAGGGCGGCGCCCATCTCGATCGCGCAGCAGGCCAGGCCCCACTGGAACATCCACAGCGAGTACTTGCGGCTGTAGTTGAGGAGGTCGCCGAGCGGCTTGAGCGGACCCTTGCGCAGCGTGCCCTTGTCGATCAGGCCCACGTGAGCAACCCCTTGCGCCACAGGTAGGCCAGGCCCACGAGCAGCACCGCGATGAACACGAAGATCTCGACGATGCCGAACCAGCCGAGCGACTCGGCCGAGATCGCCCACGGGAACACGAAGAGCGCCTCGACGTCGAAGATGACGAACAGGAGCGCATAGATGTAGTACCGGACGGTCATCTGCCCGAACCCGCCGAGGGCGTCGGATCCCGACTCGTAGCTCAGCGCCTTCTGGGGCTGTACACGGGGGTTACCCGGCCTCAGCAGGCTCCCCACGCCCAGCATCGCAGCCACCATTCCCATGGCGGCTACCACGAAGACCGCGACGGCCAAGTACTGCCTGTAGAACTCCGACACGCGCGCTCCGTTGCCCGGCTCCGGGTCGACCGCCGGGAGTATACGCGGGGCCTCATTTCGAGCGGCAATTAGGGGAATTCTTCCGCAACACCTCCACGTTGGGGCCGATGTGATCTCTCGTGGAGTGGAATCGGGCGAGCCGGAGCCGGCGGTGGTGAGTCGCGGCGCGAGCTACGGCGCCCCGGATGCGGCGCGCCCCGAAGCCCCGCGCACGGCGTTCGTGCTGTCGGGCGGGGGGAACCAGGGGGTTTCCCAGGTCGGGATGCTGCGCGGGCTGGTGGAACGGGGCATCGTGCCCGACGTCGTGATCGGCACCTCGGCTGGCGCGCTCAACGGCGCCTCCCTGTGTTACGCCCCGAATCTCACCGGGATCGCACGGCTCGCCAACGTGTGGATGGGCCTCACGACGGCCGCGGTGTTCCCGGGCGGCAAGATCAGCCGCGCGTGGAATGTCGTGCGGCGCGGCACGCATCTGTTCTCCAACGAGGGCCTCGAGCATCTGATCGACGAAGCCACCCCGGCCCGGTCGTTCGCCGACCTGCAGGTGCCGCTCCGGGTGGTCGCCGCCGACCTCGACACCGGTGAGGAGGTCGTGATCGCACGCGGCCCGCTCAAGCAGGCGCTCCTCGCGAGCGCGTGCCTCCCCGGCGTGTTCCCGGTGATCGAGCACGACGGGCGCCGCCTCGTCGACGGTGGGGTCGTCAACTCGGTGCCGTTGTGGCACGCGATCTCGGGACCGGTCGACCGGGTGTTCGTGCTGAACGTGTCGGGCACCGTCACCGACCGGGCCCAGCGCTCGCCGCTCGACGTCGTGATGACCTCGTTCGTCCACGCGCGCAACCAGCGTTACGAGCTCGAGTGCCGCCACGTTCCCGCGGGGGTCGAGCTGATCGAGCTCCCCCGCCCGCGCGACACGCGCGACATCTTCGATTTCTCCGGCGGCGAGGCGCTGATCGAAGAGGCCTACCAACTCACGCTCGCCGCCCTCGACGCCCGCACCGGCCGTGCCGAGCACCGCTCCCCCCGCCGCCGCCACCACCTCCCGTTCCGTCGCACCAAGACCGCCCAGGTCTGAGCCGCGTTCCCCGCCGGCGCCGTTCTCTCGGGCGTGAGTACGCGTCACGAGTACTGAAGCCCGAGCAAAGCCTCACTCCCACGCGGCGAAGGCGTGAGCGAAGCGAACGTCGAGCTCGCCAGCGAACGAACAAGCCTCCCCAACGTGAACCCGACGTACAACGGTGCACGCGAGGCGCAGGAGTGAGCGAATAGGCACAGCTCCCGCCCAGTGCGCGACGAGAAGCGGCAAGCGAACGTCGAGCTCGCCAGCGAACGAACAAGCCTCCCCAACGTGAACCCGACGTACAACGGTGCACGCGAGGCGCAGGAGTGAGCGAATAGGCACAGCTCCCGCCCAGTGCGCGACGACAAGCGGTTAGCGAGCTCCGACGAGGAGGAGGGTGGCGTCGCGGGCGAAGTCGAGGACGACGCCGGGCAGGATGCCGACGAGGATGATCGCGCTCACCACGACGGCGAGCACGGCACGGGTCGCGAGGTCGACCGGCACCACGCCGTCGGCGGGGTTGGCCGACTCGCCACCGCCGTACATGGTCACGACGATCCGCAGGTAGACGAACGCGCCGACGACCGAGGCGAGCATCGCGACGAGCGCGAGCGGGTACTGCCCCACGTCGACCGCGGCCTTGAAGATGCCGAGCTTCGCGACGAACCCGCCCGTGAGCGGTACACCGGCCTGCGCGAGCAGGCACACCGTGAGCACGCCCGCGAGCAGCGGCTGGCGGCCGGCAAGGCCGCGGTACTCCTCGAGGTCGTGGCGCGCGTCGCCCTTGCGCGCGAC
The DNA here is from genome assembly GCA_036787815.1 of Actinomycetota bacterium. GTDB lineage: Bacteria > Actinomycetota > Acidimicrobiia > IMCC26256 > PALSA-610 > DATBAK01. The sequence goes on from DAIQOP010000013.1 coordinate 3,453, forward strand.
CGCGCCGATCACGGCGAACGCGCCGATCGCCATGAACGCGTAGACGAAGAGGTAGAAGAGCGCGGCCGACGTGCCGGAACGGGTCGCGACCTGCACGCCGATGAGCACGAACCCGGCGTGGCTGATCGACGAGTAGGCGAGCATCCGCTTGACGTTCGTCTGCACCAACGCGGCGACGGTACCGACGACGAGCGACGCGATCGCGAGACCCCAGACGGCAGGCCTCCAGTCGACGCCGTAGAGCGGGAAGGTGCCGACGAAGATGCGCAGGAACGCGGCGAAGGCCGCGACCTTCGTGGCCGACGCCATGAACGCCGTCACCGGCGTGGGCGCGCCCTGGTACACGTCGGGGGTCCACATGTGGAAGGGCGCGGCCGCGACCTTGAACCCGAGGCCGACGAGCAGGAACGCGAAGCCCGCGACCAGCACGCCCGGGTGCCCGACGTGGTTGGCCGCGAGGAACTGCGCGATGCCGGTGAGCGAGGTGGTGCCGGTGGCGCCGTAGGTGAGCGCGATCCCGTACAGGAAGATCGCGGAGGAGAACGCGCCCAGCACGAAGTACTTGAGGCCCGCCTCCTGCGACTCGAGTCTGCGGCGGTCGAACGCGGCGAGCACGTAGAGGGCGATCGACAGGATCTCGAGCGCGAGGAACACGACGATGAGGTCGTTGGCGCTCGCCATCACCATCATGCCGGTGGCCGAGAGCAGCATCAGGGCGAGGTACTCGGGGCCGTCGAGCGCTTCGCGCTTGAGGTACCCGACCGACAACAGCAGCGCCAGGAACGTCGCGATCAGCACGACGGTGCGCACGAACACCGAGAAGCCGTCGACGGCGACCATGCCCTTGATCGCCTGGTACGGGCCGTTGTCGTGGACGACGTGCCATACCACCGCGGTGCACACCCCCGAAGCCACGATCCCGACGACGCCGATCACCACGGAGAAGTCGAAGACGCGTGGCGAGCGGCGCACGAGCGCCCGCAGCATCACGATGGCGAGCGCGGCACCGAACAGGCACAGCTCGGGTGCGATCGACACCCAGTCGACCGGTGGCACCGCGAGTGGACGGGTGGGTGCGCTGCTGAGCGCGAGGAACGCGTTCACGGAGCACCGTTCGTCGAGGCGCCGTTGGTCGACACCGAAGGCGCGTGGTAGTTGGTCGTCTGCTGCACGTGGGCGACGAGATCGTCCACGGCGGGCTTCACCCGATCGAGCACGGGCTTGGGATAGAAGCCGAGGAACAGACTGAGGCCGAGGAGCGGCACGACGGTCGCGAGCTCACGGAACGAGATGTCGCGCAGGCCGACGTTCTCGCCTTCGGGTTCGCCGGTGAAGGCGCGCTGCACGGCCCACAGGAGGTAGACCGCGGCGAAGATCACGCCGGTGGTCGCGACGACCGCGTACCAGCGATGGGTGATGAACGTTCCGACGAGCGCGAGGAACTCGCCGACGAAACCGGAGAACCCGGGCAGGCCGATCGAGGCGAACGTGGCGGCGATGAACAGCCCGGCCAGGATGGGGACCGACTTCCACAGGCCGCCGAAGTCGGCGATCTGCCGCGTGTGCCGGCGATCCGACAGCATCCCGATCAGCAGGAACAGCGCGCCGGTGGTGAGACCGTGGCTCACCATGGTGAAGAGGCCACCCTCGATGCCCTGGGTCGTGAGCGCGAACGTGCCGAGCACGACGAAGCCGAGGTGCGCGATCGACGAGTAGGCGACGAGCCGTTTCAGGTCGGGCTGCATCGCGGCGACGATCGCGCCGTAGATGATGCCGATGACCGCCGAGATCAGGAGGATCGGAGCGAGATCGACGGCGGCCTGGGGGAACATCGGGATCGCGAACCGCAAGAACCCGTACGTGCCCATCTTCAGCAGCACACCCGCGAGCACGACCGAACCCGCCGTCGGCGCTTCGGTGTGCGCGTCGGGCAGCCACGTGTGGAACGGGAACAGTGGCACCTTCACGGCGAACGCGACACAGAACGCGAGGAAGAGCGCCCGCCCGACATCCTTCGAGATGTTGCCCTTCGCCGACGTCCACGCGGTGAGCGTGCGCACGTCGAAGGTGAAGGGGTGTCCGGCGCGGTGGTAGAGGACCGCGACCGTGAGCAGGCCGATGAACAGGAACGCCGAGCCGGCCATCGTGTAGAGGAAGAACTTCGTCGCCGCGTAGACCTTGTTCGCGTAGCCCCAGCCCGCGATCAGGAAGTACATCGGCACGAGCACGAACTCGAACGCCACGAAGAACAGGACGAGATCGAGGCTCAGGAACACCGCGACGAGCGCCGACTCGAGGACGAGCATCCAGACGGTGAACGCTTTCGGACGCGCGATGTCGGCCGACGCGAGGAGGCCGATCGGGAAGAGCAACGCCGTGAGGGCGACCATGAACAGGCTGATGCCGTCGACGCCGAGCACGTAGCGAACGCCGAACTCGCCGATCCAGCTGTGGTTCTCGACGAACTGGTAGCCGTGCGTGCTCCCGCTGAACTGCACGAGCAGGTAGAGCGCGAGACCCAGGGTCGCGGCGGTGGCCAGGTAGCCGACGATGCGCGCGTACTCGGGCCGGCGCGTGGGCATGATCAGCGCGAGCACCGCTCCGAAGAGCGGCGTCACGATCAAGGCCGTGAGCACCGGGAACGAGCCGTGCGTCGCGCTCGCGACGGCCGAAGCTGAGGTGGCGGCCGCGAGCATCAGAGGTTCACCCGCAGGACGAAGAACACCAGCAGGGCGACGGCCCCGGCCGCGATACCGAGGGCGTAGTTGCGCAGCACGCCGGTCTGCATCGAGCGCAGGCCGCCCGCACCGAACCGGAACACCGACCCTACGCCGTTGACCGCGCCGTCGATCACCTTGCGATCGACACCCTCGGCGAGGAACCGGGCGAACGCGGTGACGGGTCCGGTCACGACCCTCGCGATGCCGATGTCGAAGTAGTAGGCGTTCGCGAACACCTTGGCGAGCGGGCCGAGGGTCGCGTCGATCGGATCCTCACCTTCGGAGGTGAGGCCGTTCCGGTAGACGACGTATCCGCCGACGATGCCGCCGACCGCGATCAGGAGCGCGAACGTCGAGAGCGCGAAGCCGGTCGTGAACGAACCGACGCCGAGCGACGGCGCCCGGGCGAACGACGGCTCGAGCCAGGTCGCGAGGAACTCGAGCGACTGCTTCGAGAAGGGCAGGCTGAGGAGTCCGCCGACGATCGAGAGCGCGGCGAGCACGACGAGGGGGAACGTCATCGTCGCCGGCGACTCGTGCGGCTCGACAACTTCGTGCTCGGCGACCTCGTGCCCGTCGCCGCCGTGGGCGTCGGCATGGACGTCACGGAAGCGTTCGGGGCTGAAGAACACGAGCCACACCTGGCGGGTCATGTAGAAGGCCGTGAAGAGCGCAGCGACCACACCGACCGCCCACAACCCGTAGCTGTGGTGCGCCCAGGCCTTGGCGAGGATCTCGTCCTTCGACCAGAAGCCCGCGAACGGGAACACGCCCGCGATCGCGAGCCAGCCGACCACGAAGGTCATCGCGGTGACCGGCATGAACTTGCGGAGGCCGCCCATCCTGCGCATGTCCTGCTCGTCGTGCATGCCGTGGATCACCGAGCCCGAGCCGAGGAAGAGCAGGGCCTTGAAGAACGCGTGCGTGACCATGTGGAAGATCGCGGCCGAGTACGCGCCCACACCGACCGCGATGAACATGTACCCGAGCTGGCTGAGCGTGGAGTACGCGAGCACGCGCTTGATGTCGTTCTGCTTGAGCGCGACGGTGGCCGCCCCGAGCGCGGTGATCGCCCCGATCCAGGAGATGATCGTGCCCGCGTGCACCGAGCCGGTGATGGCCGACACGTCGATGAGCACGTGCGCGCGGCACATGATGAAGACCCCGGCGGTCACCATGGTGGCCGCGTGGATCAGGGCCGAGACCGGTGTGGGGCCCTCCATCGCGTCGGGGAGCCAGACGTGCAGCGGGAACTGCGCGCTCTTGCCCATCGCGCCGAGGAAGAAGAGGAGCGCGATCGCGGTGACGGTGCCGTGCGACAGCGGCGCGATGCGGGTACCCAGGCCGGTGTAGTCGAGTGACCCCGTCTTTGCGAAGAGCAGGAACATGCCGAGCATGAACCCGAAGTCGCCGATGCGGTTGGTGACGAACGCCTTCTTGCCCGCGACCGCCGCGGAGTTGCGCTCGAACCAGAACGAGATGAGCAGGTAGGAGCAGAGCCCCACACCTTCCCAGCCGAGGAACGTGACGAGGAAGCTGCCACCCAGCACGAGCATGAGCATCGAGGCGGCGAAGAGGTTCATGTAGGCGAAGAACCGCGAGAAACGCGGGTCGCCGTGCATGTACCCGACCGAATAGATGTGGATCAGCGCGCCGACACCGGTGACGAAGAGGATCATCGTGACCGAGAGCGGGTCGACGAGGAAGCCCATCTTCACGACGAACCCGCCCGACTGGAACCACGTCCAGAGCGTGCGGACCTGCTGGCGCTGCTCGGCGTGCCGTCCGAGGAGCACCGCGAACGCGACGATCGAGCCGAGGAACGACATCGCCATGGCCGAGGTCGCGATCCATCCTGCGCGCGGCTCGCCGATCCGCTTGCCGAACAGCAGCAGCACGACCGCGCCCAAGGCAGGGAACGCAGGGATCAACCAGACGAGATCGAGGACACGGTGACCGCTCAAGTGATCAGCCCTTCAGCAGATCCACGTCGTCTGCGGTCGCGCCGGGTCGGCGCCGGAAGATCGCCACGATGATCGCCAGCCCGACGGCGACCTCGGAGGCGGCGACGACCAGGGTGAAGAACACGATCACCTGACCACCGATGTCGTTGAGGGCCTTGGCGAACGACACGAACGTGAGGTTGACGGCGTTGAGCATCAGCTCGACGCACATGAACATCACGAGCGTGTTCCGGCGGATGAGGAGCCCGACCGCGCCGATGGTGAAGAGCAGCGCGGCGACGGTGAGGTAGTAGCCCGGAGTGATCTTCATCGGCCCGCCTCCTCGCGCTCGGGCGCCTGACGCGAGCGCCGGGCGAGCACCACGCTGCCGACGACCGCGATGACGAGCAGCGCCGCCGTGACCTCGAACGGCCAGAGGAAGTCGGTGAAGAGCCGGCTCGCGAGGTTGTGCACGTTGCCGCCGGCCGGATCGTTGAGCGGGCCGCGCGTCGAGTGCGCCCCCGTGACCCAGTGCTTGCCCGCGAGCGCCAGCACCTCGATCGCGAGCAGCAGCCCGAGGCCCAGCGCGATCGGCCGTTGCAGGCGGTGCGGCTCCTCGAACGACTCGCGCCGATCGACACCGAGCAGCATGATCACGAACAGGAACAGCACGACGATCGCGCTCGCGTACACGATGATCTGCACGATCGCGACGAGGTCGGCGTCTTCCAGGAGGAAGAACCCGGCGATCGCGACGAGCGACAGCACGAGGAACAGCGCGGAGTGGACCGGATTGCGGGCGAGGATCACGCCGAAGGCGCTGCCGAGCACGATCGCGGAGAAGGCGAAGAACAGAACGGCCGTCACGATGCCGGCTCCTGTCCCTCGTCGTGGGCGGTCTGGCCGTCCTCGGCGGCCCGCACGCCGAAGCCGAGCTCACCCGACCAGTTCGCGCGCCCTTCGTACGCGACGTTGCCCGACGGCGAGGTCGCGCGCATCCACGCACTCGTGTGCTCGTCTTCGTGCCCGTCCCACAGCTCCCACGGTTGGCGGCGGGCCCGGCCGTCGTCGCCGACGAGCAGCTGGTCCTTCGTGTAGATCGCGTCCGCGCGGTTCGTGAAGGAGAACTCGAAGAGCTTCGTCTCGGTGATCGCCTCGGTCGGGCAGGCCTCGACACAGAGATCGCAGTGGATACACCGCAGGTAGTTGATCTCGTAGACGAAGCCGTAGCGCTCGCCGGGCGACACCGGATCGTCGGTCGGGTTGTCGGCACCGCGCACGTAGATGCAGCGGGCCGGGCACACGCCCGCGCACAGCTCGCAGCCGATGCACTTCTCCATCCCGTCCTCGTAGCGGTTGAGGACGTGACGGCCGTGCAGGCGCTCGGGCCGGGGACTCTTCTGCTTGGGGTAGTCGGTGGTGAGGCGCGGCTTGAACATCTGCCGCAGCGTCACTCCGAATCCGGCGAGGCGCCCCATCAGCGGAACTCCTCGACGGTCTCGCCGGGCTTGGGAATCGCGAGCCAGAGCATCCCGTACGCGAGCAGTGCGAGCAGCACCGCGACGGGAAGCGCGATCCAGAGGTGCCAACTCTCCTGGCGGGCCACGACGATCGTCGCCGACACCATCACCCAGAGGATCGCGATCTCGATGAGGTACTTCCAACCGAGCGACATCAGCTGGTCGTAGCGCATGCGCGGCAGCGAGGCGCGGAGCCACACCGTTCCGAAGAGCAGTGCGAGCACCTTGACCATGAACCACACGACCGGCATCAGCCAGACGTTGATCGTGCCGGTGCGCGACAGGAAGCCGAGCGAGGGACCCGACGGGCCGCCGAGGAAGAGCGTGACCGCGACCGCCGACATCGTGATCAGGTTCATGAACTCGGCGAGGAAGAAGATCGCGAAGCGGATGCCCGTGTACTCGGTGTGGAACCCGCCGACGAGCTCCTGCTCGGCCTCGACGAGGTCGAAGGGCGGGTGGTTGGTCTCGGCCGTCGCCGCGATCAGGAAGATCACGAACGGCACCAGCGCCGGCAGCCAGTACCACTCGCGCACGATCGAACCGACGTTCACCCAGGCCTGGTTCTGGACGATCGTGCGGGTGGAGAGGGTGCCCGCCTGGATCAGCACACCGAGGATGCCGAGCCCGAACGCGGCTTCGTAGGAGAGCAGCTGCGCCGAGGCGCGGACCGAACCGAGCAGCGGGTACTTCGATCCCGACGCCCAACCCGCGAGCATCACGCCGTACACGCCGACGCCCGACATCGCGAGGATGAAGAGCACACCCATCGGGAGATCGGCCACCTGGAGGTAGGTGTGGTGGCCGAGGATCGAGACCCGTCCACCGACGGGGATGACGCAGAACATCAGGAACGCCGGAAGGATGGAGAGGTAGGGGGCGAGCCGGAACACCGGTCGGTCGGCCGTGTCGGGGATCGACTGCTCCTTGAAGAACAGCTTGATGCCGTCGGCCAGGGTCTGCAGCACGCCGTAGGGGCCCGCGTTGTCGGGGCCGACCCGGTTCTGCATGTCGGCGATCACCTTGCGCATGCCCCAGATGTAGAGCATCACCGACACCAGCAGCAGCACGAACGCGCCCACGACCTTGATCAGGACGACCGCGAAGACCGACCAGCCCACGTGGCCCGTGAGCGCGGGATCGGTCGCGAGGAGCATGCCCGCCGCGCTCATCGGAGCTTCCCGGTACTCAGGCGGAGGGTCTCCACGCGCACGTCGGTGACCGGAGCCGAGATGTCGATGAGGTCGGCGGCGCCGGGGGCGTTCGGCGCGAAGGTGAGGCGGGCCACGCCCGCGGGCAACCGGGTGTCGACGTGGACCGCGAGCTCGAGGGTCGTGTGCGCCGAGGTGACCTTCACGGTCGTGCCCTCGACCACGCCGATGCGCGAGAGGTCGGTGCCGCTCACGAGGAGCGTGATGTCGTGCGCGAGGCCCGCGATCGCCGGTGACGACGTGACCGCGCGTCCCCCGTCGTAGAGCGTGTGTCCGGTCACGAGGCGCAGAGCGTACGCGTCGCGGGCCGGAGTCTCCGTGGAGCCGAACTTCCGATCCCAAGAGAGGGTCGTCGCGGAAACAGATTCTGGGGCAACTTCGTCGGGATCGACGTCGAGCTCTTCCCCTGTTGCCCTAATCGGTTCCCAGGAGGCGCCGGATCCGTCGTCGGAGAGGATCGTGAGGCCGCTCCGGCGCAACACGATCTCCGAACGGTGCTCGGAAACCGGGAGCACGACGCCGTCACGGGCCCGCCGCAGCAACTCCGAGGTCGCGCCGGCGAACGCGGGCGCGACCGTGGCGATCTCGTCGGTCACCTCGTCGACCTGCTCCAGATCGAAATCGGCACCCAACCGCAGCGCGAGCTCGGCGGCGATGCGCCAGTCGTCCATCGCGCTGCCTGCCGGCGAGACCTTCCGCCCCAGGCGCTGGACGCGGCCCTCGAGGTTGGTGACCGTCCCCTGCTTCTCGCCCCACAGGGTCGCGGGGAGCACGACCTCGGCACGCCGGGCCGATTCGGAGAGGAAGGCGTCGACCGCGATGACCGTGCCGACACCGTCGAACGCGTCGCGTGCGAGCGCGCGGTCGGGGAAGTCGGCGAGCGGATCGCAACCCAGCAGCACGAGCGCATGGATCTTGCCGGCGGCGGCGGCCTGCAGGATGCCCGTGGCGTCGAGCCCGGGCGCGGCGGGGACGCCGCCCCACGCCGCGGTGAAGGCGTCGCGACCCTCGTCGGTCGACACGCGCCCGGGCAGCAGGCCCGGCGCGAGGCCGAGCTCGAGCGCGCCGTGCACGTTGCCGCGTCGGAGCGCGGAGAGGAACTTCACGTTCGCCAGCTCGGCGAGCGCCGCGGCCGCGCGCAAGGTGGCGTCGGCGCGCTCGGCGAGCGAGCCGCGGCCGAGCACCACCACGACCGTTCCCTCGCGCTCGCGCAGGATGGCCGCCGCGGCGTTGATCGGATCGTCGCCACGGGAACCGGGAGCCGCGGCACCGCTCTTCACCGCGCTCATGAGCCGCTCGGCGACCGCACCGGCCTCGCCGGGCCCCGGCCGCAGAGAGATCGTCGACGGGCTCACCGCCGCGTCGGCAACGGAGAAGTCGATCACCGGCACGCCGAGCTCGACCGCCGCCCTGCGCACGCGCAGGTGGAGAACGGGCAGCTCTTCCTTGAGGTCGGGGCCGAGCAGCACGATCGCGGCGGCCCGGTCGCAGTCGCCGATCTCGGCGCGCGGAAGACCGAGCACGACCTCGGCCGGGAGGCCGTCGCCGAGCTGCGCGTCGACGTGATCGGTGCCGAGCACACCCTTGGCGAGCCGGGCCCACGCGTAGGCGTCTTCGTTACTGCCCCGCGCGCCACCGAGCATCGCGATCGATCCCGGGCCGTGGAGATCGCGCACGCGCTGGAGCGCGGCCGCCGCCGCGTCGAGCGCTTCGGTCCAGGGAGTCTCGACGAGCTCGCCGCCGCGGCGGATCAACGGCTCGACGACGCGCGTGTCCGCGTGGACGTACTCGAACCCGTACCGGCCCTTGTCGCACAGCCAACCGTGGTTGACCGGCTCGGAGTCGACACCGAGGAAGCGCACGAGGCGGTCGGTCGACGACTGCAGCGCGCCGCGGCACTGCACCGCGCAGGTGGTGCACGACGTCTCGACGGTCGCGAGGTCCCAGGGGCGGGCGCGGAACCGGTACGGCTTCGCCGTGAGCGCGCCGACCGGGCAGATCTGCACCGTGTTCCCCGAGAAGTACGACGCGAAGGGATGGTCGGGGAAGTTGAGCACCTCGGTGCGATCACCGCGCTCGACGAACGTGATGAGCGGGTCGCCCGCGATCTCGTCGGCGAAGCGCGTGCAGCGCGCGCACTGAATGCAGCGCTCGCGGTCGAGCAGCACGACCTCGCTGATCGGGATCGGCTTCTCGAAGTGCCGCTTCTCCTCGGTGAAGCGCGATTCGCCCGGCCCGAAGGCGAGGGTCTGGTCCTGCAGCGGGCACTCACCACCGCGATCGCACACCGGGCAATCGAGCGGATGGTTGACGAGCAGGAACTCGAGCACCCCGTCCTGGATCTTCTTCACCGCGTCGGTCTGGGTGCGGCACACCATGCCGTCGGTGACCGTCGTGGTGCAGGCCGGCGGGAAGCCACGCACGCCGTCGACCTCGACGAGGCACATGCGGCACATGCCCACCGGCTTCATGCGCTCGTGCCAGCAGAACCGCGGGATGTACACACCGTGCTCCTGCGCGACCTTGATCAGGAGCTCGCCGGGCTTGGCCGCGACCTCGCGCCCGTCGATGTTGACGGTGACCGTGTCGGGCTTCACGGCGGGCGTGGGCTCAGTGGTGGTCATGCGCCGATCCGTTCGTTGATCTCGGCACGGAAGAACTTGTCGAGGCTCACGACGGCCGACACCGCGCTCGGCCCGAGCGGGCAGATCGTGGTCTGGCTGAACGGCGCGTTGAGACCGGGAGAGATGTTGTCGCCCACGTCGAGCAGCATCGCGAGATCGGTCGGTGCGCCCTCGTCGTGCGACATGCGGTAGAGCACCTTCTCGATCCAGCCCGTTCCCTCACGGCACGGCGTGCACTTGCCGCACGACTCGTGCGCGAAGAACTTCGCGAGACGCCACGCGACGAGGATCGGGTCGGTCGTCTCGTCGAACACCATCACCGCGCCCGAGCCGAGCATCACGCCGAACGTCTGCTGCACGTAGTCCATGTCGAGGGGCGCGTCGAGGTGCTCGTCGCTCCCCGTGAGCCACTGCGACGACGCGCCGCCCGGGATGAAGAACTTCACCTTGCGGCCGCCCGTCACCCCGCCCGCGAGGTCGTCGATGAGCTGGCGGAAGGTGATGCCGAGCTCGACCTCGTAGTTGCCGGGGCGGTTCACGTGCCCCGACACGGAGAAGATCCGGGTGCCTGTCGAGCGGTTCACGCCCAGCTTGGCGTACTCGGCGCCACCCATCGTGACGATGTGCGGCACCGTCGAGAGCGTCTCGACGTTGTTCACCACGGTCGGTTTCGCGTACAGGCCCGCGATCGCCGGGAACGGCGGCCGGATGCGCGGCATCCCGCGCTCGCCCTCGAGGCTCTCGAGCAGCGCGGTCTCCTCGCCGCAGATGTACGCGCCGGCGCCGCGGTGCACGACGATGTCGAGATCGAAGCCCGAACCCATGATGTTGGTTCCGAGGAAGCCCTTCTGCTTCGCCGCGGCCACCGCCTCGGTGAGCCGCTCGTAGCCGAGCGCGAACTCGCCACGCAGGTACACGAACGCGAGGTTGCACTTGATCGCGAACGCGGCGATCGCGATGCCTTCGACGAGCTGGTGCGGATCGCGCTCGATGAGCATGCGGTCCTTGAACGTCGACGGCTCACCCTCGTCGGCGTTGACGACGAGATAGCGCGGGAAGGAGTCGGGCGGCAGGAACGACCACTTCTGGCCGGTCGGGAAGCCCGCCCCGCCCCGCCCGCGCAGGCCCGAGAGCTTCACCTGCTCCTGCACGTCGGCCGGATCGTTCGCCGCGAGCACCTCGCGCAAGGTCGCGTAGGCGCCCGACGCGGTTGCGCCTTCGATCGTCCAGGAATCATCGGGACGATCGTGCAGCCGCTTCGTCACGTACCGCGTCTCGACAACGCTCATCTCTTGGCTCCGTGCCCATGGGTCGCTGCTCTCCGCGTCGCGCGGAGCCCGAGGCGGCTGCTGTTCATCGCTTCGCTCCGGAGATCGTGCGGGGCGTGCGCCGGCCGGCCTTGTAGTCGTCGACGAGCGCTTCGGCGATCTCGGGCGTGAGCTTCTCGTGGAACTCGTAGTTCACCTGGAGCGCGGGGGCGCCGCCGCACGCCGCGAGGCACTCGACCTCTTCGACCGTGACGTCGTCGTCGTCGCCGTAGCGGTCGGCGAGATGTCGGAGGATCGCGGGGCCTCCGGTCACGAGGCAGGTGACGTTTGTGCACACCGACACGAGCAGCGAGCCGCACGGACGGCGCTTGAACATCGTGTAGAAGGAGCAGGTGCCCTGGACCTCGGCCGGTGTGACGCCGGTGAGGCCCGCGATCTCCTCCATCGCCTCGGCGGTGAGCCAGCCGTCCTGATCCTGCGCGAGGTGCGCGAGAGGAAGGATCGCCGACTTCGGGCGCGGGTAACGGGCGACGATGTCGCGGGCGCGAGTGAGATTCACGTCGGAGAACGCCATCGCTAGCGGTCGACCTCCCCCATGATCGGATCGATGCTCGACACGATCGCGACGGCGTCGGCGACCAGGCTGTCTCTCACCATCGGGCCCATCGACTGCAGGTTGTAGAACGACGGACCACGGATGTGCATGCGCACCGGCTTCCCCGAGCCGTCGCTCACCATGTAGCAACCGATCTCGCCGCGCGGCGACTCGACCGAGGCGTACGTCTCGCCGGCGGGCACCTTGAAACCCTCGGTGAACAGCTTGAAGTGGTGGATCAACGCTTCCATCGACTCGTCGATACGGGCGCGCGGCGGCGGTGTGACCTTGCGATCCTGCACCCGGAAGTCGCCCGACGGCATCTTCGCGACGCACTGGCGCACGATCTTCACCGATTCGAGGATCTCGTAGAGCCGGATGCGGTAGCGGTCGAACACGTCGCCGTTCTCGGTGAAGATCACGTCGAAGTCGACGTCGTCGTACGCGAGGTACGGCTGCGCCTTGCGCAGATCCCAGGCGAACCCGGTCGAGCGCAGGATCGGGCCGGTGATCGAGAGGGCAAGGCACTCTTCGGTGGTGATCCGGCCGATGCCGACGGTGCGCTCGAGCCAGATCGGGTTCTCGGAGAGCAGCGCGTCGTAGTCGGCCACGCCGGCCTCGACGAGGTCCATCGTGTCGAGCACGTGCTCGCGCCAGCCGTCGGGCAGGTCGGCGGCGACGCCGCCGGGCCGGATGTAGTCGTGGTTCATGCGCAGCCCGGTGATCGTCTCGAGCAGGCGCAGCACCTCTTCGCGCTCGCGCCACCCGTAGAGCATCATCGAGACCGCACCGATGTCCATGCCGTTCGTCGCCTGGAACAGCAGGTGCGAGGAGATGCGGTTGAGCTCGACGAGCATCATCCGCATCCACGTCGCGCGCGGCGGGACCTCGATGTCGAGCAGGCGCTCGATCGCGGTGGCGTACACGAGCTCGTTGGAGAGCGGCGACGCGTAGTCCATGCGCGTGACGTTGGTCGCGCCCTGCACGTAGGTGAGCTCCTCGCCGGTCTTCTCCATGCCGGTGTGGAGGTACCCGATGACCGCCTTCGCCCGCACGACCTCTTCGGAGTCGAGCTCCATCATGATGCGCAGCACGCCGTGCGTCGACGGGTGCTGCGGGCCCATGTTGATGACCATCGTGTCGCCGAGCTCGTCGCCGGGCCACGTGCCGCCCGTGAGCACCAACTCGCGCGCGCGGGTTCGCAGCTCCTGCGCGCCTTCACCGGTCTGGCGTTCGAGCCGCGCCTCGTCGTCGGGGATCCGATGATCCGGGTGCTGCTCGTCGGGCTGGATGCGTGCGGTCATGTCTTCCGCTCCTGGTGCCTGCGGTACCGGGCCGCTCGGGCCCCGTTCGCTCCCAGGCCGGATCTCGGTCGCACGCGGTTCGCTTCCGTCCGCTCGCTCATCGCGGCCTCGGATCGCCCTTGAAGGTGACCGGCACGCGCGCGGACGCGTCGTCCTTGCGCAACGGATGACCCGACCATTCGTCGGGCATCAGGATGCGCACGAGGTCGGGGTGGCCGTCGAAGCTGATCCCCATGAGGTCGTACGCCTCGCGTTCGGGGAAATTCGTGCCCGGATACACACCGGTGAGCGACGGCACCGACGGGTCGGAGGCGGGCACCTCGCAGATCAACCGGATGCGCCGGTTGCGCGTGTGCGAGAGGAAGTTGGCGACGACCTCGAACCGCTCGGGCGTCAGACCCGGCGGCTGATGGCGCACACCGTCGACGAGATGGTCGACGGCCGTCACGTCGACGCACATCGTGAACTGCTCCTCGTCGCGCAGGTACTGCGCCGCGTCGGCGAGCTGCGAACGCTCGAGGTAGACGACGCTCTGGCCGTGCGAGGAGAAGAAGATCGATCCCGGGAAGCGATCGCACAGCGCGGCCGCGACATCGTCGTCGGGGCGCGCGATCGCCTCCGCCCCGCCCTCGTGATCTGGTTCACGAACTTCGTCGGACATGCGCTCTCGACCGGGTTCTCGAACGGAGGGGCAGGCTCAGGTGGTGGCGGGCTCGAGCGTGACGCCCGCGCCGCCGTGCGAGGTGGCTTCGCGACGCTTGAGGAGCTCGCCGGTGCGGATCATCTCGTGGAGGGTGAGGATTCCGTGCATCAGCGTCTCGGGCCCGGGCGGGCAACCCGGCACGTAGACGTCGACCGGCACGATCTGGTCGACGCCCTGCACGATCGCGTAGTTGTTGAACATCCCGCCGCTGCTCGCGCACACGCCCATCGAGATGACCCACTTGGGCTCGACCATCTGGTCGTAGACCTGCCGGAGCACGGGGGCCATCTTCTGGCTGACGCGGCCGGCGACGATCATGAGGTCGGCCTGGCGCGGGCTGGCACGGAAGACCTCCATGCCGTAACGCGCGAGGTCGTAGTGCGCGGCACCCGTGGCCATCATCTCGAGCGCGCAGCACGCAAGCCCGAACGTGGCGGGGAACACGGAGTTGCGCCGGGCCCAACGCACGAGATCCTCGAGCTGGCCCGTGAGGAAGTTGTGACCGACCTGCTCGAGTCCCATCGCGCGTCCTTCAGGCGGCTTCGTGCTCGGGCGCCGCGGTGGCCGCCGCAGCCGGATCGAACACCGCGCCGGCCGACCGGCGCACCGGTCCGATGCCCGCGGACAGCCGCCGTTGCACGGGTCCCCACGCCAGCGCGCCCACCGACAGCAGGTACGCGAACGGGATGAGCAACCCGAAGACGAAGACGCCCATCGCGATCAAGCCGAACAACCCGAGCTGCCGGAACACCGTGACGAAGGGGTAGAGGAACACGATCTCGACGTCGAGCACGATGAACGCCATCGCGACCAAATAGAACTTGACCGGGAACCGCTCGGCCGGCTCGACCTCGGGCACGATCCCGCACTCGTACGGTGACTGCTTCGCCGAGTTGGGCGCCTTCGGACCGAGGAGGCCCGACGCCACGAACGACACGCCGACGAAGGCGAAGACGAGGGCGATCATCAGCAGGATCGGCAGATAATCGTTCACGGCCGGAGCGTATCGCCTGAACCGACCGGAGCCGAAGACGAACGGTGCCCCGGAGATCCGGGGCCCGCGCGGGCGGCCCCCGACGTCAGGCGGGCGTGAGCGCCACGATGCGCTCGACGATCTTGTACGCGGCCTCGGCCGGGCCGATCTCGTCGGGGCGCAGCAGGTTGGCCATGATCCGCAGCACCCACTCCATCAGCGGCCGGCTCTGCATGCCGACGCGGGTGAGCTCCCGCATCACGGCCGGGTTGCCGATGGCCGCGACGAACGTGCGGGCCACCTTGAAGTACAGGCCGTAGACCTCGTCGACGCGCTGTGTGTAGGTCTGGAGCGCCAGGCCGTCGTCGGTGGCCAGCGCGAGATCGACGGCGTCGGCCGCGAGCCGGCCGGTCTCGTACGCGATCGAGATGCCCTCGCCGTTGAAGGGGTTGACGGAGCCGGCGGCATCGCCCGCGACGACGAAGTTCGGGCCCACCGCCGGGTGCACCGAGGTGCCGGTCGGCAGCTTGCCGCCGGTCGGGGCGCCCGTCGCGGTGTCGGGCCCGATCCCCCAGCGGGCGGGCGCCGTGTCGCAGAACGCCTCCATCAACCTCGACGTGTTCACGTCCTTCCAGCCGCGGAAGGTCGACAGGAGGCCGACTCCCACGTTCACCGTGCCGTCACCAACCGGAAAAATCCACCCATAGCCTGGCAAATGGTTCCCGTCGCGATCGCGGAGGTCGAGGTGGCTCTCGATCCACGGCTCGTCGTGGTACGGACTGGTAAAATAGCCGCGAATCGCCATGCCCAGGGGGTAGCTGCGGTCGCGGGAGGTGCCGAGCGCGCGGCCGAACCGCGAGTTGGCCCCGTCGGCGACCACCACGTAGCGGGCCCGGACCTCCTCGGTCGTGCCGGTCTCGCCCCGGCGCACCACGGCACCGTCGAGGACCCCGTTCACGAGCGTGGGCGCGATCGCCTCGGCCGCAGGCCAGAGCGTCGCGCCGGCCTTGACCGCCGAGTCGGCCACCATCTGGTCGAGCTCGCGGCGGCGCACGACGTAGCCGTAGCTCGGGAAGTCAGGGTGGGCGGGCCACGGGAGCTCGAGGGTGACGCCGTGCGCGATCGACCGCAGCCCGTCGAACCGATGGAACTCCGAGAGCGGCTCGGCGAGACCCATGTCGTGCAACTGGCGCACGGCCCTGGGGGTCAGCCCGTCGCCACACGTCTTCTCGCGTGGGAAGCGCTTCTTCTCGACCACCAGCACCCGACGGCCGCGCTCCGCGAGCCAGTACGCCGCGGCGGCGCCCGACGGTCCCGCGCCGATCACGAGGACGTCGTAACGATCGCTCGTGCGTTCGTGCATGTCCCATGCTCGCACGCTCCCGATCGCCGACGCCCACCGGCCCTGTTCAACAATGTGCCCACGCCTCATCTAGCGTGGTAGCAATCACGTCCACGGACGGAGGAGATCGGGGAGCGTCCAATGCTCGCGGTGCACATTCCGAACCCTCTTCCCAAGAGCGCGCTCGGCCTCCATTTCTCGTGGATGCACCCGGCCGGTCGGCTGATCTGGGCGAGCGTGCTGCTGCTGATCGGGATCGCCGTGATCCTCGTGCTGTGCCGCCGGCCCAAGCCGGCCGAGCCGGCCACGTGGGCGCAGGCGATGGTCGGCGCGCTCCTCGTGTTCTCGCTGATGATCCTGGCGTACGGCACCGTGCCTCACGAGTGGATCGTCTACGCGAACTCGTACCTCAACTGGGGCACGGCGAAGTTCATCTTCCAGAAGAACCGCTTCATCCACTTCGACGTCACGAAGCAAGCCGCGAACGACGGCGTCGCCGCGCTCATCTACGTCGTCATGCTCACGGGCAACATCGCGCTCTTCTCGAAGTGGCAGAAGCGCCCGGTGCGCGCACCCGAGCCCGAGGCCGGAGCGCCCGCCGAGGAGCGCCAGGCCGCCGGCACCTCCGCGTACAACCGTCCCGTGACCGCGAAGGGCTGACGGGATGGCCCGCAACGATGCCAACCCGCCGATGCCGGAGTTCGTCGACGACTACGTGCTGCAGGAGGTCGACCCTTCCTGGCTGACCTCCGCGGTGAAGCCCAAGCAGTTCCTGCACATCGACCAGGCCGAGTGCATCCTCTGCGAGGGCTGCGTCGACATCTGCCCGTGGAAGTGCATCCACATGCTCTCGGTCGACGCGATCGACGACTCGGTGAACGCCGACCGTCCCGGCGACGACCCGAAGGACCACGTGTTCTTCGTCGTCGACGAAGACGTGTGCACGCGCTGCGCACTCTGCGTCGACCGCTGTCCCACCGGTGTCATCATCCTCGGCAAGGTCACCACCGACTGGGCCGACGGCGACCCGAACACCCGCACCAACCGGCACGGCTACGCCTACGGCGTGCGCTTCTAGGAGACTTCGTGGCCAACGGCAACGGCAATGGATCGGGTGGAGTCGGCGTCAAGCTGAGCGCCCGCGCGTCCGAGATCGGCGGCAAGCTCCAGGGCTCGCAGGCCTGGAACTCGATCTTCCGGCCCGGTTCGATCTACCGCAAGGGCTACACCGACAGCCCCCGGAACCGCTCGTACGTGATCATGAACAACGTGCTCTTCCACCTTCACCCCGTGAAGGTGAAGCGGCACGCGGTGAAGGTCTCCTACACGCTCTGCCTCGGCGGCCTGTCGTTCTTCCTCTTCATCCTGCTCACGGTCACCGGCATCTTCCTCATGTTCTTCTACCGGCCGACGGCGGCCGACGCGTGGAACACGGTGCAGAACCTCGAGACCGCGGTCACCTTCGGCTCACTCGTGCGCAACATGCATCGATGGGCCGCGCACCTCATGGTGCTCACGGTGTTCCTGCACATGAGCCGCGTCTTCTACCACGGCGCCTACAAGGCGCCGCGCGAGTTCAACTGGGTGATCGGCGTCATCCTGCTCACGCTCACGCTGCTGCTGTCGTTCACCGGCTACCTGTTGCCGTGGGACCAGCTGGCGCTGTGGGCCGTCACCGTCGGTACGAACATGATGGGCTACACGCCCGTCTTCGGGAGCCAGGTGCGGTTCGTGCTCCTGGGCTCGAAAGAGATCGGCAACGACACGCTGCTGCGATGGTATGTGCTGCACGTGTTGATGCTGCCGTTCGTCATCGTGATCTTCATGGCCGTTCATTTCTGGCGCGTCCGCAAGGACGGCGGCATCTCCGGACCGCTCTAGGGGCCCAAGGACCACCATGGCCGAAGTACCCGAACACCTCCTGAAGCGCAGCCGCGAACGCCGCAAGGCGTTGGGTCTTCCCGTCGAGGGCGAGGAAGGCGAAGCGCCCGCGGCCGAATCCCCCGAGGCCGGGGGCGAGGCCGTCGCGCCCGCCGAGGAAGCCGCGCCCGTCGCCGCGAGTGCCGACGCGGGCGAGGTCATCACCGAGAGCAAGGGCGGCATCCCCGCCGCGCTGCTCGAGCGGTCACGCAAGCGCAAGGCCGCGCTCGCCGGCGGCGACGCGGGTGCTGCAGCCGGCGGCGGTACCGCCACCGCCACGCTGCCGCGCGCGGCCGCGGCCACGGCGCCCGCACCGCGCGGCACCGGCCCGGGTGGTCACACCCAACGGCTGCTCACGGTCGTCAAGTCGGGTTCGATCCAGCAGACGCGCGCCGAAGCGCAGGACAAGGTGCACGTCTGGCCGCACCTGCTCGTCATCGAGTTCGCGTCGATCCTGTCGATGACCGCACTCCTCACGATCTTCTCCGCGCTCGTGAAGGCGCCGCTCCTCGGCCTCGCCGACGTCAACCAGACGCCGAACCCGTCGAAGGCACCGTGGTACTTCCTCGGGCTCCAGGAGCTCCTCACGATGTTCACGCCGATGGTCGCGGGTGTGACCATCCCCGGCATCGCGTTGGGTCTGCTCATGGTCGCCCCGTACGTCGACAAGAACCCGTCGAACAAGCCGACCGACCGCAAGTTCGCGATCTGCATGTTCACGGTGTTCCTCATGTTCTGGTCCGTGCTCGTGATCATCGGCTCGTTCTTCCGGGGGCAAGGCTTCAACTTCACCTTCCCGTGGAACGACCACGTCTTCTTCGAGCTCTAAGGGAGTTTCGTGCTCGTCGTCATCTCCATCGCCGCCGTCATCGTCCTCGCACTGGCGACCCTGCTCCTCATGGCGAACCGCCAGCGCGTCGCGACCGGCAACCTCAGCCGGGAGACTCGCCGTCGCGACGAAGCCAGCGCGGCCGCGGTCGCGGCTCCGCCCGGCGACGCGACCTCGGCGAGCACCGAGGTCGAGCTGAGCGAGGAGGCGCGCAAACGGGCCGACGACGCCCGCGCCGGAGCGAGTGGCGCCGTGCCCGCGACGCGCGACGGCGGGAGCCTCTCGAAGTGGGAACCGGTCGACGAGGAGGAGATCGGCGTCACGCGCCGCCAGTTCCTCAACCGCGGCATCCTCGTCACCCTGCTCGCCGGGCTCGGCACGTTCGGTGCGAGCCTCCTCGCGTTCCTCTGGCCGTCGAGCAGCGCGGGATTCGGCGGCAAGATCGCGGCCGGCAAGCTCGCCGACATCCTGGCGTTCATGTCGACCAACAAGCAGCCGTTCTACGTGCCCGAGGCGCGCACCTACATCCAGCCGTACCCGACGGACGCGATCGCCAACGCGAAGGCGGCGAAGTTCCCCGACTACATCGTCGCCGGCATGGAGCAGGGCATCGTCGCCCTCTACCAGAAGTGCGTGCACCTCGGTTGCCGGGTTCCGTGGTGCCAGTCGGCGCAGTGGTTCGAGTGCCCGTGCCACGGCTCGAAGTACAGCCGGGTCGGCGAGAAGCGCGACGGGCCCGCACCGCGTGGCCTCGACCGTTTCCAGGCCATCGTCAGCGGTGGCACCGTCACCATCAACACCGGGCTGCTCGCGGTCGGCCCGCCGATCGGCACGAACACCACCGGCCAAGTGGCCGAAGGCCCGCACTGCGTCGGTTGAGAGGGAGGCATGCACACCATCGCTCGTGCGGTCATGACTCGGGAGTGCGCTGAATGAGCGTCCGCCAAGTCCTCGTCGTGATCAACGTCGTCGCGCTCGCAGCACTCGGCGCGTTCGCGTACATCTCGGTGCAGCGCAATCGCGAGCGCCCGACCCCGCAGAACCTCGCCGTCTTCCACGACGACGAGACCCTCGAGGGAGTGCACCTCGAGCGCGTGCTCGGTTGGGCACTGTTCTTCGCGGCGATCATCGCGGTCGCGCTCCCGATCTACTGGCTGCGGGAGCCCAACCGCCAGCACGAGTCGGTGCACTACTTCGACGAGGGTGCGGTCAACCGCGGTGCCACGCTCTTCTCGAACAACCAGATGCCCGCTTACGACCAGGCGAAGTCGCTCCAGTGCGCCAACTGCCACGGCACCGACCTCGGTGGTGGTGGCACGAGCGTCGCGCACATCTACAAGGACAAGAGCGGCGCGTTCGTCACGTGGCGGGCTCCGGCGCTCAACACGGTGCTCCAGCGGTTCTCACCGCAAGAGGTCAACGACATCATCACCTACGGCCGCCCGGGTACCCCGATGCAGCCGTGGGGTGTGCTCGGCGGCGGCCCGAAGAACGAGCAGAGCATCAACGACATCGTCGCCTTCATCACGTCGAAGCAGCTGACGTCGGCCCAGGCCAAGCAGCAATCCGACAAGAACCTCGCCGCCTGGGCGGGTGAGCCGGCGCAGCAGCTCTCGGCCGCGCAGACCGCCCTCACGACGGCGCAGAAGGCGCTGGTGGCGGCGAAGGCCAACGCCAAGTCGACACCCGCCGACATCGCCGTCGCGCAGAAGGCCGTCGACGACGCCGACACCGCGCTGAAGTGGGCCCAGGACTGGGCGAAGCGCCGCGAGCACGTGTCGCAGGGCCAGCTGCTGTTCGAGGTCAACTGCGCCCGCTGCCACACGCTCGGATGGTCGGTGTTCGACCCGACGCTCCAGAAGCCGGAGAACGTGATCTCGCAGCCCGGCGGTGGGGCGTTCGGTCCCGATCTCAGCCAGGAGAAGGCGCGCTTCACCGACGACAAGGTGAACGGCACGGGCGCGGCGCAGCAGATCGCGTTCATCTCGCTCGGCTCCGACTTCAACAAGCCGTACGGCAACAACGGCGTCGGCAACGGCAAGATGCCCGGCTTCGGCGGGATGCTGACCCAGGAGCAGATCGCGGAGATCGTGCAATACGAACGCGAAGGGCTCGACCAGACGACCGATCAGCTCGTCGGCGTCGACTACCCCGGCGCCCGGTACTAGGAGCCAGTGATGCACCTCGCCCTCGTGGTCGCCGCGACCAAGACGCTCTGGGACCCGACCATCATCGGGATCCTCGCGCCGGTCGCCGGCGTGTTCCTGTTCTGCGGCTCGGCCTACCTGCTGCTGTCGACCAACCTCGGTGCCCGGCTCGGGTTCCTCGTCGCCGCCTCCGCGCTCACGGGATTCATGGTGCTGCTCAGCACCCTGTGGCTCACCACGAGCACGCCACTCGAGAGCCCGAAGGGGCGCACGGCCGGCTGGAAGGTGGTCGAGGTCACCGACAAGTTCTCGACTTCGAAGATCGCGGCCGTGCGATCCATCAAAGAGTCCGGCAAGCTGCTCCCACCGCAGCAGGCCACCACGATCCGGTCGTTCCTCGACAGCGCGTTCGTGCGGGCCGTCACGCTTCCCGGCGCGAAGCCGAAGGTGCAGCCGTTCGCCCAGTTCGACCTATCGTCGCAGTACATCACCGACGACCCGAAAGAGGGCCTGCAGACCTACCAGGTCGGTGGCACGCCTCGCCTGTACTTCATGCACAAGCCCGAGTACGCGGCCGTGCAGGTGTGCACCGCGCTCGTGCAGACGGTGCCGTTCGGTCAGCCGCCTCCCCTCCCCAAGTGCGACCCGGCCATCGCGCCCAAGATCGCGGTGCTCTCGTACGACTTCGGCTCGATTCGCCTCCCACCGGTCTGCTACCTGCTCGGCTCGATCATCCTGTTCATCCTCAGCCTCCTCGGACTGCACTGGTACGAGCTCGACGAGCGTGAGCGCGCCAAGGAGGCCGCCAAGATGACCCCGGTGCCGGCGACGTGAGGAACACACGACTCGTGAACCACCCGCTCGTAAGGAACGATCGTCCTCGAGTGTCACGCGCCGTCGGTGCGTTGGTCGCCCTCGCTTCGCTGCTCCTCCTGCTCGGTACCGCCGCACCCGCAGGGGCGGTACCGCCGCAGCCGGTCGACGCCTCGGAGCAAGGCGGTCTGGCGTTCGTGCTGTTCGCGGTCATGTGCGGGCTCTTCGCGGCCTCGCTCTTCTACATGGACCGCGTGCGGCGCCGCCGCAGCGGCGAGGAGTAGCGCCCGCGCTACCGGTCCGGGGCGACGAGCGCCATCGCCTCGATCACCGCGGCGGCGGTCGCCTCGGCGGCCGCGCCGTCGTGGGCCAACGAGACGAAGAGCGTCTCGTAGCCGCTCGGGGCGAAGAACACCCCGCGTTCGAGCAGCGCGTGGAACGCCCGCGCGTAGCGCTCGTGATCGGCCGCACGCGCGCCGTCGTAGTCGACGACGGGTTGCGGCGCGAAGAACAGGCCCACGAGCGTCGCGACGCGCGTGACCTGCGCGGTGACCGCTGCCGCCGAGCACGCGTCGCGCAGTGTCGCCTCGAGGTGCCCGGCCTTGCTCTCGAGCTCGTCGTACGCCGCCTGATCGAGATGGGCGAGCACCGCGAGGCCCGCGGCGGTGGCGAGGGGGTTCCCCGAGAGCGTGCCGGCCTGATACACCGCGCCGAGCGGCGCGAGCTCGTCCATCAACGCGGCGGGCCCGCCGAGCGCCGCGAGCGGGAGCCCGCCGCCGACGACCTTCCCGAAGATCGACAGATCGGGGCGCACACCGAAGCGGCCCTGGGCTCCGGCGAGCCCGACCCGGAAGCCGGTGATCACCTCGTCGAACACGAGGAGCGCACCGGCGGTCGTGCAGCGGTCACGGAGGCCCGCGAGGTAGCCCGCCGCGGCGGGTACCAGACCCATGTTGGCGGCGACCGGCTCGACGAGCACC
This sequence comes from Actinomycetota bacterium, assembly GCA_036787815.1. GTDB lineage: Bacteria > Actinomycetota > Acidimicrobiia > IMCC26256 > PALSA-610 > DATBAK01. The sequence continues at coordinate 26,345 of DAIQOP010000013.1, forward strand.
GCCGCGATCTCCGGTCCGTGCGTGGCGAACACCGCGTCGAGCGCATCGAGATCGTTGTACGGGACGACGATCGTGTCGGCGATCGCTCCGGGTGTCACTCCGGCCGAGCCCGGCAACCCGAGGGTGGCGAGACCGCTGCCCGCCGCGACGAGCAGCGCGTCGAGGTGCCCGTGGTAGCAGCCGGCGAACTTCACGATCTTGGCACGACCGGTCGCGCCGCGCGCGAGCCGCACCGCGGTCATCACCGCCTCGGTTCCCGACGAGACGAGGCGCACCTTCTCGACGCTCGGCACGCGTGCGCAGATCGCCTCCGCGAGCTCCACTTCGCCGCGCGTCGGCGTGCCGTACGAGGTACCCGCGGCCGCGGCCGCCTGCACGGCCTGGACCACCGCGGGGTGCGCGTGACCCAGGATCGATGCGCCCCACGACTGCACGTAGTCGACGTAGCGG
>DAIQOP010000178.1:0-7973 GCA_036787815.1 Actinomycetota bacterium
CATCCCGCCGCCTCCCTCAACCGGCGTGAACCGGGCGCCGACGACGGCGACGGCGCCCCCGAAACGGTGGGGACCCCGGCCGTCGTCGACCTCGCGCACCATCGCCGCAAGCGGGCGTGAACACTTTTTCCCGCCCGGTTTGACGGCCGGATGACGACCGCAATAGATTGCGAATAGTTTCACAAGCGCCCTCCAGCCGGGGGTCGCGGGGGATTCGAGCAGGGTTTTTCGGTGGTAAAACCAGCTGCTGACAGCCAGCGCAAGCGCAAGCCACTCGCCGATCACCAGGCGCTCTATAACGGTTTCGGCAATGCGCTCGGTCAGGCCGTCGAGTTCGCCGGTACGCCGCTGATCTTCTTCCTGGTCGGCCTCTGGATCGATCATCGGTTCGGCACGAAGCCGCTGTTCGCCGTGGCCCTGTTCCTCGTGGCCCTGGTCGGTGTCAGCGTCAGCGCGTACTACCGGTACAAGGCGGCCATGGATCAGGCGGAGGAGGGGAAACCGTGGAAGCGGCCGTAGCCGGCGCGAACACCGCGTACGAACGCGACATCGCGCGCGATCTGGTGAAGCACGGCCTCGTCGTCGCCCCCTTCGCGGTCGGCCTGGGCGCGCTCCTCAAGGGGCGTGCCGGCGCCGTCGGGGTCGCGGCCGCCATCGGCGTCGTGCTCCTCAACTACCTCATCGCCGGTACGGCCCAGAGCTGGGCCGCCGCCAAGGACTCACCCGGTCTGCTCGGCGGCACCGTGCTCGTGAGCCTGATTCTCCGCTTCGTCGTGGTGGTCGTCGCGCTGTCGCTGCTGCGCAACCGCACCTTCCTCGACTTCGCAACGTTCGGCATCGCCATCGTGGTGAGTCACCTCGGTCTCCTCGCGTGGGAGGCCAAGTCGGTGCAGCTCTCGCTGGCGTTTCCCGGCCTGAAGCCCGGAAAGGACTGAGGCACCGATGCTCCTCGGACTCGACGTCCCCCCGATCACCCAGCTCACGAACTGGCCGGCGTTCGCCTTCAAGGGATCGTCCACCTTCGCGCTGAACAAGGTCGGGCTGATCTACCTGATGGCGATGGCGATCACGCTGTTGATCTTCATCATCGGTGGATCCCGCAAGAAGCTCGTGCCGCACGGCATCCAGAACGTGGCCGAGGTCGGCATCGAGTTCGTGCGCGATCAGATCGTCATGCAGACGATGGGCTCCGACGGCATGACGTTCCTGCCGTACCTCACCGCGCTGTTCTTCTTCATCTTCTTCAGCAACATCTTCGAGATCATCCCGTTCTTCCAGTTCCCGGCGAACGCGCGGTTCGCGATGCCGCTGGTGCTCGCGCTCCTGACGTACCTGATCTACAACGTCGTCGGAGTCGTGAAGCAGGGACCGTTCACCTACATCAAGAACTCGATCGTGCCGCCCGGTGTGCCGAAGTTGATCCTTCCGCTCGTCGTGATCATCGAGCTCGTCTCGCACTTCCTGGTCAAGCCGTTCTCGCTCATGGTGCGGTTGTTCGCCAACATGCTGGCGGGCCACCTCATCCTCGCGACCTTCTCGGTGATCTGCACCGCGCTGTTCAAGAAGAGCATCTTCGTCATCATCCTGCCGTTCAGCTTCGCGTTGCTCTTCGCCCTCACGGGCTTCGAGATCCTCGTGAGCTTCCTGCAGGCGTTCATCTTCACAATCCTCACCGCCGTCTACATCGGCGGCACGATGCATCCGGAACACTAGGGAGGAACCCTTGCTCCACGTCCTTGCAGCTGCGGCCGCCGACAACAACGCCGGTCTCCAGACGATCGGACGCGGCATCGTCTATGGCGCCGCCGCGATCGGTCCTGGAATCGGCATTGGTCTCGTCGTCGGTAACGCCATCACCGCGATGGCCCGCCAACCCGAGTCTGCGGGCACCGTCCGCACCACGATGTTCCTCGGCATTGCGTTCACCGAGGCACTGGCCCTGTTCGGTTTCGTGCTCGCCTTCATCCTCAAGTAAGACCCTGACGAGGAGCATTTCATGCGTGTCCGGAGGTTGATCGTCGCGACGTCGTTGGCGCTCGCGACCGTTGGTCTGAGCGCGGGGGTTGCCAACGCGGCCATCCCCAAGGCCAACGAGGAGTGCATCAAGAAGCTCGAGAGCGCGACCGCGACGATCGACGACTGCCAGCAGGCGCCGAGCCCGTTGAAGCCGGAGAACTCGGAGCTGGTCTGGGGTTCGATCTCCTTCGTGATCCTGCTCGGGCTGTTCTTCAAGTTCGGCTACCCGGCCGTCACGAAGTCGATGAAGGCCCGTGAGGACCGCATCCGTGGCGATCTCGAGGGTGCCGAAGGCGCCAAGACCGAGGCCGAGGGCGTGCTCACCGAGTACCGCGCCCAGCTCGCCGACGCGCGTGCGGAAGCCGGGCGCATCATCGACGAGGCCCGCCAGGCCGCCGATCAGGTGCGTCGCGACCTCATCGCCCGCGCCGAAGCCGACGCCGCCGATCTGCGCACCCGTTCGCAGGAAGACATCCGCCTCGCAGGGGAGCGCGCGATGGCCGACCTCCGCGGCCGGGTCTCCGATCTCGCGATCGAGCTCGCCGAGAAGATCGTCGAGCGCAACCTCGACCGCGACACACAGATCGCGCTCATCGACAACTACATCAACTCTGTCGGGAGCAACTGACAGATGACCTCGGCCGCACGCATCGAGTCATACGCGCAGGCGATCTTCCAGATCGCCGGGGCAGAGGGCTTCCTCGCGGACACCGAGGAAGAGCTCTTCCGCTTCGCGCGCACCTTCGAGTCGAGCGACGAGCTGCGATCGAAGCTCTCCGACCGGTCGATCCCGGTCGAGGTTCGCCAAGGGGTCATCGAAGATCTGTTCTCCCACCGCGCGCTCGAGAGCACGGCGGCGATCGTCTCGTTCCTCGTCGGCATCGGGCGCGTCTCCGACCTGCCCGAGATCGTCGACAAGTTCATCGAGATCGCGGCGAGCAACCGCTCGCACGAGGTCGCCGAGGTGCGCAGTGCGGTGCCGCTCGACGCGCAGCAGCAACAGCGCCTGGCCACCGCGCTCTCGCAGGCGACGGGGAAGCAGGTCGAGGTCAAGGTCATCGTGGACGAGAACGTGCTCGGCGGGATCGTGGCACGCATCGGTGACACCGTCATCGACGGCACGGTTCGACGCCGGCTGGCTCAGTTGAAGGAACGCATCTGATGACGGAGTTCAACCTCAATTCCGACGACATCGCCGCGGCGCTGCGCAAGCACGTCGAGGGATTCAAGCCGAACGTCGAGCAGGAGCGGGTCGGGCGCGTGCTCGAGGTCGCAGACGGCGTCGCGCGCGTGCAGGGTCTGCCGGGCGCGGCCGTCAACGAGCTGCTCGAGTTCGAGGGCGGCGTCCTCGGCCTCGCGCTCAACCTCGACGAGGACTCGATCGGCGCGGTGGTGCTCGGCACCGTCGACGAGATCGAAGAGGGTCAGTCGGTGAAGGCCACCGGCCGCATCCTCTCGGTGCCCGTCGGCGAAGCGCTCGTCGGCCGCGTCGTGAACGCGCTCGGCCAGCCGCTCGACGGCAAGGGCCCGATCGCGTCCGACACGCTGCGCCGGCTCGAGGTGCAGGCGCCCGGCATCGTCGGCCGCCAACCGGTGCACGAGCCGTTGCAGACGGGCATCAAGGCCATCGACGCGATGACCCCCGTCGGTCGCGGCCAGCGTGAGCTCATCATCGGCGACCGCAAGACCGGCAAGACCACCGTTGCGATCGACACGATCCTGAACCAGAAGGGTCAGGGCGTGAAGTGCATCTACGTCGCGATCGGCCAGAAGGGCTCGACGGTCGCGCAGACCGTCGCCACCCTCGCGGCGCAGGGCGCGATGGAGTACACGGTCGTGGTGAACGCGCCCGCCGCCGACGAAGCGGTGTTCAAGTACCTCGCTCCGTACGCCGGCTGCGCGATGGGCCAGCACTGGATGGAGAACGGTCAGCACGCGCTCGTCGTGTACGACGACCTGTCGAAGCAGGCCGAGGCCTACCGCCAGATCTCGCTGCTGCTCCGGCGCCCGCCGGGCCGCGAGGCCTACCCCGGCGACGTCTTCTACCTCCACAGCCGGCTTCTCGAGCGCGCGGCCAAGCTCTCCGACGCGCTCGGCGCGGGTTCGCTCACCGCGCTGCCGATCATCGAGACCAAGGCGGGCGACGTCTCGGCGTACATCCCCACCAACGTCATCTCGATCACCGACGGCCAGATCTACCTCGTCGACGACCTGTTCAAGTCGGGTGTGCGCCCGGCGGTCGACGTCGGCATCTCGGTGTCACGCGTCGGTGGCGCCGCGCAGATCAAGGCGATGAAGTCGGTCTCGGGAACGCTCAAGCTCGACCTCGCGCAGTTCCGTGAGCTCGAGGCGTTCGCCACGTTCGGTTCCGAGCTCGACGCGGTGTCGAAAGCGCAGCTCGAGCGCGGGTACCGGCTGGTGGAGCTGCTGAAGCAGCCGCTGAACTCGCCGATGCCGGTCGAGGAGCAGGTCGTGTCGATCTTCGCCGGTACCACCGGTGTGCTCGACGACCTGCCCGTGGGCGACGTGCGCCGCTTCGAGAACGAGCTGCTCGACTACTTCCGCGGCCCCCACGCCGACATGCTGGCGCAGATCCGCACGACCGGTGCCGTCCCGCCGGGCGACACGCTCGAAACGGCCGTCGCCGACTTCAAGGCCCGTTTCGTCGTCACCGGCGCCGAAGCAGGCGCGGCCTGATGACACCGTCGAGCTTCTCGCGAGCGCATTCCCACACGGCGAAGGCGGGAGCGAAGCGAGCGTCGAGCTCGCCAGCGAGCGAAACAGCCCCTCCGGCCGCAGGCCGCTCCCGCGCACGAGCGAGCGCATAAGCATGGCTGGTGGGCAAGAGCGGATTCTCCGCCGGCGCATCAAGAGCGTGCAGTCGACGAAGAAGATCACGCGCGCCATGGAGCTGATCGCGTCGAGCCGCATCGTGCGCGCGCAGGCCGCGGTCCGTGCCGCGCAGCCGTACAGCAAAGGCATCACCGAGGTCGTCGAGCACCTCGCCGAGGCCGGCGCCGGCGGCGGCAGCCCGTTGCTCACGCCGCGCGAAGAGGTGCGCACGATCGGTCAGATCGTGATCGCCGCCGACCGCGGGCTGTGCGGTGGCTACAACACCACGGTGTTGCGGACGGCAGAGAACGAGATCGCCGCGCACCAACGGCAGGGCAAGGAGTACGCGCTCGTCGCGGTGGGCCGCAAGGTCGAGGGGTACTTCCGCTACCGCGAGTTCCACATCGACGGCGCCTTCACCGGCTTCAGCGACCAGCCGACCTACGAGAACGCCCGAGCGGTCGCCGCGGCGGTCACCGACAAGTTCCTCGCCGGTGAGATCGACGTCGTGCAGCTCGTCTACACCCGCTTCGTCTCGGCCGGCACCCAAACGGTCGTGGTCGAGCGCCTGATGCCGCTCGAGACCGCCGCCCCGAGCGCGGCCGATGCGGCCGATGCCCACGCCGGAGCACCGAAAGAGGCGTACGAGTTCGAGCCCGGCCCGGAAGCCATCCTCGACGCGTTGCTGCCCCGGTACGCGGAGTCGAGGGTGTTCGCGGCGTTGCTCAACGCGGCGGCATCCGAGCACGCGGCCCGCCAACGTGCCATGAAGGCCGCGACCGACAACGCCGACGAGTTGATCACCAGCCTCAGCCGGGTGATGAACCGCGCTCGTCAGGAACAGATCACGACCGAGATCATGGAGATCGTCGGTGGCGCCGAGGCCCTCGGTTCCGGGCGCGGCGACCACGACGACTTCGCCCACGCGCATCCCGCCCACCTCGCAGCGGCACCACAGGAGCAGGCATGACCACAACCGCAGAGCCGAAGCTCAAAGAAGGGCGGGTCGTCGCGATCGCCGGCCCGGTCGTCGACGTGGAGTTCCCGCCCGACGCGCTGCCCGAGATCAACAACGCGCTCGAGATGGATATCGTGCTCGAGGGCGAGACGATCACCGTCACCGCCGAGGTCGCGCAGCAGATCGGCGACAGCCGTGTCCGCGCGATCTGCATGAAGCCCACCGACGGGCTGAAGCGCAACACCCCCGTGCGCAACCTCGGTCGCGGCATCACGGTGCCGGTCGGCCAGGCCACGCTCGGCCACGTGTGGAACGTCATCGGCGAGCCGCTCGACACGCAGGGCGTCATCCCCGAGGGCATCACCGACCGCTGGGAGATCCACCGCGACTCGCCGGCCTTCGACACGCTCGAGCCGCGCGCCACGATGTTCGAGACCGGCATCAAGGTCATCGACCTGCTCGAGCCCTACGTGCAGGGCGGCAAGATCGGTCTCTTCGGCGGTGCGGGGGTCGGCAAGACCATCCTCATCATGGAGATGATCAACCGGGTCGCCACCCAGCACGGTGGTGTGTCGGTGTTCGCCGGTGTCGGCGAGCGCACCCGTGAGGGCACCGACCTCTGGATCGAGATGCAGGAGTCGGGCGTCATCGAGAAGGCCGCCCTCGTGTACGGCCAGATGGACGAGCCGCCCGGTGTGCGGATGCGCGTCGCGCTCTCGGCGCTCACCATGGCCGAGTACTTCCGCGACGTCATGAACCAAGATGTGCTGCTCTTCGTCGACAACATCTTCCGGTTCGTCCAGGCCGGCTCCGAGGTGTCGACGCTGCTGGGCCGGATGCCGTCGGCCGTTGGTTACCAGCCGACCCTCGCCGACGAGATGGGCGAGCTGCAGGAGCGCATCACCTCGACCCGGGGCCGTTCGATCACCTCGCTCCAGGCCGTCTACGTTCCCGCCGACGACTACACCGACCCGGCGCCGTTCACCACCTTCACCCACCTCGACGCCACCACCGAGCTGTCCCGGCAGATCGCGGCGCTCGGCATCTACCCGGCCGTCGACCCGCTGTCGTCCACCTCGAACATCCTCGCTCCCGAGATCGTCGGGGCCCGGCACTACGAGGTCGCCCGGAGGGTGCAGGAGGTCCTGCAGCGCTACAAGGAGCTGCAGGACATCATCGCCATCCTCGGACTCGACGAGCTCTCCGAAGAGGACCGCGTCGTCGTCTCCCGGGCCCGGAAGGTGCAGCGGTTCCTCTCGCAGCCGTTCTTCGTCGGCGAGGTCTTCACCGGTCTCAAGGGCATCAACGTGCCGATCGAGGAGACCGTCGAGTCGTTCGAGGCGCTCGTGAACGGTGAGCTCGACGAGGTTCCCGAGCAGGCGTTCTTCAACGTCGGCGGGGCCGAGTCGGTGCTCGCGAAGGCCAAGTCACTGCAGGAGTCGTAGCGCCCGATGTTGACGGTCGAGGTCGTGTCGCCGGAGGCCATTCTGTTCGAGGGGCAGGCCGAGATGGTCATCGCCCGCACGCTGGAGGGTGGCGACATCGCGTTCCAGCCCGGGCACGTGTCGTTCCTCGGCGCGCTCGACGACTGGCCGCTGCGCATTCTCCAGGAAGACGGCCAGATGACGTTCGCGGTCCACGGCGGCTTCGTCGAGGTGTCGAACGACCGGGTCACCGTGCTCTCCGACGTCGCGGAGCACTCGAACGCGATCGACGTCGCGCGCGCCACGGCGGCCTTCGAGAAGGCAGAGGCCGCGATGAAGGCCGATCCCGAAGACGCAGCCGCCGCGGCCGCCGTCAAGCGCGCCAGCACCCGTTTAGAGGTCGCGCGAGCGAGCTGATCCCTTACTCGTCGAAGCGGATGGCCGAGTAGCGCATGAGCTTGGGCCAGCGGTGGGTGGCTTCGATCTTGCGGATCGTGCCCGTCTTGCCCCGCATCACGAGCGACTCGGTGCTCGCGCCGTCGCCCCAGTAGCGCACGCCCCGCAGCAGGTCGCCGTCGGTGACGCCGGTCGCGGCGAAGAACACGTCGTCGCCCGAGACGAGGTCGTCGGTGAAGAGCACGCGGTCGAGGTCGTAGCCGAGGTCGAGCGCGGCGCGCCGCTCGCCGTCGTTGCGGGGGTAGAGGCGACCCTGGATCGAACCGCCGAGGCACTTGATGCCCGCG
>DAIQOP010000179.1:0-7925 GCA_036787815.1 Actinomycetota bacterium
ATGTCGCGCGTGATCTCCTCGGCACCGAGCTTGGTGTCGCGAGCGTCGATCTCGTGCTCCTCGATGTGGATCGACGTGAGCACGTCGTCGCGCACGAGCCGCTCCGAGAGCACGATGGCGTCCTCGAAGTTGTGGCCCTTCCAGGGCATGAAGGCGACGAGCAGGTTCTTGCCCAGCGCCAGCTCGCCCTGATGCGTCGACGGGCCGTCGGCGAGGACGTCGCCCTTCTTCACCACGTCGCCTTCGAAGACGAGCGGCTTCTGGTTGATGCACGTGCCCTGGTTCGAACGGCGGAACTTGAGCAGCCGGTACGACTTCTTGCCGATTGCCTTGTAGTCGACGGTGACCATGTCGCCGGCGACGTCGATCACGGTGCCGGCGTCCTCGGCGAGGACGACGTCGCCCGCGTCGCGTGCCGCACGGGCCTCGATGCCGGTGCCGATGAACGGTGCCGTCGACCGCAGGAGCGGCACGGCCTGGCGCTGCATGTTGGCGCCCATGAGCGCACGGTTCGCGTCGTCGTGCTCGAGGAACGGGATGAGCGCGGTCGCGACCGAGACGATCTGCTTCGGCGACACGTCCATGTAGTGGATGTCGGCGGGTGGCACGTAGGCGATCTCGCCCCTGCCGGCCCGCACGAGCACACGCTCTTCCTGGAACCGACCGCTCTCGTCGACCGAGGCGTTCGCCTGGGCGATGACCTGGGTGTCCTCGTCGTCGGCGGCGAGGTACACGATCTCGTCGGTCACCCGACCCTGGACGACCTTGCGGTACGGCGTCTCGATGAAGCCGAAGCGGTTGATGCGCGCGAACGACGCGAGGTACCCGATGAGCCCGATGTTCGGGCCTTCCGGGGTCTCGATCGGGCACATCCGCCCGTAGTGGCTCGGGTGCACGTCTCGCACCTCGAACCCGGCGCGCTCACGCGACAGACCGCCCGGCCCGAGCGCCGAGAGCCGGCGCTTGTGCGTGAGCCCCGCGAGCGGGTTGGTCTGGTCCATGAACTGCGACAGCTGCGACGACCCGAAGAACTCCTTGATCGCCGCGACCACGGGCCGGATGTTGATCAGGGTCTGGGGCGTGATCGCCTCGACGTCCTGGGTCGTCATCCGCTCGCGCACGACCCGCTCCATGCGCGAGAGGCCGACACGAACCTGGTTCTGGATGAGCTCGCCGACCGAACGCACCCGGCGGTTGCCGAAGTGGTCGATGTCGTCGGGGTAGTACGTGGGCTCGTTGGCGTGCAGCTTCACGAGGTACGAGATCGCCGCGAGGATGTCGGCCTTCGTGAGCGTGAAGCCCGAGCCGCCGTCGACGTCGCCGGTGGGCGTCTCGAGGTCGAAGCGCTTGAGCCCCATCTTCGGGTACTCGTCGCGGAGCTTCTTCGTGACCTTGTGGCGGCCGACCTTCGCGAGGTCGTAGCGCTTCGGGTTGAAGAAGAGGTTCGTGAGCAGCTGGCGGGCCGAGTCGGGCGTGGGGGGCTCGCCGGGGCGCAGCTTGCGGTAGATGTCGATGAACGCCTCGTCGGCGCTCTCGGTGTGGTCCTTCTCGAGCGTGTTGCGCATCGACTCGTACGGCCGGCCGTCGTCGTCGGTGATGAGGCCGAGGAGCGCGTCGTCGGTGTCGCCGAACTCGAGCGCCTTCAGGAGCACCGTGACCGGCTGCTTGCGCTTCCGGTCGATGCGGACGTACACGACGTCCTTCTTGTCGATCTCGAACTCGAGCCACGCGCCGCGGCCGGGGATCATCTTGGCGTCGGCGATGTCCTTCTCGGGCGCGGTCTTGTCGGGGTTCAGGCCGAAGTACACGCCCGGCGAACGCACGAGCTGGCTCACGACGATCCGCTCGGTGCCGTTGATGATGAACGTGCCGCGGTCGGTCATCATCGGGAAGTCCCCCATGAAGACCGTCTGCTCCTTGATCTCACCGGTACCCGAGTTCATGAACCGGGCGGTGACGAAGAGCGGGCGCGCGTACGTCATGTCCCGCTCGCGGCACTCCTCTTCGGAGTGCTTCGGCGGGTCGAAGACGTGGTCGGTCAGCTCGAGCTTGAGCTGACCGGTGAAGTCCTCGATCGGCGAGATGTCGCGCAGGACCTCGGCGACACCGTCCTCGAGGAACCATATGAACGACTCGGTTTGTACCTCGATGAGGTTCGGGAGCTCCTTGACCTCACGCAGCTTCCCGAACGACACCCGCTCACGAGCACGACGAGCCAACGTCACTCCATTCCTGGAACCACTGGGAACACGATCACCGCGGCGAACCGGTCGAGCCGACGGTGCAACAAGAGCCGATGCAACGAGAGGTGCGCGCGTCGCTCAGACACGCGAGCGCGCCACGCGACGCGATCAGAAACGCAGGGCACGAGCAGGCAGACACGGCTAGGCCGGAGCATAGCACACGCTATGCCGGCCCTCGCCCGGTGCACTCGGTTGCGGGGACGACGTCGCGTCCTCGTGGCGGCGAGGATACGACGGGGGCCCCCCGGTTGCAAGCCTTCCGGCGTCGAAACGACGAGGTCCGGAGCCCGAACCCCCCGTGCCCTCGCGGGCACGGGGGCCCGTCGCTACTTGAGCTCGACGGTGGCGCCGGCGCCCTCGAGCTGCGCCTTCGCCTTCTCGGCGTCTTCCTTCGACGCCTTCTCGAGCACGGGCTTCGGGGCGCCGTCCACCAGGTCCTTCGCCTCCTTGAGGCCCAGGCTGGTGAGCGAGCGCACCTCCTTGATCACCTGGATCTTCTTGTCGCCGGCCGCGATCAGGACGACGTCGAACTCGTCCTTCTCCTCGACTGCCGCCTCGCCGCCACCGACGGCCGCGGGCGCGGCCACGGCGACGGGCGCCGCTGCGGTGACGCCGAACTCTTCCTCGAACGCCTTGAGGAAGTCGTTGAGCTCGAGGACCGTCATGTTCTTGAAGACGTCGAGCAGGTCGGCAGTGCTCATGGTGGCCATGGGAATCTCCTGATTTTGTCTGCGAACGGTGTGCGGACTGGCTGTGCGAACTGGCTGTGCGAACTGGTGCTGTGATCGGGGCCGGGCCTCAGGCCTCGGCGGGTGTCTCGGGCTCGGCTGCTCCGGGTTCGGCTGCGGCTGCGGCTGCCTCGGCTTCGCCCTCGGGCGACGCCTCGGTGCCGGCATCGGGCCCATCGACCGCGTCGGCTGGCGGCGCGGCCGCCTCCGGCTCGGACGCTTCCGGCTCGGCGGCTTCCGGCTCGGCAACCTCGGGCTCCGGCGCCGGCAGGGCCTCGCCGGCCTCGATGCGCTGGTCGACGAGGGCCTTGAGGCCGTAGGCCATGTTGCGGGTGAAGGCCTGGAACAACCCGGCGGCCTTCACGAGCGGGGCCTGGAAGCCACCGGCGAGGCGGGCGAGCAGGACCTCGCGGGGCGGGACGTCGGCGAGGGCCTCCATCTCGACCTGGCCGAGCACGCGCTCGCCGAGCAGGCCGCCCTTGACGATCAGGTTCGGGTTCGTGCGGGCGAAGTCGCGCAGCGCCTTTGCGGCCATCACCGCGTCGCCGGAGACGAACGCGATGGCGACCGGCCCCTCGAGCAGCGGCACGATGTCGGCGAGCCCGGTGTCCTCGGCCGCGCGGCGGGCGAGGGTGTTCTTGAACACCTTGTACTCGGTGGCGGCCGGGCGGAGCGCGGCGCGCAGCGTCGCGAGCTCGGTCACGGTCAACCCGCGGTACTCGGTGAGCACGGCGGCATCCGCGGCGTCGAGCTTGGCCCGGATCTCGTCGATCACCGCACCCTTGCGGCGCATCTGATCGCTGCCGGCGTCGGCCTTCGTCGCCATCGTGCTCCTCGTTCTCGGTCGGCTGCTCTCGTCGACCAGGGCGGTCCGCGCACGCGCGGCCCCGAGGAACGCGCCTCGTTCGGCGGGCCGGAGCCCATTACCTCACTGCGGGTACCTCACTGCGGGATACCCAGAGCGAGACCGAAGGTCTGTGGCGACGGGAACTTCTGAACGGTGATCCTACCCCGCCACCGGCCGGCCGAGCCAGCCGGTGCCTATCTCGCGATCTTGACTTCGGGGTTGATCTTGACGCCGGGGCCCATGGTCGACGATGTGGTGATCGACTTGATGTAGCGGCCCTTCGACGCCGCGGGCTTCGCCCGCATGATCTCGTCGTGGACGGCCTGGTAGTTGGCGCTCAGCGCGGCGAGCTCGAAGCTGACCTTGCCGATCGGCACGTGCACGTTGCCGTGGCGGTCGGTGCGGTACTCGACCTTGCCGCCCTTGAACTCGGCGACGGCCTTGCCGACGTCGGTGGTGACGGTGCCGGTCTTCGGGTTCGGCATCAGGCCCCGCGGACCGAGCACCCGGCCGAGGCGACCGACCTGGCCCATGAGGTCGGGCGTGGCGATCGCGATGTCGAAGTCGAGGAAGCCGTTCTGGATCTTGGCGACGAGATCGTCGGCACCGACCACATCGGCGCCGGCGGCTTCGGCGTCGCGAGCCGCGTCGCCGGCCGCGAAGACCGCGACACGCACGTCCTTGCCCGTTCCCGAGGGCAGCGAGACGGTGCCGCGCAGCATCTGGTCGGCCTTGCGGGGATCGACACCGAGCCGGTAGGCAACCTCGACGGTCTCGTCGAAGTTGCGGCTGGCGAGCGACTTCACGACTCCGAGCGCCTCGTCGGCGGCGTGGAGCTGATCCCGGTCGAAACGGCCGATCGCGTCGGTGTACTTCTTGGACTTGGCCATGACTTCCCCTCTCGGGTCCCTCGGGTTGCGTTCACATGCCGGCGGCGAGGTCCTCCGCGCGGCGAACGGTGAAACGGGAGTCGTCAGTCGACGACGTCGATACCCATCGAACGGGCCGTGCCCGCGATCTGCGCCATCGCGCCTTCGACGTCGATCGCGTTGAGGTCGGGCTTCTTCGTCTCCGCGATCTGGCGCACCTGCGCCGTGGTGACGGTGCCCGCCTTCTCACGCCGCGGCGCGACCGAGCCCTTGTCGAGGCCCGCCGCCTGCAGCAGCAACTTCGATGCCGGCGGGGTCTTCGTCACGAAGGTGAACGTGCGATCCTCGCGGATCGTGATCTCGGCCGGCACGACCATGCCGCGCTGACTCTCGGTCTGCGCGTTGTACGCCTTGCAGAAGTCCATGATGTTGATGCCGTGCGGTCCGAGCGCGGTTCCGACCGGCGGCGCCGGCGTTGCCGCACCCGCCTGGATCTGGATCCGCACGACTGCGGTGATGCGTTTCTTGGCCATCTTCTATTGCTCCGCTTCCGCTTCGCTGCTTCCGCTCGCCCGAGAGGGCTCGCTCCATCCGCTGCGTTCGCTACGCGGACGCCTCACTCGACGAGATGCTCCTGCGCTTATAGCTTCGCGACGTTGCCGAACTCGAGCTCGACGGGCGTCTCGCGCCCGAAGATGTTCACGAGCACCTTGAGCTTCGAGCGGTCGACGTCGATCTCGCTGATCAACCCGTTGAAATCGGCGAACGGACCGGTGACCACACGCACCTGCTCGCCCACCTCGTACTCGAGTCGCGGCCGGGCCTTCTTCTCGGGGGTGCCGGCGCCGACGGGGCCCGGGACACCGAGGATGTCCTCGACCTCGCGTCGCGACAGCGGGCTCGGCTTCGCACCGCTCCCGACGAACCCGGTGACGCCCGGCGTGTTGCGCACGACGTACCAGGAGTTGTCGTCGAGATCCATGCGCACGAGCAGGTAGCCCGGGAAGACCTTCTTCTGCGCGACGACCTTCTTGCCGCCCTTGAACTCGATGACGTCTTCCATCGGGATGACGACCTCGAAGATGCGTTCCTCGACGCCCATAGAGCGGACGCGGCTGGCGAGGTTCTGCTTGACCTTGTTCTCGTAGCCGGCGTAGGTGTGGACGACGTACCAGTCGCCGGGCCGGTCGAAGGGGCCCGGTTCGAGTGGCTCTTCGTCCTCGTATTCGACGTCTTCGAGCTCGGCGTCGGCGGGCAGGTCGATCACGGCTTCTGCTTCGAGCACGTCGGAGTCGCCTGCTTCGGGGTTGTCGCTCGAGCGTTCGTCGCTCGAGCTGTCGGTCGTCATGTCGTCGGCGGGCGCGGCGGCAGGTGCTTCGCCGGGCGCGGGCGCGGAGGCATCGTCGGATTCGAGATCATCAGCCATGGAAGGGGTCACCCGAAGAGGAAGAGCACGAACTTCGCCGCGCAGTAGTCGAGGGCGAAGATCGACGCCCCCATGAAGATCACGGCGATCAGCACGACCATCGTCGAGTTGATGACCTCGGGACGCGTCGGCCACGCGACCTTGCGCATCTCTCCACGCACCTCGGAGAAGAACTCCGCAGGCGATGTGCGCTCCCGATCATGCGTCTGCGCCGGGGCCTGTTTCGACCCGCGAGCCGGCCGGTCGGTGCCGGATTTGGCCATTTGGCGCTTGGTCTGTCGGTTCACGCTTCGCCTCGTCGGGGCGGGAAAGGGAGCAGGGCAGGAGGGACTCGAACCCCCAACCGTCGGTTTTGGAGACCGATGCTCTCCCAGTTGAGCTACTGCCCTCCGGGCCGGGGGCCGACGTGCAGGTTAGCAGGGGGTGTTCTCCGCTACCCCGCGAGGGGCAGGCCGCGGCGACGGGAGCGGGCGATCAGGACCGCGGCGGTCGCCGCAGCGGTCGCGACGGCCGTGCCGGCGCCCGCGTAGGCGAGCCGGCGGCCCGAGAGCGCGGAACGGATGACGCTGCGCTCCGCGACCTCTTCCAACGCGGCGAGGGTCTCGGCGAGATACCCGGGCGACGGCTCCAGGTACCGGGTGCGCAGCTGTTGCAGCGTGCGCAGGAGCCGCCGGTAGCGGGCCAACTCGGCCTGGCAGCGCAGGCACGACTCGACGTGGCGTTCGACCGCGAGGTTGCGCGAGTCGCCGTCGACGAGAGCCGGGAGCATCGCGGCGACTTCGTCACACCGCATGGGCTTGTTCTCCGTGCTCGAACAGCAGGTCCTTCAACTTCCGCCGGGCCCGATGCAACCGGACCTTCGCCGCGGCGACCGAGATGTCGAGCTCGGTGGCGATCTCGTCGTGCGAGAGCCCGTAGACGTCCTTCAGCACGACGACGTGGCGGAGCTTCACCGGCAGGGTCGAGATCGCGCACGAGACGCGGTCGAGGGCCTCGGCCGATTCGGCGGCCGGGCCGGGCAGCGATTCGAGCCGCTCCTCGATGGGTTCGGCGTGGTCGTCGAGCTGCTCGGTCCGCTGGCGGCGGCGGCGCTGGGTGTGGGTGGCCGCCGCGTTCGCGGTGATCCGGTACATCCACGTCGAGAACTGGGCCTCGCCGCGGAAGCGCCCGATCCCACGCCAGGCTCGGAGATAAGCGTCCTGGGCCACGTCGCGTGCGTCCTCCTCGTTCCCGGTGAGCCGGCAGGCCAAGGTGAACGTGTCGACGTAGGTCTGGCGCACCAGCTCGTCGAACGCTTCCCGTTCGCCCTGTTGGGCAGCCCGGATCAGATCACCGTGGTCCACGGATGCTCCCGCTCGACACCCGTTCGGACCCGCCGAGGGCGCCGGAGGTTACGCACCGGTCACTTCTGTGCTCGCGATCGCGAGCATGAGGGGGGCGCGGCAGGGCGCCGGAGGCCGCGCCCGTGGTTAGCGCGTCTCCCGGTGCAGCGTGTGCTGGCGGTCCCAGCGGCAGTACTTCTTCATCTCGATGCGCTCGCGGTCGTTGATCTTGCTCTTCATCGTGATGTAGTTCCGCCGCTTGCAGACCTCACACGCCAGCGTGACCTTGATGCGCTTTTCGTTCGCCATGCTTATTGCTCCGCTTCCGCTTCGCTGCTTCCGCTCGCCTGGGGGCTCGCTCCATTCGCTGCGCTCGCTACGCGGACGCGGGACGGGAGTGAGTCGCTACTGGCGCGGCTCCGCTATTGGGTGAACTACTTGTTGATCTTGATGACTCGGCCGGCACCGACGGTACGGCCACCCTCACGGA
>DAIQOP010000014.1:0-26292 GCA_036787815.1 Actinomycetota bacterium
TCCGCGCCGTCGAGAAGTTCGACTACACGAAGGGCTTCAAGTTCTCCACGTACGCGACCTGGTGGATCCGCCAGGCGATCACGCGCGCGATCGCCGATCAGGCGCGCACCATCCGCATTCCCGTGCACATGGTCGAGACCATGAACAAGGTGATGCGCGTGCAGCGATCGATGCTCCAGGAGCTGGGTCGCGAACCGACCGTCGAAGAGGTCGCCGCGAAGTGCGAGCTCACTCCCGATCGCGTCCGCGAGATCCAGCGGATCGCGCAGGAGCCGGTGTCGCTCGAGACGCCCGTGGGCGAGGAAGACGACAGCTTCCTCGGCGACTTCGTCGAGGACCCCACCGCGATCGCACCGGCGATGGCCGCCGACCGCAAGCTGCTGCTCGAAGACCTCGAAGAAGCGCTGCGCGAGCTGAACCCGCGCGAGCAGCAGGTGGTGCGGTTGCGGTTCGGCCTCGAAGACGGGCAGATCCGCACGCTCGAAGAGGTGGGCCGCGAGTTCGGCGTCACCCGTGAGCGCATCCGCCAGATCGAGTCCAAGACACTCGCGAAGTTGCGCCACCCCACCCGGTCGCAGCGCCTCCGCGACTACCTCGAAGGCACCTGAGGGCTACGCCCCCGCGGCGTTGGGGAACGGCAGCACCGTGGCACTGCGGTCTTCGCGAGCCTCCTGGATGCGGACGACGGCGAGCTCCACGAGGGCGCGGCCCTTCTCGAGGGCGCTGTCGACGCGGAGGTCTTCGAGCACGGCGCGAATCTGCTCGTAGCGTTCGCGGCCGGCCTGGGCGCCGAGGTAGTAGCCGACCGCGAGGCCGGCGACGAAAGCAGTCCGTCTGTGCATCCCGCCGTTGTAGCCGATGAGGGAGGGCGCGTGTCGTGTCTGCCGGGTCCGGCGAAGCCCGGCTGGTAGCCTCACGCCTCGTGCCCGGTGCCATTTCGGGTGCGTTCCGGGGTAGCTCAATCGGCAGAGCAAGCGGCTGTTAACCGCTAGGTTGAGAGTTCGAGTCTCTCCCCCGGAGCAACGTCGGTGCAGGTCGGCGGCGCTGTCGGCACGAGCGATCGGGCCGTTTGGCCACAGATCGGTCGCCAGCCGTCTCGCTGTGGATCAGCTCACGCGACGAACGTCGTGACCCGAGAAGGCTGCGGGCAGGACGTAGTGGTCGGAGAGGCGGCGGACGCGGTAGCCGTCGTGGGTCGTCTCGGCGACCTCGAATCCGCGCGACCACTTCCCGCGGAAGTGACCGCGGACCTCGATCGATGCTCCGATCGAGAGGTCCGGTCTCGCTGCGTCATCTGGGGAGTGTTCCATTGCTGCTTCTCTCGATCGACGGGGGGAAGGGCTCGGGCTTTGGCGCTCAGGCGCTGCGACGGGCCGCGCTGTGTGCCGTCGCACGGTCCGTCTGCCGGTCTGCGAGGGAGTCGGACGCCGGGAACCGGAAGCCCGGGATCGTTGCGCGGTCGCGCGTCTTGGCGATCCCGCCGAATCCGAGCGAGACCACGATCGACAACAACGCCCAAGCGGAGATGATGAGCAGGACGGCGACACCGAAGTTCATGTCGCCACCATGTCCCCCTCATTGTGAGAACGAGGTGATGGCCGGGAAGGTTCTCAGCATCTCGATCGAGGACCGCAAGAGCCATCGCCCCAGGTCAGGCGAGGCGGCGTCGGCACGACGGCGGCTCGTGGTCACCGTCTCCTCATAAGGTTGCGGTAACGAGGAGGTCGGGATTGACAGGCGCACAGTTCGAACCGCTGGATCAGGACGAATGCCTCGCCCTGCTCGCGGCCGGTGTGATCGGTCGGATCGGGTTCGTCAGCGATGGAGTGCCCGTGGTGTTGCCGATCAACTACCGGCTCGTGCGGAGCACAGGCGTCACGCCGGGGACGTGGATCGCGGTGAGGACGCGTCCGGGCAACGTCATCGAGCAGGCGCTTCGCGTCGTCGCGTTCGAGATCGACGGTTACGACACCGATCGCCGCGAAGGTTGGTCGGTGCTCGTGCAAGGCGAGCGCTATCGCATCGACGACGAATCGGCGGCGATTCGCAGCCAATTCGACTCGGACCCGTGGCTCGCCGAGGAACGCGACGCGTGGCTTCTCGTCCAACCGTTCTCCATCACCGGCCGTCGCCTCCACGTCGCGCCGCAGGACTGGGCCCTCGACCAGAGTGGCGAATGACCGGAGGCACGAACATGTGTCACCGAGGATGAAGTGAGACGGCAGTAGCGCGCATGGTTGCCACGACCACGCCGCACGGGCTCTCCGGGGCCGAGGCAGCCGAGCGGCTGGCCCGCGACGGCGCGAACGAGCTGCCGCCCCCGGCGTCGGTTCACCGGTGGCGTGAGCTCGCCGGTCAGTTCGTGCACTTCTTCGCGCTCATGTTGTGGGTCGCGGGTGCGCTGGCGATCGTCGCCGGCCTGGCTCAGCTCGGTGTGGCCATCTTCGCGGTCGTCCTGTTGAACGGCGTGTTCGCGTTCCTCCAGGAATACCGCGCCGAGCGCGCCGCCGAGCGCCTGCGCGACCTCCTGCCCCGCCGGGCGACGGTGCTGCGCGACGGCCGGCCCATCGAGGTCGACGCGTCGGAGCTGGTCGTCGACGACGTGGTGGTGTGCGCGGCCGGCGACCGCATCAGTGCCGACCTTCGCGTCGACGTTGCCCACGCGCTCCTCGTCGACGCCTCGATGCTGACGGGGGAGAGCGCACCGATCAAGGTCGATGCCGGAGACGACCTCTCGGCCGGAATGTTCGTCGCCGAGGGCGAGGCCCGTGCCACGGTCACCGCGACGGGAGCCCGCACGCGCCTTGCCGGCATCGCGGCGATCACCCAATCCGGTGTGCGCCCCCAGACGCCGCTGGCCCGAGAGCTCGATCGGGTCGTGCGGACGATCGCCGTCATCGCGGTCGTGATCGGAGGGCTGTTCTTCGTGCTCTCCCTCCTCATCGGAACCGACCCGCGCGACGGCTTCCTCTTCGCGATCGGCGTGACCGTCGCGCTCGTCCCCGAGGGGCTGCTCCCCACCGTGACGCTCTCGCTCGCGATCGGAGCGCAACGGATGGCGCGCCGGCACGCGCTCGTGCGGCGGCTGGAGTCGGTCGAGACGCTCGGATCCACGACCTTCGTGTGCACCGACAAGACCGGCACCCTCACCGAGAACCGCATGGCGGTCATCGATGCGTGGACCCCGGTCGGCCGAGCACGGATCGAAGGCGAGGGGTACGCGCCCGACGCGAAGATCGACGCCGGTGCCTCCGTGCTCGACGCCCTGCGCGCGTGCGCGGTCGCGGCAACGCGCTGCTCGAACGGGCGGGTCGTGCTCCTCGAGGGCGTCTGGACGGCGACCGGCGATCCCATGGAAGCGGCGTTGCACGCGCTCGCGCTCCGGACGGGCGCCGACATCGACGCCGAAGCCGTTCGTGAACCGGAGGTCCGGCGCTTCCCGTTCGACGCCCGGCGCCGCCGCATGTCGGTGGCCACGAGCGCGCACGTGTTCGCGAAGGGCGCTCCCGACGCGATCCTGCCGATGTGCGCGCCCGTTGCCGAGGCCGCGGCCGTCATCTCGAGCATGACCGACAAGGGGCTGCGCGTGCTCGCGATCGCCGTGCGCGACGTCGGCGGATCGGCGCCCGAGACGGCGGATGCCGCCGAGCGCGACCTGACGCTCACCGGCATCGTCGGCCTCGAAGATCCGCCGCGCGCGAACGCGCGGCAGGCGATCGCCGATTGCCGCCGCGCGGGGATGAAGATCGCCATGATCACCGGCGACCATCCGCTGACCGCCACCACGATCGCGCGGGAGGTCGGGCTGCTCGGCGATCCACCGCTGGTGATCGAGGGTGCCGACCTTCCCGACGATCTCCAGGTCCTCGGCGCGCTGGTCGACCACGACGGCGTCGTCCTCGCACGCATCAACCCGGAGCAGAAGCTCCAGATCGCGCGTGCACTGCGCGGGCGGGGGCACGTCGTCGCGATGACGGGCGACGGCGTGAACGACGGCCCGGCGCTGCACGAAGCGAACATCGGAATCGCGATGGGAGGTGTGGGCACCGACGTTGCCCGTGAGGCCGCCGATCTCGTGCTCCTCAACGACGACTTCGCGACGATCGTTGCCGCCGTGGAGCAAGGGCGCGCGTCGTTCGCCAACATTCGACGGTTCCTCACCTATCACCTCACCGACAACGTGGCCGAGCTCACACCGTTCGTGATCTGGGCGATGTCGGGCGGTCGGTTCCCGCTCGCGCTCGGAGTCCTGCAGATCCTGGCGCTCGACATCGGTACCGACACGCTGCCGGCCGTCGCGCTGGGCGCCGATCTCCCCGGCGCCCACACGCTCGACCATCCACCGGCAAGCGGCCATCTGCTCGACCGCACCGTCGCGCGCCGCGTCTTCAGCGTTCTGGGCCCGTCCGAGGCGCTCATGGCGATCACCGCGTTCGTCGTCTCCTTCCTCGCTGCGGGGTGGCGCCCGGGATCGCCGTTCCCGACCGGCCACGTGCTGCATGCCGCGTCGGGCGCGGCCTTCGCGGCCGTCGTGCTGGGTCAGGCCGCGAACACGTTCGCGTGCCGCAGCCGATCGCTCCCGGCGTGGCGGGTGCCGGTGCGCACGAACCCGCTCGTCCTCGTCGCGGTCGCCACCGAGGTCGCGCTGCTCGCCGCGTTCTTGTGGATCGCACCGATCGCGAACCTGCTCGACCAGGCGGTGCCGTCGGCCGCGGGTTGGTCGGTCGCGGTGTGCACGCCGGTTGTGGTGCTCCTTGCCGACGCGCTCGACAAGCGCGTGCGCGGGCACCGCCGACGCCGCTCAGTCGTCGCCGGGATCTGAGCCCGCAGCGTTGCGGAGGCTGGCCGCGAACGATCGCGCCGAGGCGAGGTCGCCGGAGCTCGGTCGACCCTTGTTGATCCCGCCCACGATCCGCAGCGGCAGCCACGTGTCGAACGCGCGGCACGAGAAGGTGCCCACGACCTCGAACCCTTTGCTCTCGAGGAGGCGGATCATGGGTGCCTTGTACGACCAGAACGGCAGCTCGCTTCCCCCGCTCGTCCAGAAGAGGAATGCCTTGCCGTGCTGCCCTTTGGGCAGGTTGCGAACGAAGTCGCGCAGTCGCGGGTGGAACGCCATCGAGAAGATCCCGGACCCGAACCCGACGAGGTCGTAGTCGCCGAGCGACGCCACGTCGACGGCCTCAGGTTCGAGCACCGTCGCGTCCAACTCTTCGCCGATCGTGCGAGCGACCTTCATCGTGTTCCCGTGCGAGACCGAGACGCACACGACCAACGACTTCATGGCTGGGCTCCTTCCGCCGCGGCGCGCATCGGGTTTCCGGCTCCCGTCATCGTTCGGCGAACGGTCCGGGCGTTGCGCGGTGTGGCAGCCGGGCGTAGAAGTCCTGGATCAGACGCCAGGCGTCTGCTCCGGTGTCGACGACGGAGCACAGCGCGCGGTCTTCCTCGTCGATGAAGCCGTTCGCGGTGAGGAAGTCGAGGGGCAGCGCCTCGCGCCAGAAGTCGACGCCGACGAGGACGACGGGGATGAGCTGCATGGTGCCCGACTGCAGGAGCGTGAGGGTCTCGTAGAGCTCGTCGGTGGTCCCGAACCCGCCGGGAAACGCCACGAGCGCGACCGCGCGCACGAGGAAGTGCATCTTGCGCACGCCGAAGTAGCGGAACTGGAACGTGAGCTCCGGCGTGAGGTACGAGTTCGGGAGCTGCTCGTGCGCGAGCGTGATGTTGAGCCCGACCGCGCGCGCGTCGACGTCGAACGCCCCGCGGCTCACGGCTTCCATGATCCCCGGACCGCCGCCACTGACGACGATCGCCCGGTGCGAGCCGTCGTACGTCTCGGTTCCGACGAGCCGCCCGAACGCGCGCGCCTCCGTGTAGTACCGCGCCCGCGCCGCTTCCCCGGCAAGCAGGTCGGCGCTCTCCGGGTCGCGGATGTTCGCGCTCCCGAACACGGGGACGAGCGCGTCGACACCCGCATGGTGGAGTGCGAGGTCCGCCTTCAGGTACTCGAGCATGAGTCGGTCGGCGCGCAGCTCGTTGCTCCCGAGGAGATCGAGGTCGCGATCGGCGCGCACGTACGAGCTGCTCGCGAGGATCCGTTCGAGTCGGGCTCCCTCGTCGTCGC
This sequence comes from Actinomycetota bacterium, assembly GCA_036787815.1. Classification (GTDB taxonomy): domain Bacteria; phylum Actinomycetota; class Acidimicrobiia; order IMCC26256; family PALSA-610; genus DATBAK01. The sequence continues at coordinate 6,128 of DAIQOP010000014.1, forward strand.
CGAGCTCCGGCACCGGGTGGGGGGCCGGCGCGGCGCGCGCCGGCGCGAGCGGCAGCCGGAGCCCGTCGGTCGCGACCTCGCACCGGATCCCGAGCTCGTCCTTGATCCGCCGGCGCATGGCCTCGGCCGCCTCGGGTTCACCGTGGTTCAGCACGACCGTGTGCGGTGCGGGATGCAGCGCGGCCAACCAGTCGATGAGCTCCTGCTGGTCGGCGTGCGCCGACAACATGTCGAGGTGCTCCACGCCGCATCGGACACGAACGAGCGAGCCGTGGACCTTGATCGACCGTTCACCGGCGCGGAGGCCGGCCCCTCGGGTGCCGACGGCTTGATAGCCGATGACGACGATCGCGTTCCGGGGATCGGGTGCGAGCCGCGCGAAGTGGTGCAGGACGCGGCCGCCGGTGAGCATCCCCGCCGCCGAGATGATGATGCACGGCCCCCGGTGATGATTGAGCGACTTGGACTCCTCGACGGTCGCGATGTGGTGGGCCGTCGACGCGAGCGCCGCGGTCTCGTCGGGGTCGAGGCGATGATCGACCGCGTGGTCCAGGTAGGCCCTGGTCGCGGCGCTCGCCATCGGGCTGTCGAGGAACACGGGAACGTCGGGGATCGCGTGCGTCGCCTTCAGCCGCGCCAGCGCGACCAGCACGGCCTGAGTTCGACCGACGGCGAACGCGGGTACGAGCACCGTCCCGCCCCGATCGACCGTGCGGGTGACGATCGCGGCGAGCGCAGCGAGTGGGTCGGCGTCGTCGTGGCGGCGGTCGCCGTAGGTGGATTCGAGGATCAGCGTGTCGGCGCTCAGCTCCGTCGACGGCGGCCGCATCACCAGGTCGACCGGCCGCCCGAGGTCACCCGAGAACAGGACCGACGTGTCGTCACCCTCGACACGCACGACCGCGGCGCCGAGGATGTGCCCCGCCGGCGCGAACTCGGCGGTCATGGCGTCGGTGAGCGACAGCCGAGCGCCGAAGTCGACCGGCTCGAGGTATCGCAGCGCGGCCTCGGCTTCCCGCTCGGTGTAGAGCCCGCGCGGCTCCGCGTGCTTCGAGTAGCCGCGACGGCGGGCGTAGGCCGCGTCCTCCTCCTGGAGCCGGCCGCTGTCGGGCCACAGCACGCGGCACAAGGCGATCGTCGAACGGGACGCATAGACCGGTCCGCGGTAGCCCGCGCGCACGATCGACGGCACGTATCCGGAGTGATCGAGGTGCGCGTGGGTCAACACGATCGCGTCGAGCCGCGCGGGATCCAGCGGCAGCGGTGCCCAGTTCCGCCGGCGCAGGTGCTTGAGCCCCTGGAACAGCCCGCAGTCGACGAGCACCTGGCTCGTGCCCGCGCGCACGACCGTCTTCGAACCGGTGACCGTGCCTGCGCCGCCGAGGAACTCGAGCTCCATGCCTGACCCCAGTACTAGGACCGATACGACGCGAGGATGGCATCGGCGAGCGCGCCCTGAATGCCGACGACCGCGACCGGAACGCCGAAGTCCGTCACGGCCGGAAGGCTGTCGGTGACCACGACGTTTCGGAGCGGCAGGGCGGCGAGCCGGAGCGCCGCGGGCCCCACGAAGAGCCCATGGGTCGCGGCAACGACGATCTCCGGCCGACAGCCGCGCTCGAGCAACGCCTGCGCGGCTGCCTCGACCGTGCCGGCGGTGGTGATCATGTCGTCGACGATCAAGGGCTGGCGCCCGCGCACGTCGCCGACGACGTCGGTCGCGCGCACCGTCTCACCGCTCACTCGGGTCTTGCGGACGATCGCAACGGGAAGGTCGAGTACGACCGCGTAGCGCTCGGCGAGCTTCACGGCGCCCAGGTCGGGAGCTACGACGACCGCGGGTGCTTCGATGAGTGGCCGGACCGCTCCGGCGAGCAGCCGCACCGCGCTCAGCGTCTCGACGGGGATGTCGAACATGGTCTCGAGCGCGGTGGAGTGCGGATCGACCACCATGAGTTGGTCGATCCCCGCGCCTTCGATGAGGCGGGCGGCCGCCTTCGCGCCGATGGCCTCGCCCGAGGTGCCCCGACGATCCTGGCGCGCGTAACCGAAGTACGGGACGACGGCGGTGATGTGAGCGGCGCCGGAACGCCGGCATGCGTCGGCCAGCATGACGAGCTCGACGAGATGTGCATCGACGGGAGGTCCCGTCGGCTGCACGATGAAGACGTGCTTCCCCCGCTGCGGCCGGCTGAGCACGACGTGCGTCTCGCCGTCGGGGAATCGCTCGAGGAGACAGCTTTCCGCGTCGATGGCGAGCGCGTGTGCCGTCGCCGCGAGCAGCGGGGGGTTCCCCGAACCGCCGACCAGCGTCGCGGTCACTGCTACACGGTGGCGCGGGCGTGATCGGTGAGGACGGCGAGCACGTCGCGAGCCGACACCACACCGACGATCGTTCCCCGGTCGACGATCGGCACGTGGCGGACGGCCTCCGCCGACATCCGGGCGGCGACGTCGAGGATCGTCTCCTCGGGCTCGGCGAGCACGAGGTCGTCGATCATGAGGTCTGCGGCCCAGACCTCGTCGGGATCCGCGCCGTCGGCGAGGGCGCGCACGACGTCGCGCTCGGAGACGACACCGGCGGAACCGTCCGGCCGGGCAACGACCGCGACGCCGATGTCGAGCTCCGCGAGCACCGCGGCCAACGAGCGCAGGGTCAGCTTCTCGTCGACGGAGATCGCGCCACGGGACATGACTTCGCGTACGGGGCTCCGGGGATCCGCCATGGCGCCTTCTCTCGGTCGTGGGTGGCGGGATTTCGCTCACCTCACCCGAGGATGGCCGAACGGCCGGGGGTCGTCCAGGGTCGAAGGGCCTGGCCAAGGGGGCCGGGTTTGATGACGTTCGCCCCTCGTGCCCGGGGGCCGGGTGGGAGATCCTGTGGGGGAGGAGATCTCTCCACGGCACGAAGGAGGCCACACGTGAAGATCCGCGACGTCATGACGACGGAGGTCGTCACCGTGGAACCCGGGACCCCGTTCAAAGAGGTCGTGGAGTTGCTGGTCGGGTCGGGGGTGAGTGGTCTACCGGTGATCGACGGGCAGCGCCGGTTGGTCGGCATCGTCACCGAGGCCGACCTGATCTCGAAGGAGGCCTACGGCGGGCGCCCGCGTGCGCTTGCCGTGTTGGCCGACATGTTGTCGGCGCGGGAGCACCCCTGGGTCAGCAAGGCGACCGGGTGGGTTGCCGCCGATGTCATGACCGCGAGCGTGGAGACGTGTGGGCCCGACGACGACGTGCGGGTCGCGACCCGGCGGATGCTGGAGCGCCACGTCAAGCGGATGCCGGTCGTGGAGGCGGGTCGGCTGGTGGGGATCGTGTCGAGGCAGGACATCTTGCGGATGTTCACCCGGTCCGACGAGGAGATCGGCGCCGACGTGTCGCGGGTCCTCACATCGCATCCGAACCGCCCCGACGACTGCCACGTTCACTTCGCCGTCGAACAGGGAAGCGTCACCCTGACCGGCGACGTCCGCTACGAGTGGGACGAGGGGATCGTCGTCTCGTTGGTCCGAGAGGTCGAGGGCGTCATCGCCGTGGTCAGCCGGCTGCATCATCGTGAGCCGAATCCACGGACGTCGCCGTCGCCCTGGACGCTCGGTCCGTAACGACTAAGGCCCGGCTCGGTCAGGCGATGTCCGGCTCTCCGCACGTCGCGAGGACCGCGGCGCGTGCGGCCTGCTGCAGTTCGACGGCGCCGGACCATCCCGGTTGATCGGTCGTGATCGGCGCGCCGATGTCGACGCAGACCGAAGCGTGCCGCGGGAAGCGATGCCCGGGCGGCAGCAGCGATCGCGTGCCGCGAACGGCAATCGGAACGACGGGCACCTGAGCTTCGACCGCGGAGAGGAACGCACCGAGCCGGAAGGCGCGCAAGCCGGGCACGCGCGACAGGTGGCCTTCGGGGAAGACCACGAGCGTTCCACCGGCACGTGCGGCCGAGATGAGGCGACGCGTGTCCGCTGCCCCCTGTTCATGGCTCGCGCGTTGGACGAACTCGACGCCGAGCCGCCGCAGGAGCGGTCCCGACCAGACGTGTTCGGCAAGCTCGGCACCGACGACGAACACCGGTGCACCGGGGAGCACGGACGCGAGCACCGCGCCGTCGATCCAGCTGGGATGGTTCGCGATCACGACCGCCCCGTCGGCCGCGCGCAGGTACTCTCGCCCGCTCACCACCACCGAGACTCCGGCGAGTCGCGCCAGGGCTCTGAGTGAGCGGCGCAGGACCGCGAACCGCCACTTCCGGCGGGGCACGACGAGCAACGCGCACGCGGTCGGGAGTGCGAGCCCGATCGCGAGCGACCACGCGAACAACGCGTAGACGATGCCCAGGGTCGAATGGCGTGTGTCGCGTGCTCGTGGCAGCCACGATCGGAGGGTGAAGCGTGCGATCGCGAGGCGGGGATGGCGGGGTGCATGCGTGAGCGTGCCGCGCTCGTACAGCTCACGGCACGCGGCGCGACGGATCTTGCCGCTCGACGTCTTCGGCACGGTTCGAGGTTCGAGCAGCACGATGTCGTCCGGTGGCGTGCCGAGCACGTCGACCGTGACACCGACGATGGCACTCCGCAATGCTTCCCGCCCGCCCGGATCCTGCACGCGGGTCTCGGCGGCGACGACGAGGCGTTCGGTCCCGGCCTGCGGATCGGGCGTTGCGAACACTGCGATCCCTCCGGGCCGTACGCCTGCGACACCGCCGATCGCGTCTTCGAGCTCTTCGGGATGCAGGTTCCTCCCCGCGCGGATGATGAGGTCCTTTGCCCGGCCGGTCAGGTAGACGTCGCCGCCGGCGAGGTAGCCGAGGTCGCCGGTGTCGAGCCACTCGCCGTCGAACAGCCGCAAGGTCTCGGCGGGATTGCGGAAGTAGCCCTGCGTCGCCGACGGGCCGCGGAACTCGATGCGTCCCTCGTGTCGCTCTCCGAGGACGTTGCCCGCGCGATCGACGACCCGGATCGTGTATCCCGGCAGCGCCCGACCGCAGGCCACGACCAGCAACACGTCGGTCTCGTCGGGGGCCGCGGTCGTCGCCGAACCCGAACGGACGAGGGCCTCGCGCGTGATTCGGTCGACGAGCGGCAGGCGACCGGGCGGCGGGAACGCGAGCCCGACGGCCGCCTCGGCGAGCCCGTAGACCGGAGCCAGGCTCTCGGGGCGCAGGCCGCGTGCGGCGAACCGCGTCTGGAACCGGGCGAGTGTGGCGGCGGCCACCGGCTCGGCACCGCTGAAGAGCATCCGCAACGACGACAGGTCGAGGTCCTCGAGATCGTCGTCGCGCGCCTTGCGGGCGCACAGCTCGAACCCGAAGTTGGGCGCGGCCGACAGCGTTGCCCGGTAGTCGGAGATCGCCCGCAACCACGCTGCGGGGCGCACCAGGAACGACAGTGGTGACATCACGACGAGTGGAAACCCGATGCACAAGCTGCCCAACCACGCACCGATCAGGCCCATGTCGTGGTAGAGCGGCAACCAGCTCACGAACACGTCGTCCGCATCCGCGCGCACGGCCTCTGCCATCGCGCGGATGTTGGCAAGCAGGTCGCGATGCGTCAGCACGACGCCCTTCGGCGATCCCGTGCTCCCCGACGTGTACTGCAGCAACGCGACGTCGTCGGCCCTCACCGGCGGGCGCACTTCGGGTCGGCGCTCACGTTCGAGCTCGGCGACCGTCGTGACCAGGCGAAGCGACGCGACCGGCGCGCGCAGCACGCGCGCGACCCGTTCGGCGTCGAGGCTCGTGATGAGGGTCACCGCCTGCGCGTTGTCGAGAATGCCCGTCTGGCGGCGCAGGTAGTCGTCGAGCTGCGCGGGTCTGGCCGGCGGATACAGGGGCACCGGGATCGCACCCGCGAACAAGATGCCGGCGAACGCGGCGAAGTACTCCAGGCTCGTCCCCAGCATGATCGCGACGGCGTCGCCGGGCCTGACGTCGGCCGCCGCGAGGCCGGCCGCGATCACCCGTCCGCGGTCGCGCAGCGTTCCGTACGTCAGCGTGGCGGGGGGCGCGTCCGGCTCGTCGCCGAGCAGGCGCACGTGAATGCGATCCGGATGCGCCGACGCGTGCCACTCGAGGGCCTCCACCAAGGTCCGGACCTCGGGCGGAAGTGCCGCCGAGGGTTCCGGGCCCGGCCCGTGCACGGTCGTCGGCGCCATCGGGGTCGTCGGCGTGGTCGGGGCCGCCGGCGCACGACTCCCGGCCCGCAGCGCCGCGTCGACCAGGTCGCGTGGGGTCTCGGCGTCCACCAACAGCCGCTCCGACAGCCGGATGCCCAGCGCGTCCTCGATCCGAAGCAGCAACTCGACTCGGATGAGGCTGTCCAGACCGAGGTCGCGATCCAGCGCGCTCCCGAGCGTCACGGTGGCGTGGCAGGTCGGGTTCACCTCCGCGAGCGTCTCGCGCACCACTGCGAGCACGGCGTGCTCGGTCGTCAGGGCATCGATCGCCACGACGCAATCATCCGGCAGCTCGCCGGTGGGCGTCAGGGCCGATGGTCACGAGAACCGCCCGGTCGGGCTTCGCCGGCGTGAGCTGCTTCGATGGTCGGCTTCGGGAAGGGACCTCCGCCTCTGACGGTGCTCGTGCGCGAAGCGGATCATTTGTGGTGTCCTGCGAGACGGCTGCGGGAGCTGGAACAGCCTGAGAAGCGGGTCTTGGTGTGCGGCTCCTCATGTCTGCCTCGCAGGATCTTCCGTGGTCAGTCGTGACGGTGCGGAGGTGTCCGCCATGGAGCAGCAATTGCGTGAGCCGACAGTCGTCGTGCGCGGCGACGTCCCCGAGTTGATGGTGGACTACGCGCGCGACAAGGTCGTCAAGCTCATTGGACACGCGTCGGTTCCGGTGCTCGACGCCGAGCTCCGGCTCGACCACCACACAGACCCGGCACGAGAGCGCCCGAATCACGTCGAGATGACGATCGACCTCAACGGCACTCCAATCCGTGCGTACCGGAGCGAACGCACGATGTCGGAAGCGATCGATCGCACCCTCGCGCGACTGCGACGCCGCATGGAGGCCGCGGCGGCACGCCCCGAAACCCGACGGCTGCGCCACCGCGACCCCGACAGCTGGCATCACGGCGACCGCCCGACCCGGCGACCGCACGTGTATCCACGCCCCCGTGACGAGCGGGCACTCGTCCGCCGCAAGACGTTCGCACTGCGGCCCGAATCGATCGAGGAGGCGTTGTTCGACCTCGAGACACTCGATCACGACTTCTTCCTGTTCGTACACGACGAGACAAGTACGGAAAGCGTCGTGTACCGCGTCGGCGACGGGTACGGGTTGATGCAACGCGTCGCGACTCCCGAAGCCGTGGCCCGGATCGAGATCCCGGTCGTGCTCGGGTCGCAACCGGCGACGGCGACACTCGAGCACGCCTTGGCCATCCTCGACGAGACCGACGCACCGTTCGAGTTCTTCGTCGACGAACGAAGCGGCGTCGGCCAGGTCGCGTACCGCCGCTACGACGGCAACTACGGGCTGATCGGTCCGAGCTGAAACGCAGTGCAGGGCCCGACGGCTCCGCGAGTGCGTTCGCTCGCAGTCGAAGTCCTCGAGCTAACGGCTCGTCGTGCCGGCGACCCGGCCGCGACGGGCGACGGCGTCGACGGTGACCGCGGCGAGGAGCACGAGCGCGGTGATCATGTACTGGGAAGCCGCGCTCATGCCGAGCAGCCCCATGCCGTTGTAGATCGCCGCGATGACGAGCCCTCCGAGGACCGCGTGCAACGCCTTGCCCCGGCCGCCGAAGAGGCTCGTTCCTCCGATGACGGCTGCCGCGACCGAGTAGAGCACCAGCGTTCCACCGTCGAGGCTCGTCGAGACCGAACGCAGGCGTGACGCGTAGATGATCCCCGCGATGCCGGCGGTGAATCCCGAGAGCGCGAACGCGGTCGTCCGGATCAGCGCGAGGTTGACGCCGGCCCGGCGCGCGGCCTCCGGGTTGCCGCCGATCGCGTACATGTAGCGACCGAATTTCGTGCGGCCGAGGAGGAGCGTCCACGCGACGAGCACTCCGAGGACGATGAGCACCACCCAGGGCACGCCTCGGATCGGCACGAGTGCACCGCGGTTGGTGTTGCAGACGAAGAGCAGCGCCGCGGCGGACGCCGCGACCGCGGCGATCTTGAGGACGGTCAGGCTCACCGGCGGCGCGACGAGCCCGCTGGCCCGCCGCCGCGCGTCGCGGAACCATGTGACCAGCGCGAACATCCCGACGATCAAGACCGCGGCAAGCCAACCGGCGGTGGGCGTGAGATTGCCGTTCGCCAGGTCGTTGATGACCTTGTCGGGAATCGGCACGGTGCCGCCCTTGCCGAGCATCAGGAGCATCACTCCCTGCCAGCCGAGGAGGCCGGCGAGGGTCACGACGAACGACGGCAGGCGCAGGCGGGTGATGATCGTTCCGTGCAGGGTGCCGATCGCGGCCGTCGTCAGCAGCGCCACCGCGATCGCCGCCCACCAGGGCCACCCGCGAGCAGGAACCACGAGCTCGGCCGCGACGATTCCGCCGATGCCGGACACGAAGCCGATCGAGAGATCGATCTCTCCGAGCAGCAGCGCGAAGACTTCCGCCATCCCCAGCAACATGAACACGGCGGATTGCACGAGGAGGTTCGTGAGATTGCCCGACGACAGGAACTTCGAGTTCTGCGCCTGGAAGAGGATGGAGATGGCGATGAAGCCGATGACGACCGGCAACACGCCGCTCTCGCCGCCACGGACCCGCGAGACCCATGCGTGCACGTAGTCGCGGAAGTTGTCCGCGACGATCTCGGGCGCGACGGCCAACTCGGCCTCGCTCGTTGCCCGTCGGGTCTGGCGATCCTCGGTCGTCGCGATCGCTCGCTGTTCGTCGGTGGGCGTGGCTTTGACGGGTTCGACCGAGGCGGGTTTCTCCGGATTCGCCATCGTTCACTCCCGGTGGTCTGTGATCGCGGCGGACGGTGCGAGGGCCGAGGTGCGGTCGGAACGTCCCATCGTCATGAGGTCGACCACGATCTGCGGGTCGTACTCGGAAGCCGGCCCCACGGAGATCATGTGGCCGAGGTTGAGCACCGCGATCCGGTCGGCGATCTCGAACACGTTGTTGAGGTTGTGAGAGATCATGATCACCGCGATGCCCTCGAGCGACAGGTGCTTGACGAGATCGAGCACGACCGCCGTCTGGTTGACGCCGAGCGCGGCGGTGGGTTCGTCCATGATCACGAGCTTCGAGTTCCACATCACGGCCTTGGCCACGGCAACGGCCTGCCGTTGTCCGCCCGAGAGCGACCCGACCGGTTGGCGGATCGATCGGACCGAGGTCACCGAGAGTCGCGCGAGCGTCTCGGTCGCGGCCCGTTCCATCGCGTCCTCGTCGAGTAGCCCGCGGCGCAGGGTCTCGCGCCCCAGGAACATGTTCTGGACGATGTCGAGGTTGTCGCACAGCGCGAGGTCCTGGTACACGGTTGCGATCCCGAGGCCGGCGGCGTCGCGAGGGGTCCGGATGTGGACGCGCTGGCCCTCCCAGATGATCTCCCCGCCGTCGGGCTCCCAGATACCTGCGATGCACTTGATGAGGACCGTCTTCCCGGCGCCGTTGTCACCCACCAACGCCGTCACCTGGCCGGGCGGGACGTCGAGGTCGATGTCGATCAATGCCTGCACGGGGCCGAAGTTCTTGTCGATCCCGTGCATCTCGAGCAGCGGCTTGCCGTTCACGGCGTGTTCACCTCCTTGCGGTCGTCGACGGGTCGGAACGGTCGATCGGGCCGTGCCCGCTGCGCGTTGCGGGCACGGCCCGATCTTCGGGAGGAATCGTGATTGAACTTACGTCGTCGGGATACCCGCCGCCTGACACATCGCCTTGAACCTGCCGGTGCAGATCTCGGATGCCTTGACGAAGCCGTCCTTGACGACCGTGGACGCCATGTTCGCCGAGTCGACCGAGAGCGGGGTCAGCAGCGACGAAGGAACGTCAGTCTTGGCAGTGCTGTCGTTCGTCGTGCCGTTGACCAAGCCCGAAGGCGGCGTCTGGCCTGCACGGAGGTACAGGGCCAGCGCAACCGAAGCTTGCGCCTCGAGGTAGATCGGCTTGTAGGCCGTCATGCACTGGTAGCCCTCGAGGATGTTCTGCATTGCGGTCAGCTGGGCGTCCTGACCGGTCGTCGGGAACGTCTTGGGCTTGATCTGCAGCGTCTTCAACTGCGAGATCACGGCGTTCGCGTTGGCGTCGTTCGCGACGACCGCCACATTGATGTTCGGGTGCGCCGTGTACTGCTGGGTGAAGGTCGTCTGCACGACCGACGGCTCCCAGCTGCCGGCCGGCTCACCGACCTTGACGTACTCACCCGAATCGAAGTGCGGCTTCAGAATGGAGTTGTAGCCCTTCGCGAACAGCGTCGCGTTGTTGTCGGTCGGTGAACCGTCGAGAATCAGGATCTGTGGCTTCTTCACGTTCCAGTCGGCGATGCACTTGACCGCACCCTTGCCGATGATCTCGCCGACCTTCTCGTTGTCGAAGCTCACGTAGTAGTCACGCGTGCCGCCGAGGGTGAGACGGTCGTAGTCGATCACCTTCACGCCGTGCGCTTTCGCCGACGCCTCGATGGCAGCGCCGACACCCGAGTCGATCGGGTCGACGAGCAGGACCGAGGCACCCAGGGCGATGTCGGCGTCGGCTTGGGTCTTCTGAGTGGAGTCGCTGCCCTGTGCGTTGTCGATCTTGTACTGGCTCGCGCTCAGGCCGGCCTTCTGGAAAGCCTGAGTGAGATACGGGGCATCGAACGACGTGTACCTGGCCGATGTCGTCGTCTCGGGGAGCAGGACGCCGATCATGCCCTTCCCGGCGGACGCCAGGCCGGAGAGCGAGCTCATGACCGAGAAATCGCTCGTGAACGAGCTGACGGTCACGGCCGGTACAGCCCCGGTGGTCGTAGCTCCGGCTTTGGTCGTCGTCGTGCTCTTCTTCGAGCTCCCGCATGCCGCGAACAGCAGCGCGAGCGCCATCACACACGATGTCGTACTGAGCAATCTCTTCGAAGGTTTCACGTCCGGGTCCCTTTCGTCGTCCATCGTGATCTCGCCGACGGGCGGCCTATCGAGACCGCACGGCGCATCCACTGGTGCGAGTTTCGACCTTTCGGCGCGATCCGTAACAGGGCCGAAAGGCCTTGTCACGGCGTGTCGGAGGGCTGCGGCGGGCCCCCGGGTGTCATTCGACGACCCGAAGCGTGGCGGGGATGTTCATCCCCCGCATGCGCCGGGCCGTGAAGAGCGGGGCGACCGAGACGGCGACCACCCCGAGCGTGGCGGCGGTGACGAGCGTGGTCGCGGAGATGGCGGCGTGGATCGACACGTCGGGCAGCGTTCCCGGCAGCAGGATCTGGGTGATGTATTGCACGATGCCGTACCCCACGCCGATGCCGAGTGCCGTTCCCAACGATCCGACGATGATGCTCTCGAGCACCGTGTTGCCGAGCACGGTCCGCAGTGGGATGCCGAACGCGAACATGGTGGCGTGCTCCCGTGAGCGCTCGTCGACGCTGATCGCGCTGGAGTTGAACGCGATGAGCAGCGCCAGGAGCAGTACGGCGCCTTCGACGACCCGCATGATGCCGAGCACCTGATTGACCATGTCGCGAATCGTCTGTGCGAACGAGAGCACGGGCTGGACCGATCCGACGCTCGGCACCGCGAACAGCGTCCGTTGGAGCTGCGTCATGGTGGTTCCGGGCTTGGGCGCCACCGCGACGGTGTTGTAGACGCCGTCGAGGTTCATGAGCCCGGCGGTGCGGATGTCCATGAACGCGATGAACCGGTACGGGATGTCGTGGATGGCCTGCACTTCGAGCTTCGACTCGACCAGCTTGTACCCGAGCCCCTGCCGGAGCGGGTGGCGGACCCAGATCGTGTCGCCGGTGTGCACGTGGAGGTCGTGGGCGGCCTTCTCGGCGATCACGATGCCCGGTCGCCCGGCGATCAGGTGTCCCGAGAGCGTGCCCGGCCGCCACATCGGGCTGCGGTAGTCGACGAGGGTGATGAGCGTGTCGAGGCTGTGGGTGCCGGACCGCAGGGTCCCACCGACCTGTAGCCCCGGCTCCGCCCGCTGCACGCCGGGCGCGGTGGTGACGGCGCGCAACTGTGGCGACCCGCGCACCGCGAATCCGTTCAGCGCGATCGTGAGTCGGTCGGGTCGGTTCCCGATGATCGCCGACTCGCCCTTGTCGATCGTGGCGAGGAACGAATCGACGATGCCGATGACGCCGACCATGGTCGCGGTCGCCGCCGCGATCGCGAGCGTCGTCAGCAGTGCCCGCCGCGGCGCGCGCAGCACGTTGCGGATCGGCATCTGGCGAATGCTGTTGCCGCGCGTGAGCCGCGCGAACAGGGGTGCCAGGCCGCTGCTGCGCACGGCCGTCGGGCCGGTGCGGATCGCGTCGACCGGCTCGACGCGTACCGCTCGGATCACGGGGATGAGGGTTGCGACGAATGGGAGCGCCAAGCCGATCGCCCAACCGCGCGCGTAGGTCGCGAGCTGGAATGAGGTGACCCACACGGGCAGCGGCACGAACGACTTCAACACGCTGAGCATCAGGCGACTGACCCCGAAACCCACGGCGACGCCGAGCACCGCTCCGAGGAACGCGACCTGGAAGCCGACGAGCGCCGGTCGCAAGGCGATCTTCACCCGGGGCACCCCGAGCGCCATTCCGATCCCGATCTCCCGCCGTTGCGCCTCGACGACGCGCCCGATGAGGTTGAAGGCCGCGAACGCGGCTCCGCCGAGGATCAGGAACGCGAAGATCGCGTACAGCCGCTGGTCGCCCTGGATGTCGTCGTACAGCATCCGGTAGGCGCGGTCGTCGTCGATCGCGGCAACGGTGACAGCGGTGCGGGGCAGACGCGTCCGCAGCGCCGTCTCGACTCGACGGGCCGCCGCGCGCCGCTCGGCGGGAGTCCCGCCGGCCGTGAGGCGCACGACCGCGTCGTTCACGAGCCCGGGGTGACGCGTGAGACGCTGCACGGTGTCGAGGGATCCGAAGAGGACGGCGAAGCTCGCCTCGGCGTGCATCGTGCCCTCGCTGCCCATCACCGTGAAGTACTCCGGCGACAAGACCTGACCGACGTACGACACATGCCTGGAGCCGGAGAGCGTCACGGCTCCGCTCGTGGGCAACCGGTAGTGGTGCGCGAAGTGGTCGTCGAGTACGAGTCGTGCGGATCCCGCGTCCGCGGACTGCAGCGTTCGACCGTGCACGGCGTGCAACGTGTCGATGCGCGGCCCGCCTCCGCTCAGGTCGAGGCCGACGAGTCGGCCCGCGACGAGGATCGTGCGGCCGTTGTGCGACGCGTCGACCGAAGTCGGCACCACGAGCCGCGTCTCGACCGCCGCAACACCGTCGATGCCGGCGAGAGCCTGCTTCAGTCGCGCCGGCGGGGTGAAGGTGTCGGACGCCAGCGTCACCCGTAGGTCGTGGGCGCCGAGCGCCGAGTAGCTGGCGTCGTAGGACGCGCGCCGCCATCCGGAGGTACTGCTCAAGCCCGCGTACACACCGGTTCCGAGCGCGGCGATGCCGGCGATCGCGGCCACCTGGACGAAGCGGGCGCGGAGATCCCGCCACGACCAGCGAAGCCACATCAGCACGTCGTCTCCTCTACCAGTGCAGGTCGGTGACGGCTGCCGGCCCGGCGGGCGGAACCGTGTCGGAGATCACCCGGCCGCTGCTGAGCTCGAGCGTGCGATCGGCGATGCGCGAGATCTCGCGGTTGTGGGTGACGATCACGACCGTGCGGCCGGCTTCCGCCTGCTCGCGGAGGAGGCCGAGGATCTGGGTCCCGGTGCGGAAGTCGAGCTCTCCCGTCGGCTCGTCGGCGAGGAGGATCGGGTTCCCGGTTGCGAGCGCTCGAGCGATCGCGACGCGTTGCTGCTCGCCACCCGAGAGCATCTTCGGGAAGTGGTGCATGCGCTCGGCGAGCCCGACATGGTCGAGCATCTCGCGTGCGATCTCGGCCGGCGCCGACCGCTTCGAGACGTCGGCGCCGAAGCGCACGTTCTCGAACGCGGTCAGGCCCGGAAAGAGGTTGAACGTCTGGAAGATGAAGCTGACGGTCTCGCGCCGGTACGTGAACAACTCGCGTCGCGAGGCGTGGCGGAGGGAGTGGCCGTCGATCACGACCTCGCCCTCGGTCGGGCGATCGAGCGCGCCGACGAGGTTCAGCAGGGTCGTCTTGCCGCTTCCCGACGGTCCGAGCACCACGACGAGCTCTCCGGCCGCCACCGAGAGGGTGACACCCGCGAGCGCGGTGACGGTGCCGCCACCCGTCTCGTAACGACGGGCCACGTCGCGCAACTCGATCCGGGACACGAGGCGTCCCGCCTCCGCGTCGACACTCACGGCGGCTCCCACGTCAATCGCCCGATCGCGCGGGCGGCCGCCGCGAGGGACTGCCGACCCGGCGCCGGATGTCGTCCCGGCGCAGGAGCCCGACGATGCGGCCCTGCTCGGCGACGGCGACCGCATGCACCGGCGAGGTCTCGACGAGCGCGAGTGCCTCGGTCTCGAGGTCGGCGGTGGGGGAGAGGGTCGGCTGTTCGACGACGAGGTCGGCCGCGACCCGATCGAGGAACGTGCCTTCGATCGTCGCCGCGTCGATCATGCCCTCGTAGCCCCGTGGGCCCACGACGGGGAACGCACCTTGCGCGCTCGTCCGCAGCAACAGGCGCAGGTCCGCGATGCCGGTCGCGGGGTCGAGGACGAGCGGATCGAGGAGCATGACGTCGGCGACGACCGCATCGCGCAGACGCAGGTGCACGACCGTCGCGGCTTCTTCGGCCGATGCGCCGAAGTACACGAACACACCGATGAACACGAACCAGAGGTTCGCGAAGACGCCGATCGCGATGAGTGCGAGCGCGAGACCGCGCCCGACCTTCGCCGCCACGTGTGTCGCGCGCTCGAGGTCGTAACGCCGTTCGAGTAATGCTCGGAGGACCCGACCACCGTCGAGCGGGAACGCGGGCAGGAGGTTGAACGCGCCGATGACGAGGTTGAACCAGACGAGCCGCGCGAGCAGCGGGCCACCGTAGAGGTCGGGCGGCAGGAGCGGTTGCCGCAGCCCGACCACGACGAGGGCTCCGACGACTGCGAGCGCGACACTCGCCGCCGGCCCCACGATCGCGATCGCGAGCTCGTCGCGTGGCGACTCGGGGAGGTTCTCGAGCCTCGACACGCCCCCGATCGGCAGGAGCACGATCTCGCGCACGAGGGCGCCGCGGCGGCGGGCGACCAGGCTGTGCGCCAACTCGTGGATCACGACGCACGTGAAGATGAGCACCAGCCAGATGAGGCCGCCGACCATGCCCGGACCTCCGGGGCCCGAGGATCCGAGGGCGAAGAGGACGACGAGCAGGAAGAACGTCGCGTGCACCCGGATGGCGATCCCCGAGATGCTCCCGATCGGGAACGAATAGCCGCGGCGTTTCCGCCTGATCGAGGTCGGTGTGGCTCGCCGTTGGGCGTTCATCAACCCAATCTGCGCATCGGAGCAGGGCCGGGGCTAGGGCCGAACGTCACGCGCCGCCGTCCACTGGTCAGCGAACGTGGCCGACCAGGAGCCCGGAGGGGGTCGTGAAGGTGCCGACACCGCTCTTGGTGGTCCCCTTCTCGTTGCTCGCGTACACCACGTACACATAGGCCGTCGACCGCGTGAGCCCGGTCAGCGTCGCCGAGATGTCGGACTCGTGCGTGAGGATCTGCACAGGTGTCGAGGTCAGGTGGTCGAGGTCGGGGCCCCATGCGAACCACGCGTGCGCGGTGGCCGAGTTCGTCGTGACGCGGGCGTTCACGGTGACCGTCGTCGGTCGAACGAAGGTCGGGCGGCTCAGCCGGGCCTTCGGCTTCGCCGGGTTCAGCACCGTGGTGCGCGCCTGGGCCTGGCTGGTCACGCCCTTGCTGCCGACGATCGTGAGCGTCGCGGTGTAGAGGGCGGCGGTCTCGTAGGTGTGACGGAGGTTCGCGGGAGGAACCCCGGTTCCGGTCGTGTCCGCGGTGCCGTCACCCCACGAGATCGTCCACCTGCCCGGCGTGTTGTGCGACCCGTCGAACGTCACCACCTGCGGCGCGTATCCGACGATGGGATCGCCCGTCAGCCATGCCGGACGCGGCGTGCCGGCAACCGCGACGACGACGCGCTGCGTCACGGAAGCCGCCATCCCGTTCTCGCCGCGGATCACCAGTGCTGCGTCGTAGCGGCCCGCGGTGCTGTAGGTGTGGGGGATCGTTCCCGGCGGTTGGCCGTTGCCATTCGTGCTCGTGCCGTCGCCGAAGTCGAGCTTCCAGCCGGCGATGCCGGCCGCGTCACGGCTGGCCGATCCGTCGAACGTCACCGCGAACGGTGCGTTCCCGGTGACCGGTGTCGCCGGCGGGCGCGCGCTCGACCCGGGTGCGGGGATGCCGAGCGGCGTCGCGAGCTTCGATGCTGCGACGGTGGGGAGGAGCAGGGGAGGGCGCGGCTTCTGCGTGAAGTCGAAGTCGTTGCGGACGTCGCCGAGCTGGGGCGCGTTCTCCCGCACATCGGGACGCGGATCGGGCCGACCGTCGTTGGCCGGATCGATCCGTTGGCCTCCGAGGAACCGGTCCTCGACGAAGCGCAGGTACGCGTCGGTGCTCAGCGTCTGGTGGTCGATGTAGCCCTTGCGGGCGTACGGGCTGATGACGAGACCGGGCACGCGAATGCCGTACCCGTTCGCGTCGACCGCGGGCGGCGCCACGTGATCGTAGAAGCCGCCCCAGTCGTCCCACGAGAGGAAGATCGCCGTGGAGCTCCATTCCGGGCCCGCCATGAGCTGGTTGATCAGAAACGTCACGTATTGCTGGCCGGCGCTGACCTTGCCCGGCGAATGCTCGCTCACCGACTTGTTCGGGATCGCCCACGACACCGCGGGCAACGCGCCGTCGTGCGCCGCGCCCACGAGGTTGCTGACCGACTGCACCTTGGCGAGCGAGCCGTTGGTGCGAACGGTGTCGAAGCCCGGCAGTGGGTTCCATATGCTGGGCGTCTTGGCGTCCTGGTGCACCGGAACGCAGTTGATCGCGTCGGGGTCCCGGCAGTCGGGCTCGCTTCCTTTGAAGACGTAATAGCCCCAGGAAACGTTGGCCTGATCGAGCAGTTGGGTGACGTCGGTCCACGCGAAGTCGGCCTTGCCCGTGTTCGGCACGTTCGCGACGTACTGCGGTTCGTTGCGGCAGCTCATCGCGTCGCCGGGCGTGTAGCAGCGTGCGGACCAACCCGACACCATCGCCAGATGTGTGGGCAGGCTCCAACTCTCGAGGGGCTCGAACATGTGGTCCTGGAGCACGAAGTCGTCGGCGTAGGCCCAGTAGTTCGGGATGTCGCTGCGCAGCTTGTAGCCCATGACGTCGGGAGCGCCGCCGGTTCCCCAGCAGCTCGGGCTTCCGTGGCACGCGAGCTCGCTCTGCGCGACGAACCCGTCCATTGCGCCACCGTTGATGTCGGCGACGGCCGGACCGTTGCCGTGCGGCCCGCCGGTATTGCGATCGGTCGGGTCGTGGAACGGTTTCACGCACGCGCCGGCGGCCGGGTCGGGGATGCATTCGGTCGGTTGGCCGTTGCCGTCGAGAGTGAAGCCGTCGGCACCGGGATACATCCCGAAGTACTGATCGAAGCTCCGGTTCTCCTGCATGATGAACACGACGTGTTGAATCTTGTCCATCGGGCGTGTCTGTGCGTCGGCGCGCACGCTCAGCACCGGTACCGGCGGCGCGGCCGCGTGTCCCGGAGTGGTGTGTGCGACGACGAGCCCGCCGATCGAGACGAGCGCGAGCACGCCTCGAACCCACATTCCCCGACCTCGCATTGCTGCACACTGGTCGAGGGAGACCTCGCGGCGCCAGAGCCGTTCGTCCCTTCCGCGCTCGCCCCTTTCGCCGGTTCAGGCGTTGTTTGCACAGGGTTCGCGTGTCTGTCGCCGACCTGACGGGCGGCGCGCGGTAGACCTCCCATGAGAGGAGTGGGATGCAGCGCGTGGGCGAGGAGTGCGGGCAGACGATGGACGACCTGGCGTTGGTGCGCGGTGGTGCCACCGACGACCCGGTCTCGATCGAGCTCGACCAGTGGCGGCGTTTCGTGCAGCTCCTGCTCCTGCTGGTGCAGTCGGGCCGCCTCGACCCGGCCGACGGCATCGCACTCGTCGACGCCCTCGGCCACCCGCCGGACGTTGCGAGTGGCCGGCGCGCGCTCTTCGAGATCGTGCGCCGCCACGAGCCGGGGCCGGAAGGTCGGGGCTGAGCCGATCGGGCCAAGGAACCGGGCCCCGATTCTCGTGATCCAAGCGGTCGGGCGCGGCGAACCGGTACTGTTGGTGCAGTTCTGGGGCGGTAGCTCGGTCGGGCCGCCGCGCGAAGGGGGCGTTCTGTGGGAGGCGAGCTCGGTGTGCACGCCCGGGCCCACGCGGCGCCGGCACCATGACGTCGCCTGATTTCGTCGACGACGTCGCGCGTGAGGACCGCCGTGCCCTCACCGTCGAGCTGCCCGACGGCCGTCGGCTCGGGTACGCGGAGTGGGGCGACCCCGAGGGTTGGCCGGTGCTGTTCTTCCACGGCACGCCGTCGAGCCGGCTCGGTCTGGAATGGGCCGAGGATCGGGCCACCGATCACGGGGCTCGCGTGCTCTCCCTCGATCGACCGGGGCACGGGCTCTCCGACTTCGCGCCGGGCCGCACGCTGCTCGACTGGACGCGCGACGTCTCGGCCTTCGCCGACCTGGTCGGTCTCGACACGTTCGCGGTCGCGGGTTGGTCGGGTGGCGGCCCGTACGTGCTCGCGTGCGCGTCGGAGATTCGCGACCGGTTGACCGCCGCCGCCGTGCTGAGCGGTTGCGGACCGCTCGACACCCGCGCCGCGCGGCGAAGCTCCTCTGACCTCGATCGTCCACTCCTCACACTGAGCACGCGCGCGCCGGCCGCCGCTCACGTGTTGCTCAATTCGGTTGTGGCGCTCGCGCGGCGCGCACCGCGGCTCGCGGTCATCGGGATGCTGCAGGACATGTCGCGGCGCGATCGTGAGGTGTTCCGGCGCATCACACCCGACGCGTCCTCGGCGGTCGCGTTCTTCCTCGAGGCGGTCCGTTCGGGGACGGACGGAGTGGTCGACGACTACCGCGTGCTCGCATCACCGTGGGGGTTCGCGCCCGAGGGCATCGAGATGCCGGTGCACTTCTGGCACGGCGATGCCGACCGCCTGGTTGCGCTCGAGCAGGTTCGAGCGCTCGCAGAGCGCATACCGGCCGCGGAGCTCACCGTGTTGCCCGGTGAGGGTCACATGCTGCTCGTCGAGCACCTCGACGACGTGCTCGTGACGCTCGCGCCCTGACGCCCGGCTCCGTCGGAGACGGTCCCGCGGGACCGCCCTGAGCCGAGGCGGGAAGTTGTACGTGATGACGATCGTCACTTCACGGCGCGCGCTCGACCAAGTGACGAGGCGCTGCGCTCGGTTCCCGAACCGTCAGAAACGTGGCCTGCAAGAATGCCGCCGGGGCCTGTAGCTCAGTTGGTTAGAGCAGGGGACTCATAATCCTCCGGTCGGTGGTTCGATCCCACCCGGGCCCACTCTCTTTGTCCTGGTCAGAGGCTGTTTCGCTCGGCGGCTCGGGCGTGCCTGCGACCCGAAGTCCGCGAGAAGTCCGCGGGACTGAATCGAGCCGGTCCGCGAGCGCATCGAGATCGGCGTCGAAGAGATGGCCGTACACGGTCTTCGTGAAGCTCGCGGAGGAGTGCCCGAGGATCGACTGGAGCGCCTTGTCCGAAGCGTCCGCCGAGGGGGCTCACGCCCAGTTGGCCGTCGAGCACGCGAAACGTTGGCTGAAACTCGCCGCGCCTACCGCGCAATATGCCGTCAGGCCCAAATAACAGCAATAGCAATCACCTATTCGCGCTCGTGCCTGTGCGCACACGCCGAGAAGCGCCAGAAGCCCTTCTGACGGCCTCGACCTCGTCCCGGCACGATCGGCCAAACACGCTTACCGAGGCGATCCTGCGGCAACACAGAGGGGTGGATTCGGTCCCGGCCTGCCCGCCTCTCGATCAACGGACGTCTTGACGCGCTCTCCACGGCCACGCGATGGCGGGAGCAACGCTTTCCCCGCCGTCGCATCCGCACAGCCG
>DAIQOP010000180.1:0-4150 GCA_036787815.1 Actinomycetota bacterium
CGCGCGGTTCATCTTGTCGGCGAGTAGCACGAGACCCTCACGCAGCTTGGCCTTGCCCACGTCGTCGAGCGCGGCCCAGGCCTTCACGGTCGGGCCGTAGAAGTCCTTGAAAGTGTCGAAGAACTCGCCGGCCGAGCGGTAGCGGAAGACGAAGTGCTTCCGCGCGATTTCGAGCGTGCAGTCGGCGCCGAACAGCACGTCGAGGCGCGCGTCGGTGCCCCAGAGCAGCGGCGACGGCACACCGGCCGGTGGCGGCACGAGCCCGCCGATGACCTTGAACATCTGGCCGACGAAACCTTCGGGCGTCCAGTTGGCGAGGCCGATCCTGCCGCCGGAACCGCAGACCCGGATGAGCTCGGCCGCGGAACGTTCGGGGTTGGGGGCGAACATCACGCCCACAGTCGAGAGCACGGTGTCGAACGAGCTGTCGTCGTACGGGAGGTTCTCGGCGTCGGCAACCTCGGTGGTGATGTGCAGGCCGTCGGCCTCGGCGCGGCGTTGTGCCCGATCGAGCAGCGTGTCGACGTAGTCGGTGCACGTCACGTGGGCACCACGGCGGGCGGCGGCGGGCGACGCGTTGCCGTTGCCCGCCGCGACGTCGAGCACCTTGGATCCAGCGACGATGTCGACCGCTTCGCAGAGCGACTCGCCCATGATCTGCAGCGTGGTGCCGATCACCGCGTAGTTGCCGGAGGCCCACGCGGCCTGCTGCTTGGTCTTGAGCTCGCCGAGTTCGGTGGGGCTGAGCGTGGTGGTCATGGTTCCTCCGGGGTACGGCGACCCGTGTAGGCCGCGAGTTGTTCGATCGGAGTGGCGCCGGCGCGCGGTGCGACAGCGGCGGCGAACGTCTCGCCGTCACGCAACGGATCGAGCGCCTCGCGTG
Source organism: Actinomycetota bacterium (assembly GCA_036787815.1). Taxonomy (GTDB): domain Bacteria; phylum Actinomycetota; class Acidimicrobiia; order IMCC26256; family PALSA-610; genus DATBAK01. Next base: position 884 of record DAIQOP010000180.1, read on the forward strand.
CGAACGCGTCGGCCGTGGCGACGAGCGCGGCGGGCGGGTCGTAACGCCGGCCGGTCGCGGTCGCGAGGTCCCAGCCGTGCACGAGCCCGTCGAGCACGACGAAGCGGGCGAAGGTCTCGCCGTCGACGTCACCGAAGGGAGCGGCGACCGTGCGGTCGAGCGCGCCGGGCGCGGTGATCGCGGCCGCGAGGTCACCGAGTGCGGGACCGAACGCTGCGAGCGGGTCGGACGTGTCGGGCGGCGCGGGCGCGGTGCCGCGGCACGCGGCGGCGAACATCGCGGCACCGCCGATCATGTGATCCAGCACGCCGCGCACGTCGAAGTCGGCGCACGGCGTCGGCCGGTCGAGATCGGCGGGCGTGATGCCGCCGACGACACGCGCGAGTTGCGGGGCGAGCAGGTCGAGTTGGCTGAGCGGATCCATGGAACCTGCGTTGGCGCCGCGCCGGGCGGCCTCGTGGTCGCGGCCGATGGCGATGAGCTCGGCGGGGTCGGCACGGTCATCGTGGTGCATGGCACGATCGTGCACCGACCGGCAGGGAGCGGCATCGGCTGCACACCCCATTTGCCGGTCGATCGGCGGGGGCCGCGTGCGGCAAACACCCCATCGGTGCCATGCACCCGGGCGGCGCGTTGGTGCACGCGGCCCATGCCCGGGCTCGTCGCGCAACGGGTGATCGGCGGGCACCGGAACCCGCCCGGCCCAACACCGTGGAGACCGGACATGCACGCGAACGAGGAGCCGTTGACGATCGAGACGGAGGTCGGCCGGATCGTGACCCGGGGCGAGGAGTGGGGCGACCAGTTGGTGCGCCACCTTTCGCTGCCGCCGAGCGCCGACTTCCCGCCCCTGCTCGCGGGCTGCCCGGCGACGTGTGCGACTGCCCGCGCCGGCGGCCTCCACTACTGGTCGGGCGGGCCACACCGGCTGGACCGACGAGGGCGTGACCTTCCTCGAGTTCAACCGGGCGGCCGCGCTGCGGCCGGTACTCGAGTACATCGACGCGCAGCTGCCACACCCGGTGAGAACGGCGTGGGCGGCGGCTGGCGTTAGCGTCGTGCGATGGACGACGCGCTGACCGCCGCTCGCGACGCGCTCCAACGTCACGACTGGCAGGCCGCGCGCGACGCCGCCTTTGCCACCGTCGACACGCCCGCGCTCGAAGCCGAACGCGCCGACCTGTTGGCGGAAGCGGAGTGGTGGCTCGGCCGACTCGACGAGTGCATCGAAGCGCGCGAGCAGGCGTATCGCCTGTTCGACGAGCTGGGCGAACAGCGGCAGGCCGGGCAGTGCGCTGTGTGGCTGTGGGAGCACTACGCGATCACCGCGCGTCCCGCCAACGCGAGCGCGTGGCTCCGGCGCGCGCGCCGCAGCCTCGAAGGCGACACCGAGTGCGCGGCCTACGGCGCGCTGCTACTGCGCGAAGCGGAAGTTGCGCAGGGCCGTGGCGAGCTCGACCACGCGTCAGCGCTCGCGACCGAGGTGATCGCGCTCGCCCGCGATCTGCGGTCGGTCGACCTCGAGGCCGAAGCACTGCAGACGAAGGGCCGCGTGCTCATCGAGCAGGGCGACGTCGCCGAGGGCATGGGCCACCTCGACGAGGCGATGCTGTTCGCGGTCGAGGGCCGGCTCGGTCCGTACTCGACCGGCAAGGTGTACTGCAGCCTCATTAGCGCATGCGAAGACGTGGGCGACTACGACCGCGCCGCCGAGTGGACCGAGGCGACGATGCGCTGGGCCGACCGGCATCCGTTCGCGATCTTCCCCGGCATCTGCCGCGTGCACCGCGCGGTCGTACTGAAGCGCCGCGGTGACCTCGCCGAAGCCGAGCGCGAGGCAGCGCTCGCGTGCGAAGAGCTCGCGCACAGCCACGTAGGCAACAGCGCCGCTGCTTACGCGGAGGTGGGCGACATCCGGCGTCGCCTCGGTCAGCTCGACGAATCAGAGGCCGCGTTCGCGCGTGCCCAGGAGATCAGCGGACAGGCGTGCGCACCGCTCGCGCTGCTGCGGCTCGCGCAAGGACGGGTCGACGCGGCGCGCGCCATTCTCACCAGCTGCGTGCGCAACACGACCAACCCGCTCTCCCGCGCGGCGCTGCTCCCGGCGTTGGCGCACGTCGCGATCGCAGCGGGCGACCTCGACGCGGCGCGGGACGCGTCGGTCGAGCTCGACCAGATCGCGGCCGACTACGCGAACCCGGAGCACGCGGCCGCGGCGCTGTCGACGCGCGGACGGCTGCAACTCGCCCAAGGCGACGCCCCCGCCGCGTGCGACACGTTGTGGAACACGGTCGACCGGTGGCGTGACCTCAACGTCCCCTACGAGGTCGCGACCGCGCGGACGCTGCTCGGCCAGGCGCTGCGCGAGGCGGGCGACGAGGATGCGGCCACCGAGTCATTCGCGGCCGCGGCAGAGCTGTTCGACCAGATCGGCGCCCGGCTCGACGCGCAGCGACTCACCGATGGTGCCCCGTCGCCGGTGCTGCCGGCCGGGCTGACCGAACGCGAAGTCGAGGTACTACAACTCGTCGCGGCCGGACTCACCAACAACGAGATCGCGAGCGCGCTCTATCTGAGCGCGAAGACGGTGTCACGCCACCTGTCGAACATGTTCACCAAGATCGGCGTGACGTCACGCGCCGGCGCAACCGCGTTCGCGTTCAAGCACGGGCTCGTGCAGGCGCGCCCCTAACCGCGCAGCCGCTTTCTCGTGCTCGATGTCGTGGTCCGTCACGGGACGGTGGAAGTATGGAGTTGGCCCGCGATCTTGGACGCGGGTTCTTGTGACGTGGAGTTACACCACTCCAAGGGACACGACCCTCACCCGAGTGGCCCATCACTGGTCTGCCGGCAACGCCGGGAAGCACCTTGACAACACATAGGAGCATCAATCTGCGTGGCAAGGTCGGAGGGGGGGCTTTCGCGCCAAGTACATGCGAACCGTGGGAAAGCGTGGCTCATTGCCGCCTGAGCGCTGCGAGTCGCTGCGGGTCTATATCCAGCGGCTCAAAGAACGTGCATTGCGCCGGAAAGCCTCGACGACGTCGGGGTCGAAGAGGCGGCCGGCGTTGGCAACCAGGTGTTCCATCGCGTCGGCTGACGTGTAACTGTTGGGACGGTAGGCACGAGGGTGCGTCAATGCGTCGTACACGTCGACGACCGCGACGATGCGCCCGGCCAAGGGAATCTCGGTGCCTGTCAGGCCGTCGGGGTAGCCGCTGCCGTCCCAGCGCTCGTGGTGTGCACGAACGGCGGCGGCGATGGGCG
>DAIQOP010000180.1:4160-4970 GCA_036787815.1 Actinomycetota bacterium
GCGAGATTGTTCGCAGGAGATCGGAACCTACCGATGGGTGGCGTTGCACCTGAGCCCATTCGTCGGGTGTGAGCGGGCCTCGTTTGCTGAGGATCTGTTCTGGTACGGCGAGCTTGCCGAGATCGTGGAGCAATCCGGCCCAGTGGACGACTTCGAGATCCGCGCCGGAAAGTTCGCGTTCTACTCCGATTGCGCGTGCGATCGCGCCGACGCGTTCGGAGTGTTCGGCGGTACCACGGTGGTAGACGGCCATCGCGTTCTCGAACGCCGGTAGCAGGTTTGGAAGCCTCAATGTCTCCGGCATGAGCTCACGCGGGGGTGGTGAGGTTCGGCTGAATCCGCTCGGGCGAGTCGACCGCGACGATGACACGGTTGCGCCCGGCGGCCTTCGCGGCGAGGAGTGCGTGGTCGGCGACGGCGACGACTTCGTCGAAGGTGTCGGCGTCGCCTGACGATGCAAGACCGAAGCTGACCGTGAAAGGGGGAACGCGGCCGGTCGTGAGGGCGAGCGCGAGGCGCTCGCGCACGCGTTCGAGCACGGCGGTGGCAGTGTCGGTACCGCAGTCGGGCAAGACGACGACGAACTCTTCGCCGCCGTAACGTGCGGCGATGTCATTCGGTCGTATGGCGTCGCGCAGAACTCGCGAGAACAGGCGCAGCGCTTGGTCGCCGGCTTCGTGGCCGTGGGTGTCGTTCAGGATCTTGAAGTGGTCGAGATCTGCGTAGGCGAGCGCGTACGGAGAGTCTTCTCGTTGGAGGTCGTGCACTTGGTTTTCGAGGCTGCGGCGGTTCAACAGTCCCGTCAGCGGG
>DAIQOP010000180.1:4980-7891 GCA_036787815.1 Actinomycetota bacterium
CGAAGGCACGCAGCAGTCCGATGCGTTCGGACGCCTGACGCGCCGTGCTCTCGAGGTAGTAGAGGTCGGCTTCGGTCGGCGGCTCGTTGTCGGGTCCGGTTGCGTGCATCACCCCAACCGTCTTGCCCGCGATGCTGATCGGCGCGCAGGCCGCGGCACAGCGCCCGAGGGACGCCTCTGGAGGTAGGGACAGGCGTCGATGGCACGGCTCGTCGGGAACACGAGGGTGCGGCCCCGCCCCGTCGCCGGGCAATCGAGTGGCGACACAACCCCGCAGCCACTGCGCTCTTCCGTGTCGCCGCTGCCGGCGTTGAGCGTTTGGTGGAAATGCGCGCGGCTCGAGTCGGCGACGAGCATCTCGACCTGGAGACGCGGGACCGCTTCCGGCAGCGCCACACTCACGATGCCGTAGACGTCCGGTTCCGCTTTCGACATCTCCAGGGCACGTTGCAGCGATGTGTCGAACGCCTGGCGGTGCGCGTCGGTGCGATCTCGCTGTTCCCGCCGTCGCGCCCGCTGACCCAACACGAAGGCTGCGAACAACGCTGCGACAACTGCCAGCGCGTCCACGACGAGAACCACGACGTGACCGCCGACGAGATTCGTATCGGCCTGCTGCAGGTCGAGATCTCTGACACTGCGCATCTGCCTCTCCGCGGTCGCGGTCACCGCCTACAGCCGCGCGAACGCCACCCGTTCCGCGGCGATCGCCGCGACAACAACGGCAGTCTGCCGCCCCGAAGCAACCAGACCCAGGCCCGCCGTCGCCTTCTTGAACGCCGCCCCAGCGGACTTGAAGTCCTCGGCAGTGCCGATCAGACCCATCGCCGGCAAGGTCGTCGCGACCGCGTGCGCGTCGGCCGACACCGCGACACCAAGTGCTCCAGCGTGGGCAATGTCCGACGGTGACGCAGCCGCGAGGCCCGCCAAGCGCGGCTCCACAAAGATCTGAAGATCCGCCAACGACGTGTGCAAATCCGCGATCTGCTGAAAGGCCAGATCGTCGGCACGGAGAGAATCAACCTCGCTGCGCACCCGCAGCAACGGGATCGAGCTGATGACCGCGGAACCCGCGATCGCAACCAACCCGACCGCGCAGAACATCCAGATCCGCCGGCGCGCTCGTAACGGCCCCCGGTCCTCGCCGCGCGCACCGATTCGGCTCATCGGCGCCTGCCCACCTCTCTGCATCGGTCAACGCGCCATCCGCGTGAGTAACGACGCGGCGTCGGCGACAGCCCAGCTCCTCACGTCACTCTCATCTCATCGTCCCAGGCAAGGACGACCTGAAAGGAAGGACGACCTGAAGGGCACGAGTCCCATAGAGCCGCTGAGGCGCGGACGATTTCCCCTTCCCAGCGGTTGAATCGCACACGGTGGTCGACTGCCTTCGAACCGACCACTGCGATCGACGTGACGCAGTCGGCTGGTGGACGCGAGACTTCGGGGCTTGTGGAACTTGTCGGCACCGATGAATGCTGAGCTCCAGGCTGCCTACCTGCGGCGGCTCGGCCTGGACGCTGAGCCGCCGTCGGTCGAAGCACTGCAACGACTCCACCGCCGCCAGGTGGAGCGAGTGCCGTACGAGACGATGTGGATCCATGCCGGCGAGCCATGGGGCATCGATCCTCTCGATGCAGTGGTGCGCATTGCGCTGCATGGTCGTGGTGGGTACTGCTACCACTTGAACGGCGCGTTCGGTGAGTTGTTGCGATCGCTCGGTTACGCCGTCCGCCGACATGTGGGCGGCGTGCACGGAGGGGCCGGGCCGGACGCCGAGTCGGCGGGAAACCATCTCGTGCTCACGGTCTCTGGTCTACCGACGGGCGAGAGCCAGTCGGGGATCTGGTATGTCGACGCCGGGCTGGGCGACGCGTTGCACGAGGCGTTGCCACTCGCCGCGGGCGCCTATGTGCAGGAGCCGTTCCGTCTCGTCCTCGAAGAGCTCCCAGGTCGCGTCGGCGAGTGGCATCTGACGCATGACCCGGCGGGAGGGTTCGTCGGCATGGGCTGGACGACAACCGACGCGAAACGAGGCGAGTTCACCTCGAAGCATCAATGGCTGTCGACATCGCCGGACTCGGGTTTCGTGCAAGTCGCCATGGCCGAACGCCGAGACGCGACCGGTGTCGACGTCATACGCGGTCTTGTCCTGACGCGCATCGGCCGCGACGCCAGCTCCGGCGAGCCCCTGACACAACGAGATGAGTGGTTCGCGGTGCTCACCGACGTGTTTGATCTTCGCTTCGACGGCAGCGCACCCGAAGCGCTCGACCGTCTGTGGAGTCGGACACTCGCCGGACACCGCGCGTGGGAAGCAGCAGACCGGCCCTAACCCCGGACGCTTCACCACGAGATCAGCGAGCTCCCCAACTGCTGGTCGCGCTCGCCGACGCCGGCCAATCGCAGCAGAGGGTCGGTCCCGCGCTCCCGACGTCGATTCTTGTGAGTCGTGGTGAGCAAGGCCGGTTCACCGCGATGGCAACGACAGCGAGCCCGCGTTCGTCGGCGTCGATGCGGCGCGGGCCGAAGTCTCCCGGAGCGCGACGCTGTGACCTGGACTGACGGGTTTTTGGTGGGCCTTTTGGTGGGCTTCTTGGTGAGCTTCGAAGGCGCGATCAAGTTCTCACCATTCAGCCGCGAGACGCGTTCGAGGTCGGGGCTGCCCGATCGATGCCATGCGACCCAAGACAGAACAACGTGCGCGGGGCAACCGATAGCGTCGACGCTCTCGACCGCAGCGCACCGACTCCCCAGGCCGGTCGGCACGGATGACGGCAATCGGCGGACGCGGCCGGCCCTGGAATGAGAGTCGCCGGTGACCGCATCGACGGTCTCGCGCCACCTCGACCGAAGCCCACCAGACCACCTCGGTGGTTCCGCTTGGGCGGAACCGCCATATGTGCTCCGC
>DAIQOP010000181.1:0-7881 GCA_036787815.1 Actinomycetota bacterium
CTCCATTTTCACCCACACTTTGCCCAGCTGACCCATAATAACCTCATTCGGAAGGTGGACACTAACGGCATCATCAACACCGTTGCGGGCAATACAGGAGCACCATTCTCGGGGGACGGCGGTGCGGCTACCAACGCCGGCTTGGGGTTGCCCGCGACGGTGTACATGCCCATGTTCGCGTTGACGTCGGCCTTGTTCGTCGAGGAATCGCGCACGGTGTAGAGCATGAGCGGGCCGGTGAAGTTCCACGCCTTCCACTGCTTGACTGCCGCGACGAGATCGTCGGCTTGGCGTTGGTCGTTGACGGCCCGGCTACTCGTGCCGGTCGGGTAGCCCATCTCGGTCCCCCACACCGCCTTCGCGCCGTCGCCGTGCTTCGTCATGATCGAGTGGAAGTCGGGGGTGCGGTAGAAGGTGTTCCAGTCGGCCTTGTACATCGGTGGATACGGAAACGAGTACGGGTGGTAGCCGGCGGCGTCGAAGTTGCCGCCGCCACCGTGCGCGTACACCTCGGAGAGAAACGTCATCGGCGCGCGGTCCTTCGCGGTGTCGGTTGCGGGTGCGAGACCGCCGCTCACCACAACGGCCTTCGGGTCCGCGGCCTTGATCGCCGGGTACGCGCGCTTCAGCAACGCGCTGTACGCGGCCGAGTCGGCCTTCGGATACCAGAACATCGCGAGATTCGGCTCGTTCCAGATCTCCCATGCGTGCACACCGCTCGGCGCGTACCGGCGAGCCGCGGCGCCGACGAAGTTGGCGTAGTCGCGCGGATCCTTCGGCGGGGAGTAGTCGGAGGTACCACTGCGCGCCCACGGAGGCGCGTACGCGACGAGGGCGAGGATCTTGAGGCCGCGCGCGTTCGCGGCCTTCACGAAGGCATCGGTCGGTCCCCACACGAACGAAGTCGGGCCCGCGGCCTGGATGCTCGACCAGAAGAAGTCGGCCCGCACCCACGTCATGCCGGTTGCCACGATCGCGTCGAGATCCTTCCCCATCTGGGCCGCAGACTCGAACGCGATTCCGGGTTGTTGGCTTCCGGCACCGGTCGCCGCGACGGCGGGCGCCACAGCGGTCTGCGTGGCGGAGCTCGACTGCGTGCCGAGTGGGAGCACGATCATCGCGAGCGCCGCGGCCAGAGCCAGCAGCACGGCGACGGATGATCGAGGCAGTCGGGATCCGTTCTGCACGGGCGTCTCCTCCATGAGTTGGCGTGACCGCGTCGCTCGACCTGCTCATGGGAACGGGTCGTTCGGTCGCGTGACGGCGCTGCGTCGCGTGTGCTCGACGTCGCCACGCGTCGGCTGGGCCGCGCGGCATCGGGGCTGGAATCCGCGAAGCTAGGCGATCGGTCGCGAGAAGGGCGTGTCAGCGCCGCGAGCAGGGGTTCTTCGCCGGTATTCCGCACGAGGTCGCGACGGCCATGATGGTGCGGTGGATTCGTGGCACGAGCCGGCTCGCGACGTCCCGGTCATCGGCCGGCCCGACGTGTTGGTCGTCGGTGCCGGCTCCGCCGGTGTGGCGGCCGCGGTCGCCGCGGCGCGGGGTGGTGCCGACACCTGGCTGATCGAACGATCGGCGGCGATCGGCGGCTTGGCCACGGTGGGCCTCATCAACCTGTTGCTCACCCTCGACGACGGCGCGGGCCACCAGGTCGTGGCCGGACTCTGCCAGGAGTTCGTCGACCGCTTGGCGGCACTCGGCCGCGCCCGCTTCCCGCCGCGCGAGCAATGGGGCAGCGAGGACGCCGAGCTCGTCGCCGGCTGGCGCGGGTGGGGCCTGGTGTGGGGTGCGCCCGAATCGGTGCGGTACTCGGTGGCGTTCGATCCCGACGCGTTCGTCGACGTGGCCCTCTCGACGCTGCGATCCGCGGGGGTGCGGCTGCGGCTGCATACGTGGTTTGCGGGGGTCGGGCTCGCCGACGGCGCGGTCACCGCAGTGCTCGTCGAGTCGAAGAAGGGCAGGGAGGCGATCCTTCCGCGCGTCGTCATCGACACGTCCGGCGACGGCGATGTGTTCGTCGCGGCCGGAGCCGAGTTCGAGCAGGTCTCGATTCCGCCCCACCTGTGGTTCCGCGTCGGTGGCGTCGACGGCGCGCCGGCGGGATTCGCGTTCGAGACCGTCGACGCGGGTCGGGTGCTCGTGCCGTGGGGACCGCACGAAGAGCGCGTCGATGCCTGCGATCCGGACGACATGACGCGCGCGGAGTTGGCGTGTCGCGAAGGCGCCGCGGCCGCGTTCGCCAACCTGAAGGCGTCGGACCCTCGCTTCGCCGGCGCGTGGCTCGACGACTACGCGCGCATGCTGGGCATCACCGAGAGCCGGCGCCTCGTCGGCGACCACGTGCTCGCCAAGGAGGACGGCGACGTGCAGTTCGCCGACACCGTCGCGCGCACCGGGCACTGGACGAAGCGCAACGTCGTGTACGAGATCCCGTACCGCTGCCTCACCACCGCCGCGGCGACGAACCTGCTCGTCGCGGGCCGGTGCATCTCCGCGACTCGATACGTGCACCAGGCGACCAAGGAGATCCCCGCGGCGATGGCGACCGGTGAAGCGGCCGGCACCGCGGCCGCGATCGCCGCCGCCGCCGGCGGCGATGTGCGGCGCGTCGACATCGACGCGTTACGCGCCGCGTTGCGCGCCGGTGGCGCCGACCTCGGGACCTGAACGCCGCTCGGGTAGCTCGAGGTTCGTGACCCGGATCCGCGTGCCCGCGGCCTGCGCGCGCTCGACCGCCCGGTCGAGCAGAGCCAGCCCAAAGGCATCGCAGAATGCGAGCTTGCGGAGGTCGATGGTCACGCTCGGCGCCGACACGACGCCGGCCATCAGATACGGCGCGATCGCCGAGCTACCCGCCGAGTCGAGGACGCCGCAGACGTCGAGGACGAGCGCCCCCCGCTCCTCCGTGACCTCCATCCAGGCCGCCGATTTCCAGGCGGTCGCTTCCCCTGCGCGGGTCTCGAGACGAGTCTCATCGAGCATGGCATCACAGTAGAAACGGCGTCAGCAACCGGTCAGGGCCGAAGGACCCTTTCGCGGCCCCGTGCGGCTCCCGCCGCCACGAGTTGACTCGCCGAGCCGCTCCGAGCACACAATGTGATCTCGCAAGCGCGCGGAGTGGTGTTGCGGGGCGAAGGGGCACGGGCGGGAACCGGGGGCGCGACCAGGGACGGTCGTGAGCGAGCTCGGTTCGGTGAGGCAAGAAGGGCGGGATGCGGGCGGGGCTTCGGGCGGTTCCTGCGTGGTCGCGACGCGTCGGATGCGCCGTGGTCGTGCTCGTGTCGGCCGTGGCCGCCTTCCCGGTCCGCACCGACGCGGTCACGCCGCGCCGCGTGTTCGTCATCGGCGACAGCGTGACGGTGGGAGCCGCGCCGGCGATCGAACGGCAGGCACCGGCGCACGGTTGGGCCGTCACCGTCGACGCCCAGGTGGGTCGCACGACGGCTCAGGGGGCGTCGATCCTCGCGTCGATGCGGGGCTCGTTCCCACCGGTGGTCGTCGTCGCGCTCGGGAACAACGACGGACAGGTACCCGCGCAGTTCGCGTCGCGCATCGATGCCGTCATGCGCGCCCTCGCAGGAGCGCGCCACGTCGTCTGGTACACGATGACGCCGTTCGCGTCGTGGGTTCCCGAGGCCAACGCAGTGCTCCACGCCGCGTCGGCGCGCTGGTCGAACCTCCGGCTCGCCGACTGGGCAGGTGTGTCGGAGGCGACCGCGGGCGCGCTGTACGGCGCGGGACCGCACCTGCGCGCGCCCGGCGCGCAGGCATTCGCCGACCTGTTCTTCACGACCCTCGCTTCCCTGGACGGCGGTACGCCCGTGGTCGAATCGTTCGACGGTTCCCGACCGCGCTTCCAATCGAGCGCGGCCGTGAGCGAGGCGCCGGCGGCGATGGTCGCATCGCCGGGCGGCTCGCGCGTCTGGTTCGCGACGCCAGACGGTGAGGGCGAGCCGGGACGCACGACCCCTTCGTACGGATCACTGCGCTCCCGCCCGCGCGCCGCGATCGTCGGGATGAGCGCGACACCGTCGGGGCGGGGCTACTGGCTCGTCGGGGCCGACGGGGGCGTGTTCTCGTTCGGCGACGCGGGCTTCTACGGATCCACGGGTGCGGTTCGGCTGAATCGACCGATCGTCGGGATGAGCGCGACACCGTCGGGACGCGGGTACTGGCTCCTGGCCGCCGACGGCGGTGTCTTCTCCTTCGGCGACGCGCGCTTCCGCGGAAGCACCGTTGCGCGGCGGCTCAATCGGCCGATCGTCGGGATGCACGCCACGCCGTCGGGGCGGGGCTACTGGCTGGTGGCGACCGACGGTGGAGTGTTCTCGTTCGGCGACGCGCGCTACCACGGCTCGACCGGCGCCCGGCACCTGAATCAACCCGTCGTCGGGATGGGCAGCACACGAGCAGGCCGGGGCTACTGGCTCCTCGCCGCCGACGGTGGAGTGTTCTCGTTCGGCGACGCGCGCTACTACGGCTCGGGAGCCGTGCTGCACGCGGCCACCGGCGCGTTCTTCCTCGGCGTCGCGCGCGGCACGCGTGGATACGAGCTCGGCGCGGTCATCCCGACCCCCTGACAAGACAGCGGAGCCGGGGCGGCAACGGGGCGGTGTGGGGAGACACTCACAGCCGCGCCCGGCTCCTACTGCTACAACGCCGAAGCGGCCGTCGCTGTTCCGCGACTCGCCCGAGCGTCATGTGACCTCCGACTCTGTCGGGAGCGAGACACCGGCGCGCAGAATTCGGGAGCGAGGCTCGACGCAACACACGAGGTGCGTCGCTCGAGTGACTCGGGAGGAACTGTCGTGAAGAAGTGCCGGAATTGCGGAGGAAGGGCCGACGTGCGGCGAGGGCTGTGCACGAGTTGCCGCGGCCGCGGCAGCGAGGAGCTCGACGACCTGGCGCCACCGCGTGAAGCGCATCCCGCCCTCGAGCCGGCCCACGATCGACCGTGGGTGGCCCGGAGCGCGTTCACGTCGCGCACCCGGCGATCCCCGCGCACCTGACGACGAGCCAAGACGATGCCCCCGCCGGTCGAGGTTGGCTCGTTCGAGTACCGCGGCTCGCGTCTCGGCTACGAGTTGCACGGCTCCGGCGACCGGACCTTGGTCTATCTGCACGGGCTCTTGATGGACTCGCAGATGAACCGCGGGCTCGCCGAAGCGCTTGCCGAGCAGGGCGTCCGCGTCGCGCTCCTCGATCTCCTCGGGCACGGCCGCAGCGACAAGCCATTGCAGGCCTCCGCGTACCGGATGGACAGCTACGCCGACGAGGTCGTTGCGTTCCTCGACCATCTCGGGGTCGACCGAGCCGTGATCGGCGGCGTTTCTCTCGGCGCCGACGTCGGCCTCCAGGTCGTCGTCCGCGCACCCGAACGCACCTCCGGTCTCCTGCTCGAGATGCCCGTGCTCGAATGGGCGGTGCCGACGGCCGCGTTGCTGTTCACGCCGCTGCTGCTCGCGATGCACTATGCGAGCGGCCCGTCAGGCCTCGTCGCCCGGCTCCTCCGTCGGGTACCGCGCACCGGCATGGGCTCGATCGACAGCGTGCTCGAAGCGCTCTCGACGCCACCCGAGGTCGTGAAGGCCGTCCTGCACGGCATCCTGACCGGACCGGTCGCACCGACCGTCGAGCAGCGCCGAGCGATCGCCGTGCCGATGCTCGTGATCGCCCACACCAGCGATCTGATCCACCCGTTCAGCGACGCCACGCGGCTCGTCGACCTGGTGCCGCAGGGACGGCTGCTGCCGGCGCGGTCGATCCTCGAGTTGCGGGTCACGCCCGAGCGCCTCACGGGCGAGATCGCGGCCTTCCTCCGCGAGGTCGAGTCGGGTCCGCAAGTCGCGGCCGCCACCGGATAGCCGCGCGGCAGGGTCGTTCGGCCCTTGCTCCGCCGCAGGTGATGTGTTCGCGTCGAAGCGTGCACGAGGGGAGGACGCGATGGAACGCATGAACGGTCTCGACGCGGTCTTCGTCGCGGCAGAAGACTCCGTGAACCACATGCACATCGGTTCGGTGGGGATCTTCGAGGGGCCACCGCCGCCGTACGAGGACGTCCGTGCGCTCGTGGCGTCGAAGCTCCAGTTCGTCCCGCGGCACCGCCAACGCGTGCGCGAAGCGCCCTTCAGCGTCGGTCGGCCGCTGTGGATCGACGACATCCACTTCAACCTCGACTATCACCTCCGCGTCACGGCCCTCCCCGCGCACGCCGAGCGACGCGCGCTCGAGGTGCTCGTGGGCCGCGTGATGTCGCAGCCCCTCGACCGCAACCGGCCGCTGTGGGAGATGTGGGTGATCGACGGGCTTCCCGACGATCACTGGGCGATCCTGTCGAAGGTCCACCACTGCATGGTCGACGGCATCGCGGGCACCGACCTGCTCGGCGTCATCATGGATCCCCGGCCCGACGAACCCCTCCATCCCACCGCCGAGTGGGCACCGGCGCGCGAACCCTCGCGCCTCGGTCTCGGGCAGGTGACCGTCTGCATGGCGTTGGAGTCGGTGGGCGGCGTGGCGACGGGACTCGCGGGCGCCGCGCTCCACCCCGCGCGGGCGTGGGACCGCGTGCGCAACATCGCCGTGGGACTCGAGCATCTGCTCGCGCCCTCGCCGCGGGCCGGTGCGTCGCTCACCGGGCCGATCGGACCGCACCGCCGCTGGACCCGCACCCACGTGTCGCTCGACGACATCAAGACCGTGCGCCATGCGTTCGGCGGCACGGTGAACGACGTCGTGCTCACCGCCGTCTCCCGCGGCTTTCGCGAGCTCCTCCTCGATCGCGGAGAGCCGGTCGAGGACCGCACCGTCACGGCGCTCATCCCGGTGTCGATGCGGGCGGCCGATGCACGCGGCCTGTTCGACAACCGCGTGTCGGCGGTCTACGCGCGCCTGCCTGTCGGAGTCGGCGACCCGATCGAGTGCCTCGGCGCGGTTCGCGCGCACATGGACACGCTGAAGCAGTCGCACGAAGTCGACGCCTCGGCCGCGGTGGTGGGGATCAGCGACTTCGCGCCCCCCGTCGTCGCCGCCGCGCTCGCGCGCGCGATCGTGCATTCCCAGGAGATCGTGCAGACGGTCGCGACGAACGTTCCCGGCCCGCAGGTGCCGCTCTACGTGTGCGGTCGCCGCATGCAGGCGGCGTATCCCTACGTTCCCATCGCCGGGCACATTCGCGTCGGGGTGGCGATCTGGTCGTACTGCGGCGATGTGTACTTCGGCATCACCGGCGACTGGGACGGCGCGCCCGACATCGAGAAGATCGCGTTCGGCATCGATCGCGCCTTCGAAGACCTGGGCAAGGCGGCGGCGAGCGCGGCCGTGTGAATCGCACCCTCGTCGGCGCGTTGACGATCGCGCTCGCCACCTTCGGGCCGGGCGCGCCGACCGCGGACGCGACCACGGCGCGCTGCCTTCCCCACTCGCCGGCATCCCCGGCCGACTATCAACTCGTCGCGAACGGGCGGAACGCGAGCTTCGGTGTGGGCGACGTCACGTCGGTCGTGCGCCTTCCCGACGGTCGGCGGTTCTTCGTCTTCGGCGACACCGGTTACTACAACCTCAACGCCGATGGCAGCGCCGGACCGCTCGTGTCGTTCGGGAACAACTCGGCGTGGGTGCAGTCGGGGAACTGCTTCGTGCTCGTGGACACGGCGGGGGCCGGCTCGCGCAGCTGGATCGTCCCTCCGCAACAAGACGGTTCCGTCTACTGGCCGGGTGCCGCGGTCGTCGTCGGCAACCGTCTCTACGTGTTCCTCACCCGCCTGTTCCTCGACCGCTTCTTCGGCAGACCGGTCGGCTCGGCCGTCGCCACCTTCGACCTGCCGAGTCTGCAACTGGCGCGTCTCAGCGAGATCCCGTTCGTGGCGAACCGCCCCAGCG
>DAIQOP010000182.1:0-7877 GCA_036787815.1 Actinomycetota bacterium
CGGTCGCCCACCACGGCGAGTCGCGTGGCGTCGAGGCCAGATACTCATGACACTCATGAAGGAACGGTGATCGCGTGGAACGTCATCGTCTCGTAGCCCTCGTCGCGGCACTCGCCATCATCGCGGGCGCGTGCGGTGGCAGCAGCGGGAAGAGCAGCTCGAAGTCGTCGGGCACGACGGCCGACTCGGGTACGCCCACGCCCGGCGGCAAGGTCGTCTACGGGCTCGAGAGTGACACCGGCGGGGGCTTCTGCCTCCCGTCCGGACAGCTCGCGATATCCGGCGTGATGGTGGCCGTCTCGATCTACGACCCGCTCACGTGGCCCAACGACAAGGGTGTGTACGTCCCCTATCTCGCCAAGTCGGTCACTCCCAACGCCGACTTCACCGAATGGACGATCAAGCTGCGGCCGGGCATCACCTTCACCGACGGCTCCCCGCTCGACGCCGGTACCGTGAAGCTGAACCTCGACTCCTACCGAGGCAAGAACCCGAAGATCAGCTCCTCGTTGTTCTCGCTGGTGCTCAGGACCGTCACCGACGTCACCGTGACCGACGCCGCAACCGTCGTCGTGAAGATGTCGTCGCCATGGGTGGCGTTCCCCGCTTACCTCTTCAGCTTCGGGCGCATGGGCATGATGGCCAAGGCCCAGCTCACCGACAATCAGACGTGCCCGAGCAAGCTGATCGGGACCGGGCCCTTCAAGCTCAAAGGCAGCTGGACCCCCGGCGCGCCCGTCGAGCTGGTGAAGAACACGGGCTACTGGCGCAAGGACGCCGGCGGCAGGCAGCTGCCCTACCTCGACGCGATCACGTTCGTCGGCGTCGTCGAGTCGGCGCAGCGAATCACCCAGCTCGAGGCCGGGCAGCTCGACATCATGCACACCCAATTCGAGCCCGATCTCGCTCAGCTCCAACAGAAGGCCGACAGCGGCGCGATCAAGCTCACGATCGGCACCCAGGGCCGCGAGAACCGCTACTACCTGCTGAACGCGGGCAAGCCGCCGTTCGACGACCCCAAGGCCCGCCTGGCGTTCGCGCTCGCCCTCGACCGCGACGAGATCAACAAGCTCCGCAACCTGGGCCGAGGGACGGTCGCCAACGGGCCCTTCGACAAGGGCGTTCCCGGGTACGTCGCCGACCCCGGCTTCCCGAAGCACGACCTCGCGAAGGCGAAGAAGCTCGTCGCGGAGGTGAAGGCCGCGCACGGCGGTCAGTTCAAGGTCAAGTTCGTGATCCTGCCCGACAGTGACAACCGCAACGAGGCCGACCTCCTGAAGCAACAGATCGAGAAGGCCGGCATCAGCGCCGACATCGGCATCGTGGATCAGACCGCGGAGATCAGCACGGCGATCTCGGGCGACTACAACGTGCTGCTCTGGCGCAACCACGCCGGCGAGGATCCCGACACGCAGTACGTCTGGTGGCACAGCGGCGAGCTCACCAACTTCGGCAAGATCAACGACCCCACGATCGATCGCCTGCTCGAGCAGGGCCGAGCAACGGCCGATCCTGCGCAGCGCGCCGCGGCATACCAGGGCATCACGAGGGAGTTCGCGAAGAACATCTGGAACGTGTGGGCCTGGTACGTCGACTGGGGCATTGCGACGCGTCCCAACGTGCACGGCATCCTCGGCCCACCGCTCCCCGACGGCAGCAAGCCGTTCCCGATCCTCGCCGGTCTGCATCCGACGACCGGGATCTGGGTGGGCAAATGACGTGCGCGACCGGCCGCCCCGCCTGAGCGCGGTACCGATGCGCCTCATCGCCGGAAAGCTCGTCCGTCTCGTGGTCGTGCTGTTCCTCGTGACGTTCGGAACCTTCATGCTCGTCCGGCTCTTCCCCGGCGACCCCGTGAAGAAGATGATCCCGTACGGCACCAACCTCGACGCGCAGCGCGCCCAGCTGCGCAAGGAGATCGGCCTCGACAAACCGGCCCTGCAGCAGTACGGCTTGTGGATCGGCGGTCTCGCGACCGGCGACTTCGGCAAGGTGTACCCGTCGCGCACACCGGTGTCGACGGTGCTGTCGAGCGCGGCGCCGGTCACGCTCCTGCTCATCCTCTACGCGCAGCTGCTCGCCCTGCTCGTGGCGATCCCCCTCGGCGTGCTCACCGCGTACCGGGCGGGCACATGGCTCGACAAGATCGTCAACGCGTCGGCGTTCGGGCTCCTGTCGATCCCGAGCTTCGTGCTCGGCCTCTACCTCGCGTACTTCGTGGGCGCCAAGCTGCACTGGCTTCCCGCCGGGCAGTACGTCGCGTTCGGCGCCGATCCGGTCCAACACTTCCGTTCGATGGCGTTGCCCACGATCTCGCTCGCGGCGGGGCAGATCGCGCTGTACATGCGGCTGTTGCGCAGCGACATGATCGCCACGCTCCAAGAGGGCTTCGTGAAGACCGCGCGCTCGAAGGGCGTGACCAACCGGCGCATCCTGTGGCGCCACGCGTTCCGGCCGTCGAGCCTCACGCTGCTCACCTTCGCCGGCCTCAACATCGGCACGCTGGTGGGCAGTGCCGTGGTGGTCGAGACCGTGTTCAGCCTGCCCGGGCTCGGCACCGAGATCTACAAGGCGATCATCGGCCAGCAGTACGTGGCGCTCCAGAGCTACGTCGCGCTCATCGCCGTCGGCTACGTGCTCATCAACTTCAGCGTCGACTTCCTGTACAGCGTCCTCGACCCACGGATCCGGCATGGACGAGTCACCGCGTAGCTCGGAGCTCGACGAGCTCGAGGCCGAAGTCGCAGCCGTTGGTTCGCCGTCTCGCGCGCGACGCCGAGGTTTCGGTGTCGGCGGCTGGATCGCGGTCGGCTGGATGGTGCTGCTGGTCGGGTCTTCGCTGCTCGCACCCATCCTGCCGTTCGCCGACCCCGCGGCGAGCAACGCGTCGATTGCACGCCGGGGACCGTCGGCCGCGGCGCTCCTCGGAGGCGACTCCAACGGTCGTGACGTGCTCGCCCGCGTCGTGTACGGAGCGCGGGCCTCACTGCTCATCGGGCTCGGCGCGATCGCAATCGGCCTCGTGGTCGGTGGCGCGCTCGGACTGCTCGGCGGTTACTACCGGCGCCGGATCGACGCGTTGGTCGCAGGAGCGTTCGACGTGATGCTGTCGGTCCCCGCGCTGATCCTGGCCCTCGCGTTCACCGTGTTCTTCGGGCCCGAGGTTCGCAACATGATCCTCGCCCTGGGACTCGTGGCCATCCCGCAACTCGGTCGCATCACGCGCGCGAACACGCTGGCGTGGTCGGAACGCGAGTTCGTGCTCGCCTCTCGCGCCCTGGGCGCGCGCAACGGGCGAATCATCGTGCGCGAGATCCTGCCCAACGTGCTGCCCGCGATGTTCTCCGTCGCGTTGCTCGGCGTGGGCGTCGCCATCGTCGCCGAGGGTGGGCTCAGCCTGCTCGGCGCGGGCGTGAAGACCGGCACCATCACGTGGGGCACGATGATCGTCGCGGGTCGCTCCGATCTCGAGGTCACACCGTGGGTGGTGCTCGCTCCCGCAACGGCGATCTTCCTCACCGTGCTCGCGCTCAACTTCCTCGGCGACGCGATCCGCGCCCGGTTCGACGTCCTCGAGGCCGCGCTGTGAACGCGCCCGAGCGCTTCGAGGACACGCACGAGGGCCCGCTGCTCGAGGTGACGGGGCTCACGACCCACTTCCTCACGCCCGAAGGTCGGGTACACGCGGTCGAGGACGTGTCGTTCAACCTCGACCGGGGCCGGACGCTGGGCCTGGTCGGCGAGTCGGGTTGCGGCAAGACGGTGCTCGCCCACTCGATCATCGGGCTGCTGCCGCCTCGCGGCGTCGAGCGGCACGGCTCGATCCGTTTCGCGGGCCGGGAGATCGCCGCGCTGGCACCCAGGGAGATGCGGCCCTATTGGGGCGCGCAAATGGCGATGGTGTTCCAGGACCCGATGACCTCGCTGAACCCGGTCATGCGTATCGGGCACCAGATCACCGAGTCGATCCACCAGCACCTCACCGTGCCGCGCGACGACGCCCGCGCGAGCGCGCTCGCGTTGCTGCGCTCGGTCGGCATACCCGAGCCCGAGCGCCGGCTGCGCGAGTACCCGCACCAGCTCTCGGGCGGAATGCGTCAGCGGGTGATGATCGCCATCGCGCTCGCGTGCGGCCCGAAGCTGCTGCTCGCCGACGAGCCCACCACCGCGCTCGATGTGACCATCCAGGCGCAGATCCTCGATCTCCTCCAGGCGCAGCAACGCGAGCGGTACATGGCGATGATCCTCGTGACGCACGACCTCGGGGTCCTGGCGGGGCGCGCCGACGAGATCGCGGTGATGTACGCGGGACGGATCGTGGAGCGGGCCCCCACTCGCGCGCTCTTCGCCGACATGCGCATGCCCTACACCGAGGCGCTGCTGCACTCGATCCCGAAGCTGGCGCAGCCCAGTCACACTCGCCTCGAGGTGATCGAGGGGCGGCCACCTGATCTCCTTCGGATCTCACCGGGTTGCCGCTTCGCGCCCCGCTGCCGGTACGCACGCGATCGGTGCCGGGTGGAGGAGCCGCCGCTCCAGCCGGCCGACACTCCCGGCCACGAATACGCCTGCTGGTACCCCGTCAACACGCCCGTCTCCGCGACGAGCGGCTGAGCGCGGAAGAGGAACGAGATGAC
Source organism: Actinomycetota bacterium (assembly GCA_036787815.1). Lineage (GTDB taxonomy): Bacteria > Actinomycetota > Acidimicrobiia > IMCC26256 > PALSA-610 > DATBAK01. The sequence continues at coordinate 4,638 of DAIQOP010000182.1, forward strand.
CAGGATGCCGGGCGGGGAACGCGTGGTGCAGATGCTCGAGGCCGAGGGTGTCGACACGGTGTTCGGCATCATCGACGGCTCCTACTTCGGGCTCTACTCCAAGTTGCGCGACCACGGGATCCGCCTCATCACCCCGCGTCACGAGACCACCGCCGTCCACATGGCCGGCGCGTACGCGCGTCTCACCGGTCGGCTCGGCGTGTGCATCGCCAGCAACGGGCCCGGGGTCGCCAACGCGCTGCCCGGCATCGCGGTCGAGAACGGCGAGGGAAACCGTGTCCTGCTGATCACGAGCTGGCGCCGCTCGCCCATCGTGGCGCCCGATCGCGGCGGCACGTACCAGTACTTCGACCAGGTGGCGGTGACGCGACCGATGACGAAGTGGAGCGGCGCGGCAACGAGCTATGAGCGCGTTCCGGAGATGCTCCGGCGTGCCCTGCGCATCGCGTGGCAGGGTCGGCCCGGCGTGGTGCACGTGTGCATCCCCGAGGATGTGCTGAACGGTGAGTTCGATACACCGGGCGTGCCCGATCCTGTGCCGGCGCGCTACCGACGGCAGGCGCCGGTCACGCCCGATCCGATCACGGTGCGTCACGCCGCCGACCTGCTCGGCGGCGCCGAGCTCCCGATGATCCACGCCGGTAGTGGCGTGCTGCACGCGGCCGCGTCGGTCGAGCTCCGGGCGCTGGCCGAGCTGTTGCGCGCGCCGGTCACGACGAGCTGGGGCGCGCGCGACGTGATCGACGAGCGTTCCCTCGTCTCCGTTCCGATGCCATACGTCGAGCTCACCAACCGGGTGCGCAACGACGCCGACGTCGTGCTCGCGTTGGGCACCCGCTTCGGCGAGACCGATTGGTGGGGCAAACCGCCCTACTGGCGCGCCGCCTCCGAGCAACGGGTGATCCAGGTCGACGTCGATGAGCAGATGCTCGGCCTCAACAAGCCGATCGACCTCGGGATCGTTGCGGACGCTCGCGCATTCCTCGCCGCGCTCCTCGGCGAGCTGGCCGGGCGCGACGTCTCGCATCGAGCCGACCAGCGGGAGGACAAGCTGCGCGAGTACGCAGCTGCGCGCCAGGATGCCCGGGCGGCGCTCGACGCGGTCCGCGGCGCAGCGGGTGGCGTGGTGGGTGCACCGATGCACTCTGCACACGTCGCGCCGATCTGTCAGGAGGTCTTCGCCGACGACGCGGTGCTGGTGATCGACGGCGGCAACACCGCCATCTGGGCCAACCTCTACCACGAGGCCCGAGTTCCGCACACGCTGCTATCCACCTGGAAGTTCGGGATGCTCGGCGCGTGCATGGGCCAGGCGCTGGGCGCACAGGCGGCGTTTCCGGATCGGCAGGTCTACTGCATCACCGGCGACGGCGCGATGGGATTTCATCCCCAGGAGATCGAGACCGCGGTACGCAACCACTTGCCCGTCGTCTTCCTCGTCCTGAGCGACCGCGCGTGGGGCATGGTGAAGGTGAACCAGGAGTTCGCCATCGACGCCGATCGACTCCTGACCGATGGCGAGCTCCCCGATGAGGCGCACATCAACACGGATCTGGGCGAGATCCGCTGGGACCTCCTCGCGCAGAGCATGGGAGCGCACGGCGAGCGCGTCGCGAGCCCCGATGAGCTCCGACCCGCGCTCGAGCGGTGCTTGGCGGCCGGCCGATGCGCTGTGGTGCACATCGACGTCGACCCGATCGCCCACAAGTTCGCGCCGAACCTGCTCACGTTCAAGGAGATGCACGCGGAGCCGGCCGGGTGACACGCCACCGTGACGGCTGACCCGCACACCGATCGTTCGGTGCTCGTCACGGGCGCCGGGGGTTACCTGGGCCGTCAGCTCATCGAGGCGTTGGCTGCCGCGGGCGTCACGACGATCGTTGCCCTCGACGTGCGCGACGAACCGGTCGAGGATCGACTGCGCGGTGTCGTATACCTCGCCGGCGACGTTCGTGATCCCACCCTCGGCGACCTCCTGCGCGAGCACGCGGTCGACTCCGTCGTGCACCTCGCGGCGATCGTCAATCCCGGGAAGGGAAGCTCACGTGAGCTCGCGCACTCGATCGACGTGCTCGGCACCGAGAACGTGCTGCGGGCCTGCATCGACGCGGGCGTGGGCCATCTCGTCGTGACCAGCAGCGGCGCGGCGTACGGCTACCACGCCGACAATCCCGTGCCCCTCTCCGAAGACGACGCACTACGCGGGAACCCCGAGTTCGCGTACTCCGACCACAAGCGTCAGGTCGAAGAGCTGCTCGCGCGGGCGCGTGTCGAGCATCCGGAGCTCCGCCAGCTGGTCTTCCGACCCGGCGCCGTCCTCGGCGACACGACCCGGAATCAGATCACCGATCTCTTCGAGAAGAAGGTCGTGCTCGGAGTCGCCGGTTCCGACGCGCCCTTCACGTTCATCTGGGACCGCGACGTCGTCGCCTGCCTCGTCAAGGGCATCCTCGAGGGCGCGTCGGGGATCTTCAACCTGGCCGGTGACGGCATGACCACGATGCCCGAGATCGCGCGCCGGCTCGGCAAGCACTACGCACCGTTGCCCGCGTGGCTCATCCGGGCCGCGCTCACCGTGCTCCACCCGTTGCGCCTGAGCCAGTACGGCCCTGAGCAGGTCGACTTCCTCCGCTACCGGCCGGTGCTGTCGAACACGCGGCTGAAGGAGGAGTTCGGGTATTCGCCGCAGCTGTCGAGCACGGAGGTGTTCGAGCGCTACCGCACCGCTGGCGTCACCGACGGGACGAGCGCGCTTCGACGCCGCGCACGAGATCCGTGAACCGGCGGGCGATCGGTCGCCAGTCGTAGCGCTCCTCCACGGCCCGGCGACCGGCGGTCGCGAGGGCATCGCGCCGCAGCGGGTCCTCCATCAGATCGATCACGGTCGCGGCGAACGCCTCCGCCGTGTCGGCGACGAGCACTTCCCTGCCCGGTACGAGATCGAGCCCTTCGACGCCCTTCGCCGTCGACACGACGGGCGTGCCGAGCGCGAGAGACTCGAGCACCTTCAGCCGAGTGCCGCCGCCGCGGCGCAGCGGCACGACGGTGCACCACGACGACGCGATCGCGGGTCGCACGTCGTCGAGGTAGCCGGCGTACGTGAGGCCGGACGCGACCGGCAACGTCTCGGCCGGCAATGGCGTGTGGAAGACCACCGACGACGGCAAGACGTGGACGCACGTGGGCCTCGAGAAGGCCGGGCAGATCGCGCGCGTACGCGTCCACCCGACGAACCCCGAC